>CAKZHN010000432.1 GCA_936924235.1 uncultured Rhodoplanes sp. | reverse complement strand
TCTTCTCGCGCGAATTCCAGATCACCGAGCACGGATTCGCGCGTCGCGTCGGAGCGCAAGCGCCGCATGCGCTCCAATGCCCTATCGGCCTCGCTGTAAGCATCGTGGTCTTTGATCGGATGCAGCTTTTCGAGCCGCGGTTCCAGCGTCTTTATCTCGCCATCGAGCTTTTTCAGGTCATCGGTATTCATGGTTTCGTTTCCAGGCCCGCCGCCATTTTGCGCGCGCCGCGCTTCGGCCGGCAGTCATCGATGACATACTGTGATTTGCCCCGAACTATGCCGCGGGGATCCCACTCTCAAACTGCAGCTCTTCAAGCGGTATCCTCAGAACTTTCCGACATCGGACTTGAGCAACCAGGCTCTGTCGGACTACCGATCGAAGCTGCGCGGCAATCTCTGCTCGGCCCAAGCGAGTTGCCGCGCGGTCGCGAAACTTCAGCCAAGAATCTTCCTTGACGACGCCTGCCTCGACCAACGCTCCAAATACGAGATCGACCTCTAGCTCGAGCGGCCAGACGTTCATCTCAAATTTTCGCGTCCGCTCACGGCGAGCGGCCTGCGCAGCGCGCCATCGTGCTCTTTCCGCCTCGCTGTGTCGCTGCTGGGGCATTCGAAGGCGAATTCGGGCTCGGTCCTACTTGATCGCCTCGCGCGTCGTACGCGCCAGCTTTTCGATGTTTTCGAAGAACGGCGGCTTGATGAACGTTTTCACGTCGATGCCGAGCTGCTGCATCAAGGCGCAAACCTCGTTGTAGCGGTCGACCGCAGCACGGGCGCGCTCCATGCCGGCGATCGCGTCGTCGAGAGCGGCGCGACGCGCCGTCTTGTGTTTTGGCATTCGCCGATCCAGTTCGTCGTGCCGAATGCTCGAAATTCGCGACCGCGCGGCGGCGACGCCCTCATCGCTGGATGCCGCGGCACATAGGGCATCATCGAGCTTGGCCTGCAGAGCCGGTCTTTGACGATCATCGCCGCAAGTGCCAAGGGCTTTCTGGGCCGTCAGCACGCCGTCGCTTGCAAGCCTGGCTCGCTCAACTGCTGCTCCTAGCTCCCGCTCTGCAACCGCGATCTGTTCGGCGAAGGTCTGCGCTTCAACGGCCATGGTGGTCTGCTCCTGTTGATTGCTTTGCGTCTGCAATTGCCTTTAGGCGCTCGATCTCGGCGCGCACCTTCTCGTCGCGAAGGAGGCGCCAGACAGTCATTCGGTTGGGCGAGCGATAGCCGGCGACGAAGGCGGAAGCGGTCGGCTTCAGGCCGCTAGCAATGGCCCTGGCGAAGGCCGCTGGCCGTGGGCGCAACCCGTCGTGCATCTTGCGGCCAGACCGCAGAGCACCACCGCCTGCAGCGGCCACAACAGCGCGCTGCCTGCGCGGCCGGCGAAGGAGGGCTTCGAGCTCGTCGAGGTCACGCTCGATCTCGGCGAGTTCGGCGTCGTCGATGAATTTACGACGCATCAGCGCGCTCGCCTGTAACATCTTGGCCGGGCAAAAAAAGATATGCCCAAATGCCCGAAAAAGTTTTTGTTGAGGGGCCACCGGTCCCGGATCGTCGCCTCGAAAACATTTCAGCACCCCCCCCGGTCATGCGTGGCCCACTTGAGTGCATCCGCGAGCGCGCCAATCGGCCAGCAGCAAGCGAGCTTCCACATCGAAGGCAGCGGCACACTCAAAGTCGCCTGCTGCGCGGAAGGACTCGACTGCTGCATCGAGTGCTGCGTGCTGTCGGTCGGACGGCAGACAGATGATGAACTCGAACAGAGCGAGTGGAATGTGAACGCGCGGATCGATCATTCGGCAGCCCTCGCCACCGGATCGACAAGCCGCACAGTGACGGCCGCGCCAAGCTCTGCGCGCCACGCATCGGTCAGTCTGTCGCCTAGATGATTATTCTCCACTTGCCGCCGAGCGAAGCGGGAGTGCATGCGCAGCACTACCTCGGTATCCGTGATGGTCACGAGTTCGGCTGGCTCAAACCAGGAGGTGACCATGCCGGGGCTCAGGCTGATCCGCAGTCTGTTCTTCACGGAAGTCCAACTGACGGCACCGCGATCACAGCCGCCGGTGTCGGCGCTGGGCCCTTTGTCAGTTTGAAGTTCTCTTAGAGAAGATTGAGCACCTCCCGTGGTGTCGCCAAAAGCCTGATTTTGGTGTCGGGGTAACACCGCCTGTGGTGTCGCCTCGTGTACCTGACCTGACACCGCCTGTGGTGTCGGCACTCCCTGCGGTGTCACCACACTGAAGTTAGGGACGTAAGTGTTGCTGTGGGTCTTCAGATCGACCGAGACCTGGAAATAGCCGAGGCGCCGGATGTCCTGCACTGCGCGGCTGATCTGGTTCTTGTGTTTGAAGCCAAGGTTCTTGCGCATGGTTTCCTGCGATGGCCAGGCGTCACCGGATTGAGCGTTGAGGTGCCGAGCGATCTCGTAACCGACGCAACGCGACCGCGGGCTCAGCCGATGATCGTGCATCAGTTGATCGAGCCATCGCCATTTCAGGCGTGCGAAGTGATCGGCCACAAGGCTGCGCTCGGACTAGTTAGGCTTCGATTCCGAGCTTCCGGCGCAGCGGTGCGCACGGGATGACGATCTTTCCGCCAATGCGGAAGCATTCGATCTCGCCGCTGTTGCAGGCGTTGTAGATCCCATCCCTCGAAACCGGCAGCAGCTTCAACGCCGCCAATTCCAGCGGTGAAATGGTTGGGCGACTCAGCGCCGCAAGCGCATCAGCTTTAGGCTTGGTATTTCGAACTCTTTTGGCTCGCGTGCTCATTCTAAGCTCCTGGGCTGGGGCATTCCGAACCGTTCTCGATTGTTCGGGATTAGCCGTTGACCCGGCAGCGCGCTACGCCTTATTATCTTATGTGAAAAACTTGTGTATCGGATATTCAAAGGTGAATTCATGGCTCGGGGCGGCAAGCGTGTGGGATCAGGAAGGAAGCCGACCGGCACTCGTGTTGCCGTTCTGGTTCGTCTCGACCGCGACCTCGAAGAAAAGATCAGTCACCTTCGCAACGGCAAATCGATGTCGAGTACAGTCGAGCAGTTGCTGAAGATGGCGGTGAAGAACGTGGCCAGCGACGAGGACGATGCGGCAAATACCGCGCTCGGCTTTGTGCTGTCACAGGCGGCGAACGCTGCGAGCTGGCAAGATCGAACTTGGCAAACCGACCCCGCAACGAAAAAGGCGCTTCAGTTGGCTTTGCCGCACATCGTCGAATTGCTCGCACCAGCCGATCCCT
This sequence comes from uncultured Rhodoplanes sp., assembly GCA_936924235.1. Classification (GTDB taxonomy): domain Bacteria; phylum Pseudomonadota; class Alphaproteobacteria; order Rhizobiales; family Xanthobacteraceae; genus Z2-YC6860. The sequence continues at coordinate 1,529 of CAKZHN010000432.1, read as the reverse complement.
CCGAGACGCTGCCTTCGCATCCGTTCTACAAATCCGTCGACGAGCACGCCCGCATGATCTTCTCGTGGATCGTGAGGCGAATGAGCGAACGCGGCGACGAGTACGAAGACGCCAGATCGCGCCTGCTTGACGGTAAGGGATGGCCATCGGGTCATCCCCTTCGGAATTTCCCGAGGGCCGCCGCAGCTCTCAATTTCAAGGGTTTGCCTACAAAGGATGAGGGGGGCGACCAATGACCGGACACGTGAGGCGCCGTGGCACGAACTCCTTCGAGCTAAAATTCGATGTTGGTGCAGATCCTCTGACCGGCAAACGTCGCGTCCGATACGCATCCTTCAAGGGCACCAAGCGCGCCGCGGACATCGAACTAGCCCGCCTCGTGGCTGAGAACGCGGCCGGCGGCGGCATCGATCCCAACAAGGTCACGCTCGCCGAATTTGTCGATCGATGGATGAAAGACTGGGCCGCATCGAACACAAGCGGCTTGACGCTGGAACGCTACGGCGAGATGGCGGACCTCTACATCAAGCCGCACCTTGGCTCTGCACGGATACAGAAACTACGACCGGTCGCGCTGCAGGAGCTTTATGCCAAACTGCTGCGCGAAGGCGGCAAGGGGGGCCGCCCTCTCGCCGCTCGCACCGTTGGCCATGTGCACCGGCTATTGCATCGTGTCCTAGGCCACGCTGCCACATGGGGCGTGGTCGGACAGAACGTCGCCGCTGTAGTCAACCCGCCCCGCGTCCCGGACACCGAACTTACGATCCTCACGCAGGAGCAGATCGGCCAGGTGCTCCGCCACTTTGAAGGCCGCACAGCGAAGCCGATCGTATCATTCCTGCTCGGCACCGGATGCCGGCGTGGTGAAGTTCTTGCACTGCGTTGGAAGGATGTCGATCTGGAGAAGGCCCGCGTGCGGATCGAGCGCTCGCTTGAACAGACCAAAAAAGGCGGCTTGCGGTTCAAATCGCCCAAGACGAAGAACAGCCGCCGGAACGTCTCGATCTCGCCTTGGCTTGTGGCAGAGCTCCGCGCCCATCGAGCCCGTCAGCAGGAGCGCCGCCTGGGCCTGGGCATGGGCCGAGCCCCCGACGACTCGCTGGTGTTCGCGCGTTTCGACGGCTCGACCAGGGCGCCCCATTGGCTGACCCAGAAATTTGCGTTGGCGATGGATGCCCTGTCGATCGACTGCACACTGCACGCCCTGCGGCACACGCACGTGAGCCAGCTTATCGCCGCCGGCATGGACATCCTGACCATCAGCCGGCGCCTTGGGCACGCTTCCGCAGCAATCACACTCAGGGTATATGGGCATCTGTTCACCAACACCGATGCGCGCGCCGCCGAAATTATGGAAGCGGCCTTCGCCAAGGTGACGATCTGATCCCGCGATCAGACAGAGAACGAAATGCCGGGTGTCGCGGTGGCAATCCGGTGGCAATTTCGGTCAAGAGTGGTAGAAAACCCATGATTTGCCGGGCTAGCTCAGCGGTAGAGCAGCGGTTTTGTAAACCGTTGGTCGGGGGTTC
>CAKZHN010000431.1 GCA_936924235.1 uncultured Rhodoplanes sp. | reverse complement strand
TTGACACCAAGAACGTCAACACGTTCGTCAACCTCGTCGAGCACAAGTACAACACCGAGCGGAAGCACATCGTCGAGGAGCGCGAGCTCCCCGGCGAGAACCGCGACATCACGTGCAACTGCGACCGTCCGGTCGCCGTGCCGCTGCAGGTGTATGGCCAGGCTCAGCCATCGGAAGCCTACGCAAGCGTCTCGAAGAACACGAAAACCAAATACTGATTCTTAGCTTGCTCTCTGGCGTGGTTCAGTTGTCTTCCCGTGGGAAGTATTCCTGCGGGGGACAACTGATCACCACGACAGCAGAGTTGCTGCTGTAGGCCGTTCCTTTGGAAGGAGGTAATCGTGAGTCTTTCTGGTGACGAGACTAGGCGCTTCGCATTTTGCACCCAAAATCTGCTCGCAAGCCTGCAACGAACGGTGGTCTCTGTGTCAGAGAGCTCTGTAAAGGTCTCGCGAGAGGCCGAAGGGTTTTCTCAGACCGTCGATTTAATGAAATCGTGGGCGGGTGTTCACCAAGCTGCCCTGGAGTTTGAGCTCGAGCAGATAGATCGGGATTTAGAGGGGTGCTTGGCTGATCAACACATCGGCTGATCCTGCTAGATAGAAAATAAACCTTGGCCATACCCGGCTGCGCACGACGTAACAGCAGCCATCGATTTGTCTAGGCGCCAAGAGAAGGTCTCAATCGGGTCTGGAAGCGGCGCTGAGCGACGACTTCCTTTCCGTTCAGGCCCATTTCAACGACGTCGTGAGTAATCACAGGGCATCCCGTGTGTCACAAAATACGAAGCTCCCCAAATTTTTCCGCAGGAAGAATTGTACTTAGGTTCAGAAGCTTTGCTGGGAGGTCCAATTCACTCGGAGCGACGCCTAGATCAAAGCAATGGGATGCAGATAGCGACATCAGCCTGGGGGAGCCTGTGGACCAAGGAGTTGTAGTTTGCGGACGTTGCGTCGGCCGGCACGCAGAAGCCGATGATTGGACTGCATGGGCATAGGGGTTTCTCTGCCGGTCGCCAAGGGAGCCACCCTGTGACCGAAGTAAAATCTTTGGCTCCCTTCGTTTTTATCGTCGACGATGACGAGCCATTGCGAGAGGCCCTGAAAGACCTGTTCCGGTCGGTCGGACTGCAGGCCCAGACTTTCGGAACAGCCAGGGAGTTTTTGCAGATTCAGCTTCCTGATGCGCCTTGCTGCTTAATTCTCGACATACGCATGCCAGGCGTCAGCGGCATCGATTTCCAGGCGGAGCTGCGACAGGCAGGGCGGAACGTGCCCATCGTGTTTGTGACCGCACACGGCGACATCCCAATGAGCGTGAGGGCTATGAAAGCGGGTGCAATCGATTTCCTTACCAAGCCGTTTCGTGATCAGGAACTGCTCGACGCCGTCAGAGTGGCACTCGAACGACATCGCGCTCAACGCGAGCGGGATCAATGGCTCGCCGGGGTTAAGGCCAAATTTAATTCGCTAACCTCTCGCGAATCGGAGGTCATTGCACTCGTGGGTGCGGGCTTCACGAACAAGCAGATCGCCGGTAGGCTGGATGTCAGCCCGATCACCGTGAAGGTCCACCGGTCGAATGGGATGCGAAAACTCGGCGCCAGATCGATCTCGGATTTGATGAGGATAGCTGACGCACTTGGGATCAAGCCAGCAAAGGCTTTCGACTGAATTGCGGCCAAGTCAATGGCGCGATCATTCTTTTAAAGCGGAGGCGGCGTGCTTAGTCAAAGTACGTAGGAGGAGACAGCATGGTCACCGGAACTTTGCGAGCGATCGCGATCTCGGTTGTTGCTGTGTGCCTCTCGGGTGAAGCATCCGCCTCGGATGGTGCCTGCCGACCTCAATCGCAGTCCCGATCAGGAGGCCCCTATAGGATTGATCGTCTCTCTTCGCCGCGGAAGAGCCAAGCCATCCTCAATATCCCCGGCCAAGTTCTGTCCTCACGAGGCAGATTATTGACGACAAGAATGCCACAACCCTCAGGGATCTTTTGCGAACAACCGCGGGCGTGACGGTCGGAAGATAAAAGAGAACGCAAGGGCTGCATTGACGCTACTCGAGCTGTACTCATCGGAGTTGGGCAATGAGGTGCATAAAAGCCATCGCATTTGGCGTTTCCACAATTTTACTTGCGCCGGCCCTTTTCTCTAATGGACTAGGCCGTGTACTCATAAACTCAGCGCGATGTCGGCTTCGATCCGAAAGCGACCGTATTGTCGCGTCGCAGCGAAATGACGCGATGTGCCAATAGGCGACATCACTCGATAACTTCGTCGGCACGGCCCAGCAATGAAAGTGGCACAGCGATGCCAGCCGCCTTGGCCGTCTTGAGATTGATGATCAATTCGACGCTGGTTTCCTGCTGAACCGGCAGATCGGTGGGCCTATCGCCTTTCAGGATGCGCCCGACATAAACACCGGCCAAGTGAAACGGAGCTGTGCGGCTGCCGCCATAGCTTATCAGGCCGCCCGCTGCGACGAATTCGCGATATTGAAACGCCGCGGGCACTGAATGCTGAATGGACAGAGCGGCGAGACGTGCGCTTCTATTGTTGAAGAGCGCGTCGCTTGCGATGACGATCGCACCGGCGCGAAGCTGCGCAGCCTTCGCGAAGGCAGCATCAAATTCTCGTTCGCTGCTGGCACCAACTGTATGAAGTGCGAGCGCCAAAGCCGCTGCCGTCGACCGCGCAAGCTCGGCCGACTTCGCCGCGCTGCTTGGGTTGGCCGGATCGACCAGCAGCGCCACACTGGTGGCTGCTGGGATCAATTCGTGCAGAACTTCGACCCGTTTCGGCACCAGCTCTATAGCTAGGCTGCTCACCCCGGTCAGATTGCCGCCAGGCCTGCTCAAGCCCGCAACAATTCCACGCTCGACCGGATCGACGCCGACGTAAAAGACCACCGGAATGCTCTGCGTGGCAGCCTTGGCCGCGAGCGCCGTGGGCGTTCCACCCAACGCGGCGATGACGCTCACTCCGCGACGCACCAGATCGGCCGCAAGCTCGGGCAAGCGCTCCACCTGATCGTACGCCCACCGGTATTCAATGGCGACGTTTTGGCCCTCGACGTAGCCCGCTTCCTTGAGGCCTTTGTGGAACGCCCGCAATCGATCTTGGAAGGAATGGGGAGCCGCTGGGCTGATGAAGCCGACGACCGGCATCGACTGTTGGGCGTGTGTCGCGCACGGCCACATTGCCGCTCCACCGACAAGCCGTACAAAATCCCGCCGCCTCATGCCCACCCCCCGGCTTAACAGAGGGCATCGTATCGGCCCGAACTAGTATCCTGGAAGGCCTGAATTGCGTTCGGGCCGATGTCCGCTTTGGGTCATTCGCGCGATTTTTGACGCCACCGGCATGTCTGCTTTACCCCTGGAAGCCGACATCAGAGCCCACATCGAGCCTCGCTATTCGATCACCTCGTCGGCGCGGAGAAAAAACGAGGACGGAATACTAATCTTCAGCGCCTTGGCGGCCTGCTGATTGACGATCAGCTGAAAGCGCGTCGGTTGTTGGACGGGGATATCGCCCGGCCTAGCGCCGTGCAAAATCTTGTCGACGAAGGTCGCGGCCTGCCGCACGATCTGCACCAGATCGGGTCCATACGACAGCAGGAGTCCGGAAACCAATGTCTCGCGCGACCAGCCGCAAGTCGGTATGCGGTGGGTGAGCGCCATCTTCGCAAGATCGCTCTTGCCTTGAAACAAGAGACCGCCCGGTCCGAGCGCCAGCGCCTGAACTCCGGATTGCACCATGCTGGTAAAAACGCTCTCCATTTCATTCAGCGAACGGAGCTCGAAAGGCTGGACTGTCAAGTCAAGCGCCGTCGCGGCGGCTCTGCCTTCCGCGAAGTATTGCGCAGCGGACGGTTCGGCTGGATTGAGAAGCAATCCGACATGCGACGCCTGCGGTACGATCTCTCGCAGAAGCTCAAAACGCTTGGCTGTGAGATCAATTCCGATGACGGAATGACCGGTCACGTTTCCGCCCGGCCGCGCGAGCGTGTTGACCAGTTTCGCGCCGACAGGGTCATTCACGAAAACAAAGACAACCGGGACCGTCGCGGTCGCCTGCTTCGCATATTGGGCGGTCTGATTGCCCACAGTTACGATGGTGGCCACGTTCATTGCCGCCAGCTCTGCCGCCATTTGCCGGAAGTGCTCAGGCGTTTCATTGGGAAATCGATGCTCAAACCTGATGTTGCGGCCCTCGACATAGCCAAGTTCCTTGAAGCCCTGAATGAGCGCGTCGAAATATGGCTGTTCTTCGCTCGGGCTACCCGCGTGCCAAAGCACACCGATTGTCGGTATTAGCCTCGCCTGCTGCGCAAGTGCCGTCAGCGGCAAACCTGCGGCGGCCAATACGCCGATGAATTCCCGTCGCCTCATTCTCGCCCCCCGGCGCTGGAGCGAGCATCGTAACGGTTGATGCGGCGGAGATGGAAGGCCCCCAGCGCCGCCCGATGTCGGCTGTTACTCCAAGGACGCGCCGTCGCATCGCAACGAAATGACCCGATGTGCCATTAGCGACCAAGATGCACCACAGCAAATTGCGGGCTATTCAATCACCTCGTCGGCGCGTGCAAGTAGTGAGGGCGGCACGGAAAGGCCGAGCGCTTTGGCCGTCTTGAGGTTGATGACGAGTTCGAATTTCGTCGGCGCTTGGACCGGCAACTCGCTTGGTTTGGCTCCGCGGAGAATGCGATCGATGTATGACGCCGCTTGCCGGTGCTGCTCGACGGCGTCGAAGCCGTACGAGATGAGGCCGCCCTCCTCGACAAAGTAACGATAGCCA
>CAKZHN010000430.1 GCA_936924235.1 uncultured Rhodoplanes sp. | reverse complement strand
TGCGCAACGGCGGCGTGTTCACGCTTGCCGACCAGCAGGTCGCGAAGTCGTTTCGCGACAGAGTGCGTGTCGCGGCCTGCGGCCGCTTCATGACGGTGCTCGGCCCGGGCTCGGACGCCTATCACGGCGATCACGTGCACATCGACATGGCCGAGCGCTCGCACAACACCAAGGTCTGCCAGTGGAACGTGCACGAGACCGTGGTCGCCACGGCCGAGCCCGAGCCGCCACACGCGTCCGCTCCGCCGGTCGCGGCGCTTCCGGTGGTGCCGCCACCGCCCAAGGTCGAGTCCAAGATCGAGTCGAAGATCGAATCCAAGGCCGAACCGAAGATCGAATCGCGCAAGGTCGAGCCGAAGGCAGAGGTCGCGGTGAAGCCCGCCGAAGCCCGGCCGTTTACGGACGCCAAGTCGTCCGAAGCCAAGTCATCCGAAGCCAAGCCGTCCGAAGCCAAGCCGTCCGTGACGGTCGAGCCGCCGGCAGCAGAGCCTGTGCCTCCTGAAGTTGCAGAGGCCAGCAGTCCCACCGTCGAGGCGACCAGGCCCGCCGCGGAGCCGGCCCATAAGCAGGCCGAACAGCAGTCCGCCAAGACGCCGAAGAGCGACGCGCAAAAGCACGACACGCGACCGGTCGAAGTGGCCGCTGCGCCAAAGGAGCCGGAGGCCGGAGTGGGCCGAACCGAACAAGCTTCGCCCGCGCCGGTGCCGGAGGCTTCGCCCGCCGCTGCGCCGTCACCGGAGGCCGTACAGCCATCGCCGCCGCTGCCGCGGCGAAAGCCCGAAGCGCTGCTGACGCTCGCGCAGTCCGAAGCGCAAGGCCGGACCGAGCACGCGCCGCGCGCCGAGCACCCGCGCTACGATCCGGCGCGGCGTTTCGAGCGAGACGTCCACCGCTTCATCCGGAACTTCTTCTAGGACCCCGCAAAGAAAAACGGCGCCGGTCCCCGCGGGACCGGCGCCGTTCAAAACGCAATGAACGTCAGAGACCGTTCTGGTTGCCGGCGCTGCCCAGCGCCATGCGCGGGTTGAACGGCGAGTCGCCTTCGGTCGGCTTCAGCACCACCACGGTCGCGCCCATCTTCACGCGGCTGTAGAGGTCGATGACGTCCTCGTTGGTCATGCGGATGCAGCCCGAGGAGATCGCCGAGCCGATGTATTCCGGCTGGTTGGTGCCGTGGATGCGGAACAGCGTGTCCTTGCCGTTGGCATAGAGATAGAGGCCGCGCGCGCCGAGCGGATTGTGCGGGCCCGGACCCACGAAGTCCGGAATGCCGGTCAGGCGCTTCTTGATGTCGGCGGTCGGCGTCCACGAGGGCCACTCTTCCTTGCGGCCGACCTTGGCGACGCCGGAGAACACCAGCGCCTCTTCGCCGACGGTCACGCCGTAGCGGATCGCCTTGCCGTTATCGAGCACGTAGTACAGCCAGCGCGCATCCGGATCGACCACGATGCTGCCCGGGCCTTCCTTGCGGTGATAGTCGACGATGTGGCGCTGATACGGCTCGGGGATCGTCGCCTTGGCGTAGGGCGGATTGGCGAGCAGCTTCTTGTCGCGCGCCGTGAAGCTCGCGGTCGAGGCCGGCTCGATGGTCTCGCTCGTCACGCAGCCGGACAGCAGCGCGCCCATGCCCAACGCCAGAGCGACAACGGCCGTTCTGCCAGCCCGTTCCCAAATCTTCATGCCGTTCACCTGTTTATTTGACACTTAGATAATCGATTTGCCGGTCCCGATTCCAGGCGGCGCGCGATCCTGTGATCAACCCGCTGTGAACCTGTTGCAGGAATGCCGCAACTTTGGACAAGGGCGGTTCCCGGCTACCGGATGGCCAGTTGCCCGTATTTTCGGGGTTGGGCGTTAAATCGAGGTTAACCATACCGGCCGATTAATAGGCCGCGTCAAATTGCTTGGTTATTCCGTCAACGCTCGGAAACTTCAGGGGAATCAGGCATTGTCCCCTGAATGGCCCCGTCAGGGCGCGGTTTGCTGCCCATTTTCGCCGCGAACCGCGCATATCTTTCGGGCACAGGGGAATGGAAACGAACTGGAGAATAAAAATGACCGACAAGAAGAACACGACCCAAGGCCAGAAGGCACCGCAACAGCAGCAGCAGGCTTCGTCCGGCCAGACCGGGTTGCAGCACCGCTACGCGGCCATCGGCATCGAGGCGGTCGCCGCCGCGGTCCGCTACTCGAACCCGGGCAAGAAGGCCACCGAGCCGGTCAAGGCTCCGCGCATCGACCAGCGCTTCGAGCAGGCCAGCTGACGGCCGCTAAGACGGCCCGCTAGCCTTTAAGAGTTTCGCCGCCACAGCGGCCGCAGGCGACTGCGGCCGCTTTTCTTTGCGCGATTGATCCGGCGCATATCGCTTCGACTGCCACATCGGCAGTGCCCACCCTCCCCTGGAGGGGGAGGGTCGCTCGCGAAGCGAGCGGGGTGGGGTGATCTTTCGTGCTTCGCATCGAAAGTTCACCCCACCCCGACTGCTTCCGCTTCGCTCCAGCAGTCGACCCTCCCCCTCCAGGGGAGGGTGACGGCGCCCGCTGCACGACCGATTCACTCTTGACGATTTTCCCAAGCTGCAATGGACGTCGCCACCGAGCTTTATGACAGCACCGCTCCCGCATTTGTTCTTGCGATGCATCGGGCTTTTGGCCATGACTGCCCGGGGCATTCATCAGGTGCATTGACCGGGCGCTGCTGCTGCGGCGTCCCTTGAGAGCCGCGCAGCGCAATCCGGATTTCCCATGCTCGATGTCTACGTGCCGAATGGCTCTTCGCTGGAACGCCGCACGGTGGTCTCGGGCGACGACGTGCCCGACAACGCGGTCTGGTTCGACCTCATCAATCCCGCGCCCGGCGAGGACAAGCTGATCGAGGGCCGGCTCGGCATCGCCGTCCCGACACGGGAGGAAATGCAGGAGATCGAGGTGTCGAGCCGGCTCTACACCGAGCATCACGCCCGCTTCATGACCGCGACGCTGATGTGCAACTCCGACACCGTGGTGCCGCGCACCACGGCGGTGACCTTCATCCTCGCCAAGCATTGCCTCGTCACCGTGCGCTACGACGACCCCAAGCCGTTCATGCTGATCTCCAACAAGCTCACCCGCAATTGTCCGCAGAGCACCAACGGCGAGGCCGTGCTGATGGAGCTCCTCGACGCCGTGGTCGACCGCGAAGCCGATCTGCTGGAGCGCATCGGTATCGATATCGACCAGGTGTCGCACGACATCTTCGATCCGCACGGCCGCGGCCCGGAGCAGGGCAACTCCTACATCAGCACGCTCAAGGTGATCGGCGTGAAGGGCGATCTCACCGGCAAGGTGCGCGAGAGCCTGGTGTCGCTCGGCCGGCTCCTGCTGTTCCTCGCCAACGAGGCCGAGGGCATGCGCTGGGCCAAGGACGTGCGGCTGCAGTTGCAGTCGATGCAGCGCGACGTGCTGTCGCTCTCCGACCACGCCAGCTATCTCGGCAACAAGATCCAGTTCCTGCTCGACGCGCTCCTGGGCGTCGTCACGCTCGAGCAGAACAACACCATCAAGATCTTCTCGATCGCCGCGGTGGTGTTCCTGCCGCCGACGCTCGTCGGCACCATCTACGGCATGAACTTCAAGCTCATCCCCGAGCTCGACTGGACGCTCGGCTATCCGATGGCGCTGATCATGATGGTCGCAGCCGCCGTGCTGCCGTATTACTTTTTCAAGTGGAAGAAGTGGTTGTAGGCTGCAGCTCACGGCTTGGCCCGTGATTCCTCATTGAATGCTGCTGCACAAGCCTGCTGGTTAAAGCCAGCGTCGTTCTCTGGAACTTTCCCACAAGTCACGCGTTGTCCGGCCATGCGCCGTCACCCCCAGGAACAGACTCCCGCCGACCTCAAGGCGCGTGCAGACAGGCTTTTCAAGATCAAGGAAGCGCAGCGGCTCGATGCGCCCCATGCGACGGCCGACTATCGCGCCGCGGGGGATGCCGCGCTGCAAAGGATGAAGCGGTTGCGCGCCGAACGGCTGGCGCGCGAAGCCAAGAGCTAGCTCCGTGGGCCAGTTCCTCGTCTAGTGAAACGTCCCGTCCTTGAATTTCTGCATGACGATCGAGAGCGAAACGCAGTTTTGCTCGATCTTAAATTGTTCTGCCAGCGCAGAGACCATTGAATTCGCGAGCTCGAAAGTCGCGGCGATTTCCTCACCGCATGCGCTTTCCGCTTCGTTCAAGTGATTGTGCACACGGATGCTCACCGTAAAGGCTCCGTCTTCCTCCGCGATGTGCGCGTGCAGGCGCGTGAAGTTGGCTTCGAGGCCTTTAAATCGCAATCGTCACTCCCGCAATGCAAGTCCCGTCGAGAACGGGCGAGCGGACCTGTTCGTATCCGCCGCCCACTCCACATGGGGAAGTGCAGGGGCTTTCGCCAAGTCTTTCTTTGGGGCCACGCAGGTCTTTCTTTGGCGTCGCGGTGGACAAATGGTTTGACTTCCCATCGAATGACGAGGCGAGCTTGAGCTTCGCGAGGCGCGCCGCCGTGCGCTATGGAGCGTGCGAGTTGTTCGTGACGCGCGCTCGCTGACGTTCGAGCCGGCCCGCAGACGCTGAACGCCGGCACCCTCGACTCAGTCGGGTCGCAGAGGGCATCGGTATAAATTTGGTTAACAAGTTTGCGCTTGCGTCGGTAAACAACTCACTCTCACACCAGCAAAGAAATTGTCACGCGAATCGCGTATATTGATTCCTGCATGACGGCTCGTTCGGTTGTAATCCGATGAGAGAAAACCGGTATCCAAACCACGGATACCGTCGCTCGCTCGCCTGCTGCCGCGCCGTCTGCAATCAAGCGTCCTCCTCTCGATCAAGCCTCACATCCTCAAGCAAACAGCACTCGCGCGCCCGCGCGGGGCGGTCATGCTTTTCCCTTCCTCTGGGTCCGGCAAAAGGAGTCGATCTTGGGTAAGCACTTCAGCAAGAAGCACTTCAGCAAGAAGCAGCGCCGCGCGCTTCGCGGCCTTGGCACGGCTGAGATCATCAACTTCCAAGGCGGGAAGTTCGAGGAGGAGCGCATTCTGCCTCCGATCAAGCCGCTGAATGCGACCCAGGAGGCGTATCTCGATGCGTTGCGTAGCTGTCCGCAGACGATCGTGCTCGGCCCGGCCGGCACCGGCAAGACCTGGATGGCCGCGACCTACGCGGCCGATCTGTTTCGCGCCGGACAGATCGACAAGATCGTCCTGACGCGGCCGAACATTCCGTGCGGCCGCTCGCTCGGCTATTTCCCCGGCACGCTCGAAGCCAAGTTCGGCCCCTGGGCCGCGCCGGTGATCGAGGCCATCAAGGAGCGCATCGGCACTGCGGCCTTCGACATCGCGCTGAAGAAGGGCGACATCGAGCTGGTGCCCTTCGAGGTGATGCGCGGCCGGTCGTGGAAGAACGCCTTCGTGCTGCTCGACGAGGCGCAGAACACCACGGTCGATGAAATCAAGATGTTCCTGACCCGCATCGGCGACGATTGCACCGTGGTGATCAACGGCGACGTCAGTCAGTGCGACATCGATCATGCCAGCGGGCTTCGCACCGTGATCCACCTGATCAAGTCGCAGATGCTGAACGTGCCGGTGATCGAGTTCACCCGCGACGACATCGTGCGCTCCGGCGTCTGCGCCATGTGGGTGCGCGCGTTCGATGAGGCGAAGCTCTAGCGCCGCTCACAACCATCATCGCGCGCCGCGACCGGCTCGACAGCCGGTTGCGGTGTGTGGGTTCAGAAGCCGCAATCGTCCCGCCGGCGCCAAGGCGGCGCGCGACGATCATCGCCGATATTCGTCATGACGGCTCGAACTCATCTCAGGGAAAAAGCCCCGCCGGAGCGGGGCTTTTCTTTTTGTCTTACGCCGCTGCCCAATAGGGAGGCGTACGGTAGTAGTCGTAAACGCGCTTGTCGTTCTCGCGCGTCCACTTCCAGTCGTTTTCGTTGGCGAACTTCGGCGCCTTCTCGAGCTGGTCTCTGGTGAGATTGACCAGATAGCCGCCGAGGTTGGTGTCGTACTTCAGGTTCGTCCACGGCGTCGGGTAATGATCCTCGCCCATGCCCAGGAAGCCGCCATAGCCGATGACCGCGTAGGCCACCTTG
>CAKZHN010000429.1 GCA_936924235.1 uncultured Rhodoplanes sp. | reverse complement strand
TAATTCCCTCCGGTCCGATGAAAGAAGTCCGGTGACCGCGTCAAAAATCGCCACAAGTGGAGCGCCGGGAGGCGCGCGTGCCGGTAACACGGCACGCGGGTGCCTCTCCGAGGTGCCCAGACTGCAACGTAGCGCCTCACCGGCGCTCCGCTCCCTCACGCATGTGAGGGAAAGAAGAGAAAGGCGGCGCCCCGCGTCTTACCTTTTCCGGGGCCGATGAGTCATGTCTGCGCCCCTGCCATCTGCTCCGAAGCCTGTTCCGGAGCGATCCATTGTGTTCTCATTCCCGAGCCAGGTGACGAGAGCCAGGTGACGAGAGCCAGAGTGACGAGGAGCCTTCCATGATGTCCACGGTCGTTGGCGGCGCGATGCTGCCGCACGCCCCGCAGTTCTTCACGATGCCCGACACCGAGGACAAGGCCTTGGTCGAGCAGGTGCGCAAGGTCGCGGCCGACATCGGTGCGAAACTGAAGGCGCTGAAGCCCGATCTCTGGATCATCTTCTCCAACGACCACGCCGAGCAGTTCTTCCACAACGCCGCGCCGCCGTTCACCGTGCATGTCGGCGGCGAGGCCACCGGCGAGTTCGCCGGCCGCAAGTTTCACTGGAAGGTGCCGAGCGAGATCGGCTTCGAGCTGGTGCGCCAGCTCTACCGGCAGAACTTCGATCCGGCCTTCAGCAGCACCGCCAAGATCGACTACGCGATCGGCATTCCGCTGACGCACATCGGCCTGACCGAGCCGGTGCTCCCGATTTACGTGAATGCCTACCTGCCGCCGCAGCCCACCATGGAGCGCTGCTACGCCTTCGGCCAGGCGGTGGCCCGCACCGTGACGGCGATGGGGCTCAAGACCGTGATCCTGTCGAGTGGCGGCATGTCGCACTTCCCCGGCACCGACCGCTACGGCAATCCCGAGTTGGCCTGGGACAACAAGGTGCTGGAGAAGCTCGCCGCGGGCAAACTGAAGTCGCTGATCGGGTTCGACGAGACCGAGCTCGACGACACCGGCAATATCGAGCTGCGCTGCTGGGCCTGCGCAGCGGGTGCGCTGGGCGAGCGCAAGCCCGATATCGTGTCGATGGACCCGAGCTGGCACCACAACTACGCGTCGCTCGGCTGGTACAGCCCGCCGGGCAACGGCCATGCGGCGCATTATCCGTCGATCAAGCCGGAGCTGGTCGAGCTCACGTCCGCGCTGCATGCGCTCGCCCACGAGGCCGACAGCCGCACCGCCTTCGTCAAGGATGCCGGCGCCTATGCGGACGGGTTCAAGCTCACGCCCGAGCAGCGCCAAGCGCTGATCGCGATGGACCTGCCGGCGATCGTCAAGATGGGCGCGCATCCGCTGGTGCCGTTCCTCGCCAACATGCAGATCCAGCGGCTGCGGCGGTAGGGGAGGCACCGATGCTCGAGCTCTATCACAACAACATCTCGGTCTGCGCGCAGAAGGTCCGGGTCGTGCTCGCGGAGAAGAACCAGCAGTGGACCGACCATCACCTGAGCCTCGCGCGGGGCGAGCAGCTCACGCCGCAGTTCAAGGCGATGAACCCGCGCGGCGTGGTGCCGGTGCTGGTGCACGACGGCAACGTCATCGTCGAGTCGAGCGTGATCTGCTCCTATCTCGACGAGGTGTTCCCAGACCCGCCGCTGATGCCGAAGAGCCCGCTGGAGCGGGCCACCATGCGGCTGTGGTGCAAGCTCCCCGACGACATCCTGCACATGGCCTGCGCCACGGTGAGCTTTGCGGTGTCGTTCGGCCCGCAGCTCAAGGCCCAGATGGGCGCGGGGCTGGAGGAGCGGCTGATGAAGATGCCCGACCCCGCCCGCCGCGACCGCCAGCGGGCCCTCATCGAGAAAGGCATCGAGACGCCGTTCTTCCGCGACCATATCAAGGTGTTCGAGAAGACCTTCGGCGAGATGGAGGCGCAGCTCGGCAAGACGAAGTGGCTCGCCTCCGACGCGATCACGCTCGCCGATATCGAGCTGACTCCCTACGTCGAGCGCATCGACCGGCTCGGCCTGTCCGCGATGTGGGACAACCGGCCGCGCCTCGCCGACTGGTTCAGCCGGATCAAGGCGCGGCCGAGCTTCAAGGCCATCTCGGACTACCCGCCGACCGATTACAACGACACCGGCCGCGATGGGCGCAAGCACTGGCCGCGGATCAAGGAGCTGATCGCGGCGTGATGCGGCCCCTTAAGCGATCATTGAGGGCCGTTGGGCGCGGAATGCACGATGATGCGCGCGACGTTAGACACCAGCCGGCCGCCCTGCTTGTCGTTGACGACGATCAGCCGCGCCATGCCTTCGGTCTGGTCGAGCGCCACGCGGTCGCCGGTCTCGTAGGCGATCAGCACGTCCTGATGGCCATAGGTCGAGAGGAGTTCCGGAACCGCGACGATCGTCTCGTAGCAGTCCGAGCCGCGGACGGTCACGTATTTCCGCAGGATATCGTTCTTGCGGCTGGGATCGGTCACGACCACCGCCTCGTTCAGGAGATCGATCAGCGGCACGCCGATGTAGGACTTGGTCTGGAACGAGCCCGCCCCGAAGAAGCTGATCGAGACGCGCGACGCGCCTCGGGCGCGCAGGTCGTCGATGCGGAAGATGGCGGGGTGCTGCACGGCGCCGGAGAGGGACACGCGATTGATATAGCCGCCCGGGCAGGCGTCCTGCGCCGACGCGGTCGCGGACGAAACGCAGATGCCGAGCGTGAGTGCGGCCAACACGCGGATGAATGTCATGATCCAACCCCCTTCCATTGATGTGAGACTACGTAATATCCATACGAATATAACGGATTTGTGAAACAGGGGCGGAGCTATGCGGATGTCGCATGATCGCGGTGTGTTGTGCGGAAGGAGCGGCACGTGACGTTTGCCTGGTTCGCGATGTTTCACGAGCGGCAGCGGCCCGAGCTGCGGATTTCATCGGCCGAGCTTGCCGTGGTGCTCGACATCGTCGCGGCGACGCCGGGCCTGCGGCGCGGCCTCGTCTTTACGCCGGAAACGACGAGCGATCCTTACGCGAGCGCGCACGACGCGTCGTCGCCGCAGCTGGCGCTCGAACTTTATTTCGAACGCATCGACCAGCTCGAAAGCGCGCTCGCGCGCAGCGGTCATCTGCAGGAGTTGGCACGGCCCGATGCGCTGCCGAGTCTCGCCGGCGCAGAGGCGGCGCAGCAGGCCATGCTGGCGCGGCCGTTTCCGGTGCCGGACCCGATGTTTCGCACCGGGCCGGGCGGGCTGCCGTGCACTTACCTCGTGCAGTATCTCGGCGCGGCCGAGGATCTGAACGCCTGGAACGACTATTACCTCCGCCATCATCCGCCGGTTATGGCGCGCTTTCCGGGCATCCGCGAGATCGAGGTCTGCACCCGCATCGACTGGTGCGGCTTCCTGCCGTGGCGGCGCGTCGACTGCATGCAGCGTAACAAGGTGGTGTTCGACAGCGCCGCCGCGCTCAACGCGGCGCTGAACTCGCCGGTGCGCGAGGAGATGCGCGCCGACTTCCGGCAGTTTCCGCCGTACAGCGGCGGCAACGCGCATTTCCCGATGGCGACGCGCGAGATCAAACCGAAGGGGTAGGGGCGATGCTGTTCCGGATCATCACGCTCGGCCTGATCGGATGTCTGCTGACGGGTGTGCCCACGCGCGCCCAGACCTATCCGAGCAAGCCGATCACCATCGTGGTGCCGACGGTGCCGGGCGGCGTCAGCGACGTCATGGGGCGGCTCGTCGCGCAGCGCCTGATGACGGCCTGGGGCCAGCAGGTGATCGTCGAGAACCGCGGCGGCGCCAATCACGCGATCGGCGCCGCGATGGTGGGCAAGGCCGCCCCCGACGGGCACATGATGATGGTCGGCGCCGAAACCGTGTTCGTCATCAACCCGACATTGCATGCCGGGAAGCTGCCTTACGACCCCAACGACTTCGCGCCGGTGACCGGGCTCGTTCGCGTCAACCAGGGGCTGCTGGCGCATCCGTCGCTGCCGGCGAACAACATCGCCGAGCTGATCGCGCTGGCCAAAGCGAAGCCCGGCGAGATCACCTATGGCGATTCCGGCATCGGCGCCGCCGGTCACGTCAACGTCGCGCTCCTGGAGAGCATGGCCGGCATCAAGCTCACGCCGGTGCACTATCGCGGCTCGACGCCGGCGCTCAACGACGTCATGGCCGGCCATGTCATGCTCACCTCGGTGGCGCTGAGCGCCTCGGTGCCGCCCTATCGGGCCGGCAAGGTGAAGATGCTGGCCGTCGGCAGCGCCAGGCGCCTGGCGGAGATCCCCGAGGTGCCGGCCACCGCCGAGACGCTGCCCGGCTACGAGGCGGTCACCTGGTTCGGCCTGTTCACCACCGCCGGCACGCCCCCGGCCATCATTGCGAAGATCAACGCCGAGGTGCGGGCGCTGTTCGCCGAGCCGACTTTTACGGACCGCTTCATGGTGCCGAACATGTTCGAACCCATGGTGAGCTCGCCCGAGGAGTTCGCCGGCTTCATCAGGCGCGACAGCGCGAAATGGTCGAAGGTGCTGAAGGACGCGAATATCAAGGTGGATTAGCAGGCCATGGCCTTGCCGGGATTGAGCGTCGGCGGCGCGTTTGGCAGCGAGGGGCTTGGCGCGAGCACAAAAAAATCCCCCCGCCGAAGCGGGGGGACGACAGCAGGCACTGCTGTGATTTCGCTACTTCACTTTGAGGTTTTCGGCCGATTCCTTACCGCGGTTGGAAACGACCTCATATGTGATCTGCGCGCCTTCGTTCAGCGTGCTGAGTCCCGCGCGTTCGACTGCCGAGATGTGCACGAACACGTCTTTGCCGCCGCCCTGCGGCTGAATGAACCCGTAGCCTTTGGTCGGGTTGAACCACTTCACGACACCTGTAGCCACCTGTGGCCTCCTTGAGAATTCCCCCAGCCGACCATAAAAAACGAGAAACTCAGCGCCCGGCCGAGGGATCGATACGGCGCATTGCCTGCATTCTATCAGGTCAGGTTGTCGGATTATAGTCCATAATGCGACCCGCGTTGCACCGGCCGGGACGCCCGGAATGACCCGGAACGCGGCGGCAGGGCCCCCGCCGCAGGCCCATTTTCACAGCCCGATCGGCCTATTTCACCGGCACCATCGCGGTGGCGTCGATCTCCACCAGCATCCCCGGCCACGCCAGCTGGCTGATGATCAGCAGCGTGTGCGCCGGCATCGGCGTCGAGCCGAAGGTTTCCTGGCGGCACTTGCCGAAGTCCGGCTGGTAGCGGACGTCGGTCATGTAGGTGACCATCTTGACGATGTCGCCGAAGGTCGCGCCGTTCTTTTCCAGCGCGCGCTTGATCTTGTCGAAGGCGTATTTGCATTGGGCGGTGAAGTCGCCCTTGTGCAGGATGTCGCCGCCCTTGCCGTTCTCGTCTTCGGCGCCGACGCCGGCGAGGAAGATCATCTTGCCCGGGCCGGTGACGGTGACGGCTTCGGAGAAGCGGCCCTTGGTCCATTCGCTGTAGTTGTAGTTCTTCTTCTCGAAGGTCTGGGCCGAAGCGGGCGAGGCGAGAGCGAGGCAAACCGTCGCAGCAAGCGCCGCATGGATCATCCGCATGTGAGGTCCTCCTCGCTGGTGGCGCCGTTACTTCAACGTCTTCAGAAATGCCACCACGTCGTCCACGTCGGTGGCATTGTTGAAGCCCGCGAACGGCATGCGGTTGCCTTTCACCTTGGCCTGCGGATCGGCGATGTATTCGCGCAGGTTCGCCTCGTCCCAGGTGAGCTTGGCGCGCTTCATGGCGTTGGAATAGCGGAAGTCCTCGAGCGAGCCCGACGCCCGGCCGAACACGCCCTTGAGGCTTGGCCCGAGCGCGTCAGGTTTCTCCGAATGGCAGGCGAGACACGCCGTGTAGAGCGTCTTGCCGTGCTCGGCGTCGACGGCAGACGCCGCCGCGCCGGAGGCGATGAGAGCCGCGGCCGCTGCCGCGATACGCAATGACGTCGTCATGTGTCGCCTCACGCGTGCACCAGCGGGCCGGGGCTCTTGAGGTACTTGCCGATGATGGCGTCCGCCGCCCAATAGGCCAGCGCGCCAACCGGACCGGTCGGATTGTAGGCCGGCTG
>CAKZHN010000428.1 GCA_936924235.1 uncultured Rhodoplanes sp. | reverse complement strand
ACCGGCGTGCACAACCTGTCACATGCGGATTTCATTCTTTAGAAACGCGTTTGTTTTTTAAGAAGGGGCCGCAATCATAAATTGGCTTTTGTGAGACCACCCGCTGGGGTCGTATTTCCCGGCGAAACGATGCTATCGTATCGGCGCGCTTGTCACTGTGTGCGGGGGGCACGATGGAGTCGCTTCTTTTTTTGAAAGAAAACAAGGAGGCGTTCAGCAGTCTTGGAACGATCTTTGGTCTCGTGTTGTTCGGTTTTGCTGTCTTCCAATATCGGCGAGCTGAGCACTGGAAGAAGAGCGAATTTGCAGCCAAGCTATACAAGGATTTTTCCCATGACGACGCCTGTCAACGCGCGATGTGGATGTTGGATTGGGATGGTCGCAGGATCAATTTCGGCTCCGATAGCAAACCACTCGTCGAAATTTGCGACTATGCGATTTTGAAGCCGGCCTTGCGCAGACACGGCGACAATGAAGACGACGGCTGTAAACAAGACGATACTAAACACGACACAGGAACGCGTTTTACCGAGCTCGAAGCCAGGATACGCGATACCTTCGATGTTTTTCTTTCGCATCTTTCGCAATTCGAGTGGGCTATAAGAAATGGGTTGGTTCGCCAGGATCAAGTCTATCCGTACCTTCGCTATTGGATAGAAATGGTGAAAGGGCGTCGACAATTGCCCAAGGACGTTGCAGAGCAGTTCTTCGTGTATGCCGACGCCTATGGGTTTGAGGACGTCAAGCGTTTCTTCGATCGGTGGCCTTGACTGCGATGCTCGTGAACTTCTTCCATGAACTGAAATCCGCCGGCCTTCCGGTCACGCTGCGCGAATACCTCACGCTGATGGAGGCGATGGACCTCGATCTCGCCGGCCGCCGCGTCGAGGACTTCTATTATCTCGCCCGCGCCACGCTGGTGAAGGACGAGCGCAACCTCGACAAGTTCGACCGGGTGTTCGGCCACGTCTTCAAGGGCCTCGAATTGATGGAGGAGGCGCTCTCGGCCGAAATCCCCGAGGAGTGGCTGAAATCGCTCGCCGAGAAATACCTCACCGAGGAGGAGAAGAAGCAGATCGAGGCGATGGGCGGCCTCGACAAGCTGCTCGAGACGCTGAAGAAGCGCATGGCCGAGCAGAAGGGCCGCCATCAGGGCGGCAGCAAATGGATCGGCACCGGCGGCACGTCTCCGTTCGGCAATGACGGTTACAACCCCGAAGGCGTGCGCATCGGCCAGGAGAAGAACCGCAATTTCCGCGCCGTAAAGGTCTGGGACAAGCGCGAGTTCAAGGATCTCGACGGCGACGTCGAGCTCGGCACCCGCAACATCAAGGTGGCGCTGCGCCGCCTGCGCAAGTTCGCCCGCACCGGCGCGCCCGACGAGCTCGATCTCGACGGCACCATCAAGGGCACCGCGCACAAGGGCTATCTCGACATCCTGATGCGGCCGGAGCGGCACAACGCCGTGAAGGTGCTGCTGTTCTTCGACATCGGCGGCTCGATGGACTGGCACATCAAGGCCACCGAAGAGCTGTTCTCGGCGGCGCGCACCGAGTTCAAGCACATGGAGCACTTCTACTTCCACAACTGCGTCTACGAGAAATTGTGGAAAGAGAACCGTCGGCGTTTCCAGGAAACCACGCCGACCTGGCAGGTGCTGCACACCTATCCGCACGACTACAAGACGGTCTTCGTCGGCGACGCCTCGATGTCGCCCTACGAGATCATGTCGCCCGGCGGCTCGGTCGAGCACTACAACGAGGAGCCCGGTTCGGTGTGGATGGAGCGCATCACGCGCACCTATCAGTCGTGCGTCTGGCTCAATCCGGTGCCGGAGAGCCAGTGGGAGCACACGCACTCGATCCGCGTGATCAAGCAGCTGATGGGCGGGCGGATGTATCCGCTGACGCTGGAAGGTCTCGACAAGGCGATGCGGGAGCTGGTGCGCTGAGGGTTGTCACGGCAGACAAACGAACGGCGCGCCACCGCGGCGCGCCGTTTGCGTTTTGGATGCGAGCCGACCGTCAGCAGCCCGCCGAGGTCGATGATGTGCCCATCGAGCTCGAGCCGGATCCGGTGGCCGAGCCGGTAAAGCCCGGACTGCCGGTCGAGCTCGGCGGGTTGGTCGTCTGGTTGGTCCCGGCCGTCAGCCCGGCGCTCCCGTTGCTGCTCCCCGTGGTGCTCGGCGGAGCGCCGCTCGCCATCGAGCCGCACGGCCGGCCCATCGAATCGGTGCGGCCGGTGTTGTTCAGCGAATTGGCCGTGGACGGATTGGTGGTCGTCGTGCCCGACGCGGACGGGTTGGTCCCCGTGGTGCCCGAGGTCGTGGGATTCGCGCCCGTGACCCCGCCCGGCGTTGTCGTGGCCGAACCGCTCATGCCGGCCGACCCGCTGCTGGCTCCCGACGACGCGCCCGCGCCGCCCGAAGCGCCGCCACCGGCGCCTCCGCCGCCCGCGGCCATCGCCAGTCCGGCGCTCCCAGCGAGAAGAATCGCGGCAATGAAAGAAACGGAATGACGTGTCTGTCGCATTTGCAAAGCTCCTGGTCGGTTGCTCTGTGGGGCAACGGAGTGCGCTGCGCCGAGTTCCGGTGTTGAGCCGATCAATGCGTGTCATGGAGAAAATCACGTTCGTTTGCGAACCGACGACGACATGCAATAAGACGTGAAAGCCCGGAACAATCCCGATCCGAACACAGCGATGTCCAAGCCGATCGAAATCTATGTCGATGCCGACGCCTGTCCGGTGAAGAACGAGATCTATCGCGTCGCCGAGCGCCACGGCCTCAACGTTCACGTCGTCAGCAACAGCCCGATCGCGGTGCCGCGCGAGCCGTGGATCACGCGCGTGGTGGTGGGCGCCGGGATGGATGCAGCCGACGACTGGATCGCCGAGCGCGCGGGCCCTGGCGATATCGTGATCACGGCCGACGTGCCGCTCGCGAGCCGCAGCTTCAAGGCCGGCGCCACCGTCATCGGGCCGAACGGCAAGCCGTTCGACGACGACTCCATCGGAATGACGGTCGCCACCCGCAACCTGCTGCACGAGCTGCGCGGCGCCGGCGCTGTGACCGGCGGGCCGAAGCCGTTCGATCCGCGCGACCGCTCGCGGTTTCTCTCGGCGCTCGACCTCGCCATCGTGCGGCTGAAGCGCGCCGCGGATCGCAATACCGCAACCTGAGCGGTCAGGCTTACGTCGTTACCGTCCGATCCCTTCCATCGATTTTGTCAATCGCGATCATTTGCACAATCGGTTTGCACCGGTCGAGCGCGCGGGGCATGAACATTCTGCCCTTGGCGGGGATCGACAGATTTTGGAAGGAACGACCTTTGACTCTGTTGTTCGGAATCTCGCCGCCGGCTTCGCCGGACAAGCGGGCGCGGGACGGCTTTGCGTCCGCCGACAGCGTCCTGCCGCAACAAAAGCCGCGCCTGACATCGATCGATCTCCTGCGCGGCCTCGTCATGATCGTCATGGCGCTCGACCACACCCGCGATTTCTTTTCCGTGGGCGGGTTCAATCCGCGCGATGTCGCCGAGCCGGCGCTGTTCATGACGCGCTGGATCACGCATTTCTGCGCGCCGATCTTCATCTTCCTCGCCGGCATCTCGGCGTTTCTCCATGGCGCGCAGGGTCGCAGCGCCGGCGCGATCAGCCGCTATCTTCTCACCCGCGGATTCTGGCTGGTGGTGATCGAGTTCACCGTGGTGCGGCTCGGCTGGACCTTCCATCTCAACGCCACGTACTTCGTCGCGCAGGTGATCTTCGCGATCGGAGCTTCCATGATCGCGCTTGCGGCGCTGGTCTATCTGCCGCGTCGAGTCATCGGCGCGGTCGGCCTTGCGATGATCCTCGGCCACAACGCATTCGACGGCATCAAGGCGGACGCATTCGGCGCCTGGGCGCCGCTCTGGAATGTGCTGCATCAGTCCGGCGTGATCGAGCCGGGCATTCCGATCAAGCTCTATGTGCTCTATCCGCTGGTGCCGTGGATCGGCGTGATGGCGGTGGGCTATGCGCTCGGGCCGGTGTTCCTGCTGGAGCCCGCCGCGAGGCGGCGCTGGCTTACGGGATTGGGCATGACAGCCCTTGCGGCCTTCGTGCTGCTGCGCGCCAGCAATCTCTATGGCGATCCGGCGCCCTGGGTCGCACATGACAGCCTGCTCGCCAGCGTGCTGTCCTTCATCAATTGCGAGAAGTATCCGCCGTCACTGTTGTACGTCGCGATGACGCTCGGTCCGGCGCTGCTGCTGCTGGCGGCGTTTGACGGCGTGCGTGGTCGCCTGGCCGATCTCGTCGCCACCTACGGCCGTGTGCCGCTGTTCTACTATGTGGCGCACATCTTTCTGATCCATGCGCTGGCGGTGCTGTTCTCGTGGCTCACGATCGGCGAGTGGGCGTGGCTGTTCCGGCCGTTCCCGGCCGGACGGCCTGCAGGCTACGGCCTCGGTCTGCCCGGCATTTATCTGGTCTGGCTCGGGGTCGTCATGGCGCTCTATCCGCTGTGCCGCTGGTTTGCCACAGTCAAGCGCCGCCGCTCCGAATGGTGGTGGACATATCTTTAGAGCGGCAGGGTTTTGACAACGTCCGAATCTGTCCTACCTTATTGGTCCCTGTAACAACTGAAAGGAGGTGATCCAGTGTCTCATTGTCTATCGCCGCGGTCGCCGGCATCCGTGAGCTGGATCCTCGCCTTAACCGAGGCTCTGAGCTGACGCCGCGTGACGTGATCCGTCACGGTCTCGCGGCGAGGCCTGCATAACCGCAAGCCTCCGCCGGACCACGGCTCGACAATGGAAGGGCTGCCCGCAAGGGCAGCCCTTCTCGTATTTCGCCCATGGAGGAGGACCGCTCGCCCAATCTTTGGCTGACAGCTAGTGGCACTTCTCGATGTGCTTGGTTTCGGCCCCGTCGTTCCCACGCGAGGCTCGGACGCGAAACTCGGCGCACGCTCCGGAGCGATCAACGAGGGCGGCAATCTCGGGATGCGCTTCCTCGTCATTTAAGCTGTTTTGGGACGCCGGCCGCTGGTCGGTTGTGACGTCCCGCTTGCTGGCCCGGCCTGCCGCGTCCTGCGCATATTCATGGGCGCCCGCTCGCCAAAGTGGCGCAACGCAAATGGCGACCAGCAAAAGGATCGTGGATCGCATCAGGCCCCCGAATTTGCCGCAGGCAATCCGCTTGTGCTTCGGATGGCGAATGGCGATATGAGCCAGAATGGAGCGCTTTGGCCCTTTCGGCACCTGTAAGAACTGACAGGTGCCGCTGTGCCGATGGGGCTCTACCGTTTACAGGCGCACATTCGCAGTGGGCCCCGGTCGGGCGACGGCGGCCACGCGCGTTTCCCAGCAGCAGGACATGGATCGCGCCTCGCAGCCGATATCCGAGACGCCCGGCAGCCTGACGGCGCGAGGCAAGCTCATCCCATTCGGTGTGCTGGTTCTCGTCGCGGCGCTGATGGCCGGTGTCTTCGTTTTCGACATCCTCACGCCGCCGGATGATGTGTCGATATGCTTCATCTATGCGGTCGTGATTTCGCTCGCGATTTTCTCGTTTCATCGAGCCGCCTACCTGTGTGCTGCCCTGGGCACTTCGCTGTCGGTGCTGGGCGGGTTTTTCCAGCCGCCCCATGACAGCTTGCCGCTGGTGTTTTTTACCAACCGGGCCATCGCCATTGTCGCGCAGTGGCTTGTTGCACTGCTCGTCACAAGCCGTCAGGAGGCCGAGGCGAAGATGCGCTCCGAATACGAGGCTGAGCGCGCCAAATCCGAGACCAGCCAGCGCTTCATCGACATGCTGACCCATGAAATCGGCACGTCGCTTACGTTGATCGACGGACAGGCCTATCGGTTGCGGAAGCTTTTGCCCGCAACGGACAAGGACGGCACGGCGGAACGCGCCGAAAAAATACGGGAGGCCGTCAAGCACATCGATACCGTGGTTCGTCAGGTGCAAGCGGCCTCTGAAGCCGACCAGGCGACGGATCGTTTTGAGCAGGAAGAAGTGAATCTCGCTGCGCTGGTCGGCGACCTCATCGTGCAGCTCAAGGGGGAGAGGGAGGTCAAAGCGGACATCGCGGGTTTGCCGCCTGTCGTGCCTGGCAACGCCGGCATGCTCCAGCAAATCGTCGCAGA
>CAKZHN010000427.1 GCA_936924235.1 uncultured Rhodoplanes sp. | reverse complement strand
CTTGCTCCGCCAACATGACGCCTCATGAGAGCGCCCTCAGTTGAGCAAGGCATGCTCGGTGTAGCGGGTTTGGAAAAGCGGAAAAGATTAATGTGGTTTTGGGTGTGAATTCACTGGGGAATGTGAATTCGCTGGGGAAAGAGGCGCAGCTCTCGTGTCCCGGGCGCGCCGCAGCACGAGCGCGCAGCGCGAAGTGATGCGGTGCAGACCCGGGACCGTTCCAAAGGCGGTGTTTGAAGCGGTCCCGGATCTGCGGTGCACCGTTCCGCTTCGCTTCACGCTGCACCGCGTCCGGGACACGTGCTGCTCAGTTCGTCGTCAATCGATCCGTCATGGCTTCAGCAGAATTTTTCCGATCACCTCGCGGGCCTCGATCATCTCGTGGGCGCGGCGGGCGTCTTTCAGCGGCAGGCGGGCGTGGATGAGAGGGCGGATCGAGCCGGCGGCGAGTTTCGCGATGAGGTCGTTCATCGACTGCGCGCGCACATCGGGTTTGTCGTCGAGCGTGTGCATGGTGAAGATGCGCACCGCGGTGCTGTGCAGATAGCCCGGGCCCTTGTCGAGCGCTTCGACGATGTTGGCGTCGAGCGGGCCGATCAGCTTGCCGTAGGACACCGCGAGGCCGAACGGCGCCAGCATGGTGAGATATTTCGCGAAGCCCTTGCCGCCGGCGGCGTCGAGCACGAGATCGACGCCGACATTGTTGGTGATGGCGGCGACGCGGGAAGCAACGTCCTCGGCGCTGTAGTCGATGACGTGATCGGCGCCGTATTTTTGTAACGCGCGAGCCTTGTCGGCAGAACCGGCCAGCGCGATCGCGGTCAGCCCCGCGAGCTTCGCCAGCTGCACCGCGGCGCTGCCGAGCCCGCCCGAGGCCTGGCCGATCAGCACCGATTGTCCCGACGCCGCGCGCGCGGCCGTGTGCAGCAGGTGCCACGCCACCTGGTAGTTCGACAGGCAGGCCGCCGCCTCCAGGTCCCCCCCCCCGGGCAGCGCGAACAGCGCGCGCTCCGGCACCGCGATGTACTCGGCGTAGCAGCCGGCGCGCACCGGCAGCTCCCGCGCCGTGACATAGACCTTGTCGCCGGCCTTGAAGCGCCCGACGCCCGCGCCGAGCTCCGCCACCGTCCCGGCCAGCTCGATGCCCGGAATCGCCGGCAGCGGCGGCATCCAGGGATAGGTCCCGCGCCGGACCAGCAGCTCCGGCCTGCTCACGCCGATGGTGTCGGCCTTGACCAGCACCTCGCCCGGTTGCGGCCGCGGCGTCGGGGTATCCACATATTCCAGCACCGAAGGGGCGCCGGTGCGGCTCAGCACGATGGCTTTCATGGAAAAACGCCTTATCTAACTCATGGTCCTGGGTCCCCGCTTCCGCGGGGACGAACGGTTGATAGGGTGGCGAACTCTCTCCCCGTTCGTCCCCGCGGAAGCGGGGACCCAGTGTTGCGACCCGGGGGGAACCCGGAGTTTTGAACAACCATCTTCGCAACGCGGCCGGGCTCTCGCAAATGCCGGCCGCGGATGCCATTTTTGATCCATGATTCTCGGAAAAAGGCTGGCTCTTGGCTGATCCGGCGAAACAACCCGCGTTCGAACCCGCTCCCGCGCCCCCCGCGCCGGGAGGCATTGCGGCGCGCGCGCTCGCCGCGCGGTCCGGCGCCACGAGCTATCTCGACAAGATGAACCCGGAGCAGCGCGAGGCCGTCGAGACCCTCGACGGCCCGGTGCTGGTGCTGGCCGGCGCGGGCACCGGCAAGACCCGCGTGCTGACCACGCGCATCGCGCACATCCTGTCCACCGGCCGGGCGCGGCCGGGCGACATCTTGGCCGTCACCTTCACTAATAAAGCGGCGCGCGAGATGAAGGAGCGCATCGGCTCGATGATCGGCCAGGCGGTCGAAGGCATGCCGTGGCTCGGCACGTTCCACTCGATCGGCGTCAAGGTGCTGCGGCGGCACGCCGAGCTGGTCGGGCTGAAGAGCGACTTCACCATCCTCGACACCGATGACCAGATCCGGCTGCTCAAACAATTGTTGGCGGCCGAAGGCATCGACGAGAAGCGCTGGCCCGCGCGGCACCTCGCCGGGCTCATTGACCACTGGAAGAACCGCGGGCTGACGCCGGACCTGGTGCCGGCGGGCGAAGGCGCGGCGTTCGCCAACGGCCGCGGCAAGAAGCTCTATCAGGCGTTCCAGGAGCGGCTGAAGGTTTTGAATGCGGCGGACTTCGGCGATCTCTTGTTGGAGATGATCCGGCTGTACCGCGAGCATCCGGACGTGCTGGCGCAGTATCAGCGGCGGTTCCGGTACATCCTGGTGGATGAGTATCAGGACACGAACGTCGCGCAGTATCTGTGGCTGCGGTTGTTGTCGCAGAAGCCGGTGGCGGCTGCGCCCAAGGCCGGTGGCCTCGCCCTTCGAGACGCATCGCTTCGCGATGCTCCTCAGGGTGAGGAGCAGACATTGGACCTGCCGCCGCAAACACAGGAAGAAGCCCCTCACCCTGAGGAGCTCGGGCAAAGCCCGAGCGTCTCGAAGGGCGAGGCCCGGATTTCTCACGACGCCGAGGTGGCGCAACATCCCCCCAAAAACATCTGCTGCGTCGGCGACGACGACCAGTCGATCTACGGCTGGCGCGGCGCCGAGGTCGACAACATCCTGCGCTTCGAGCACGACTTCCCCGGCGCCAAGGTGATCCGCCTGGAGCGCAATTACCGCAGCACCGGCCACATTCTCGCGGCGGCGTCCTATCTCATCGCCCATAACGAAGGCCGGCTCGGCAAGACGCTGCGCACCGAGGACATCCCCGGCGAGAAGGTCACCGTCACCGGAAGCTGGGACAGCGAGGAAGAGGCCCGCTCGGTCGGCGAGGAGATCGAGCAGCTCCAGCGGCAGGGCCATATCCTCGACGAGATCGCCATTCTGGTCCGCGCCTCGTACCAGATGCGCGAGTTCGAAGACCGTTTCGTCACGCTCGGCCTGCCCTATCGGGTCATCGGCGGGCCTCGCTTTTACGAGCGCGCCGAAATCCGCGACGCGCTGGCCTATCTGCGCGTCATCCACTCGCCGACGGATGACCTCGCCTTCGAGCGCATCGTCAATACGCCGAAGCGCGGCCTGGGCGACGCCACCATCCAGTACCTGCACGACCACGCGCGCAAGCGCCGCATTCCGCTGTTCGAAGCCGCGCGCGCCGTGAGTGAGACCGACGAGCTGAAGCCCAAGGCGCGCGGCGCGCTGCGCGGCGTGATCGAGAGCTTCGAGCGCTGGCGCACCCAGAAGGAGACGCTGCCGCACACGCAACTGGCCGAGATCGTGCTGGACGAGTCCGGCTATACGGAAATGTGGCAGAAGGACCGCAGCGCCGACGCCGCCGGCCGCCTGGAGAACCTCAAGGAGCTGATCCGCTCCATGGAGGATTTCGAGAACCTCGCGGGCTTCCTCGAGCACATCTCGCTGGTGATGGACACCGAGCGCGGCGAAGCGGAGGACAAGGTCAGCATCATGACCCTGCACTCGGCCAAGGGGCTCGAGTTCGACACCGTGTTCCTGCCCGGTTGGGAGGAAGGCCTGTTCCCGAGCCAGCGCACGCTCGACGAGCAGGGCCGCGCCGGCCTGGAGGAAGAGCGCCGTCTCGCCCATGTCGGCATCACGCGCGCGAGAAAGCGCTGCAAGATCTACTTCGCCACCAACCGCCGCACCCACGGCATGTGGCAGACCAACATCCCGTCGCGCTTCCTCGACGAGCTGCCGGAGGCCCATGTCGCGGTGACCGAGAGCCAGGGCGGTTTCACGGAGCGCGCCGGCTATGGCGGCTACGGCGGCGGCTCACGCTTCGACGAGATGAAGTCGTTCGGCTCGAGCTACGGCACGCCGGGCTGGCAGCGCGCCCAGGCCAACAAGGGCCGCGGCGGGTTTTCTGAGAGCGGCGCGCCACGCTACGGCCAGCAGGGCGTGGGCGACGACTCGCTCGACCACATCGATCCGATCTACGACGACGACGGCCTCGAAGTGCCCGCCACGTCGCGCCAGCCGCGCCGCAGCCCAGCGGGCGGCGGCAGCCCCAAGCGGCGCACCCCGCTCACCATCGAGGGCGAGCTGGTGGCCAAATCCACCGGCACCACCTCGGCCTTCGGCATCGGCGACCGCGTGTTTCACCAGAAGTTCGGCAACGGGAATGTGGTGGCAATCGACGGCAATAAGCTGACGATCGCGTTTGATAAGGCGGGGGAGAAGCGGGTGGTGGATAGTTTTGTGGAGAGGGTGTGAGGGCCCGCTCACCCCTGTGTCTGCGCCATTTGACGCTTGAGCCCCATTGGGGTACTCTCCAAATCGATGCGGCGCCGTCCCGTCTCCGTGATCGAACTCGCAGGCTATCGGCGGCGCGCCGATGACCTGCTGACGCTTCAGGAGCGCGAGGCTGTCATTGACCTCGTCGCTTATGAGCCGACCTGCGGCGACCTGATGCCTGGGACCGGCGGGCTTCGCAAAGTACGGATCGGTCGCGAGGGTATGGGCAAACGTGGTGGCGCTAGGGTCGTCTATTACTACCACGATGACCAAGTGCCGATGCTCTTGCTCGCCCTCTACGCAAAGAACGAGAAGGGTGATCTGACGGCGGCGGAAAAGAAGGAATTCGCAGCAGGCGTGAAGGAGATCGTGAGACAATGGCAAAGAAAGTGAACCGTCTGGCGGACGACATTCGTGCAAGCCTGCGCGAAGCGCTGGATCACGCGCACGGCAAGCACACCAAGGCTATTGTTCATCGCGTGACGCCGCTGGAGACCGATGCACGCGAGGCACGGACCAAACTCGGCCTCTCGCAAAGCGAATTCGCCAGCCTGATCGGTACCGGCGTTGGCACGATCCGCAAGTGGGAGCTTGGCACGCGCCGGCCTTCAGGTGCCGCACGCGCGTTGATCCATGTGATCAAAACTGAGCCGAAGGCTGTAAGGCGGGCATTGGCCAAGGCAGAATAGGCGCCCGCGCCGTTAGACGAGAGCAGTAGGCAAGCATTTCAATTCCGGGCCAACAAAATGCAGACAATCATCACAACGCACCTTTGGCATGGTTTCGCCGCTGGTGCTCGGGTGTCGATGCTCATCGAAACCCGCGGAACGACCGTTGACGACAGTGAAATCACCCACTCAATCGGCACTTACGGAACAATTGATGCTGTCGTTTATTTTGGCAGCCACCAAGGGTATGGCGTCCATGTGACTATCGGCGAAGGCGACCAATCGATCTCTAATAGCTTTGACGACTTAGACGTCACGGCAATGGGCCGAGTTCCTTTTCAGTCTGCATAATTTCGTAGCGAGACGCTTCGGGCGCGCTAATGGCATGAGAGAACAGTGACCAAGGCCGTTTTTACCTCGAAGGTTGAACCGAGCTACGACGATCTGCCGGAAGAACGCTACCATTTCCCGCGCGCTTACTTAAATCAGGCGGAAGCCGCTATCGGCGATTGGATCGTCTATTACGAACCCCGCCGATCCTCGAGTGATCTAAGTAGTCGCGGCGGGCGACAATCGTACTTCGCGACAGCCCGCGTTGACGCAATTGAGCGCGATCCGAATTTGGCGGATCATTTCTACGCGCGCGTATCTGCGTTCTTAGAATTTGAACGTCCCGTTCCCTTCAAGGACGGCGAGTTCTATTACGAGAGCAGTCTAAAGCGCGACGACGGCGGCACTAGCAAGGGCGCTTTTGGCCGCGCGGTGCGACCTATATCGGACGTTGAATACGACAAGATTCTCCAAGCCGGATTCGTACAAACTTTATTCGAGGCTCGTGCCGCAAATCCGACATCCCCAGTTGCTGGCTGGGATGATCAAGAGCAAGAACCCTTCCAGAGGCCTATCGTCGAAATGGTCGTAGCCCGCCCATTTCGTGATGCGGCGTTCGCAAAGTCCGTCAAAACTGCTTACGCCGAAACCTGCGCGATGTCTGGATTGCGCATAATCAACGGTGGCGGCCGAGCCGAAGTTCAAGCCGCCCATATCAGACCAGTAGCGTCCGGCGGATCAGATTCGGTTCGCAACGGCCTTGCGCTGTCCGGAACCCTTCATTGGATGTTTGATCGTGGACTGGTGTCAGTCGACAACGATTTCTCGATTCTTGTCGCCGCCAACCGTTTGCCCGATGCGGTCACTCGACTACTTCGCGAAGATCGAAAGCTGAACATCCCGCAACGACCGGATATGCGTCCACACCCCATTCATCTCCATTATCATCGCACCAAAATTTTCAAAGGGTAGGTGGGTCGGCAAGCGGCGACTTCCGCGTTAGACTTGTCGCATTCGAGCTGGAGCACCTTCAGACATCCGGCCTGCTGGGAGGACACCATGACACTCGACATTTCGCGTCGTGCTCTGCGCCATACTTTGCCGCTTGCAGCCATCGCCGCCGTTTGCCTACTTGCCACGCCCGCCGCCGCTCAACAGCAGCCGCGCCAGCTTCCGACCTTCGCGGTGGATGCTGCTTGGCCGAAGGTGCCGGACAAGTACAAGCTCGGCGACATCTCCAGCATCGCGATCGATGCGCAGGACAACGCCTATGTGCTGCACCGCCCGCGCACGCTGAAGCCCGAGGATGCGGCGAAGGCCGCGCCGCCGGTCATGGTGTTCGACCCGGCCGGCAACTTCATCAAGGGCTGGGGCGGCGACGGCGCGGGCTTTGACTGGCCGCAGCGCGAGCACGGCATCTACATCGACCCCAAGGGCTTTGCCTGGATCGGCGGCAACCAGTGCCCGGCGTCGGGCCTGGCCGGATTGAAGCCGGTGGCCGACGATGCGCTGCTCAAGTTCACGCTCGACGGCAAGTTCGTGCTGCAGTTCGGCAAGAGCAACCAGAGCAAGGGCGACGCCGATACCGCGAACATGCACCGCGCGGCGGACGCCTGGGCGCTGCCGCGCAGCAACGAGCTGTTCGTCGCCGACGGCTACGGCAACCATCGCGTCGTCGTGCTCGACCTGGACAGCGGCGCGTTCAAGCGGACCTGGGGCGCGTTCGGCAAGCCGCCGGGCGGCGTCGACCACTGCGAGATCACCCGGGTGAAGGATTTCCCGCCGGGCGACGGCCTGCCGGACTTCAACGTGGCGCATGCGATCCGGGTGTCGCATGACGGCACGGTGTATCTCGCCGACCGCGAGAACCGCCGCGTGCAGATGTTCTCGAGCGACGGCAAGTTCGTGAAGCAGCTCCGCCAGACCGACGCGGCGTTCGCGAGCAACCTCGCGTTCTCGCCGGACGCCGAGCAGCAGTTCCTGTATGTCGGCGGCGCGGGGGCGATCAGCATCGTCGACCGGAAGACGCTCGATGTGCTGGGCCAGGTGAAGGTGGACAAGCAGATCGGCGGCGGGCACCAGATCCAGACCGACAGCAAGGGGAATATCTACATCGCGCAGACCGACAAGGGGATGCAGCGGCTGGTGTTCAAGGGGATGGCGGGGGCGGCGAAGTGAGGCGCGGGAATTGAAACCGCACTGATGCAGCACGGCCACCCTCCCCTGGAGGGGGAGGGTCGACCGCCGTAGCGAAGCGAAGGCGGGCGG
>CAKZHN010000426.1 GCA_936924235.1 uncultured Rhodoplanes sp. | reverse complement strand
GGGCTCTGACCACGAGCCAGATCGGCACGCTGACCACGACCGAGGTGCGTGCCTTCAGCACCGCCCAGGCTGGCGCCTTCACGGCCACCCAGATTGGCGGCCTGACAACCACGGCGGTCGGCAACTTCTCGACCACCCAGCTCAACGCGCTGACCACGGCTCAGACCCAGGGTTTGACCACGGCCCAGCTCAACGCTCTGACCCAGGCCAACCTCGACGCGCTCGATGCCAGCAAGTTCTCGACCACGCAGGTCTCGGGCCTCGACACCACGGCGATCGGCAACCTGAGCACCACGCAGGTCGCGGCGCTGACCACCGCCGAGGTCGGGGCGCTGACCACGGCCCAGATCGGCACCCTGACCACGACCGAGGTGCGTGCCTTCAGCACCGCCCAGGCCGGCGCCTTCACGGCCACCCAGCTCGGCGGCCTGACCTCCACCGCGGTCGGCAACTTCTCGACGACGCAGATCGCGGCGTTCACCACGGCGCAGACCCAGGGTCTGACCACGGGCCAGCTCAACGCTATCAGCCAGACCGATCTCGACGCGGTCGTGGTGACCAAGCTCACGACCGGCCAGGTCTCCGGCTTGAACACCACAGCCATCGGCGCCCTGACCACCACGCAGGTCGGTGCTCTGGCGACGACCCAGGTGGCGGCACTGACTGCGGCCCAGATCGGCACGCTGACCACGACCGAGGTGCAGACCTTCAGCACCGCTCAGGCCGGCGCCTTCACGGCGACCCAGCTCGGCGGCCTGACCACCACCGCCATCGGCAACTTCTCGACCACGCAGCTCGCCGCGCTGACGACGGCGCAGACTCAGGGCTTCTCGACAACGCAACTCAACGCGCTGTCGGGGACGAACCTGAACGCGCTCGACGCCAGCGAGTTCTCCACCGGACAGGTCTCGGGCCTGACCACCACGGCGATCAGCAGCCTGAGCACCACGGAGGTCGGAACCTTGTCTTCGGCCCAGGTGGGGGCGCTGACTGCGGCACAGATCGGCACTCTGACCACGACCGAGGTCCACGCCTTCACGACGACGCAGGCCTCCGGTCTGACGGCCACGCAACTCGGCGGGCTGACGAACTCCGCGCTGTCCAACTTCACGACGACGCAGTTCAGTCAGTTCACGACAGCGCAGTCGCAGGGTCTGACCACGTCCCAGCTCAACGCTCTGAGCCAGACCAACCTCAACGCGCTCGACGCCAACGAGCTCTCGACGGATCAGGTCTCCGGCCTGACCACGACGGTGATCACCAACCTGACCACCACGCAGGTCAGCACGTTGACCGCCGGCCAGATCGGCGCGCTGACGACGACGCAAGCCACGTTCTTCACGACGACGGAGTACGCGGCCTTCACCACCGCCCAGGCCGGAGCGTTGACCTCCGACCAGATCGGGGCGCTGACGACCGCCAAGTTCTCGGCGCTCACCAGCACCACCGGCATCCCGGGCCTGAGCGTCAGCGCGATCGCGGGCATCTCGACCCAGGATATCTCGGCCTTGACCACGACCCAGGGCCACGCGTTCACGCAGAACCAGATCAATGCGATGAGTTCGGATCAGCTCAGCGCCCTGGTGGATCTGTTGACCTAACCGGCAGCGATGCCGGCTGGCCCCGGCCGCCTCGTTGGCGGCCGGGCCAGAAGCGTGTGGTAAGCGTGCTAAGGCGTATCCCGAATCGGCGAGACCGATTCGGGAATGTTGTTGCGTTCACAACATCAACGCTGAAGAGACGCTTCCCATGTCGAATGAGCCCGTCGATATCAACGCTGCCACCGAGCTGTTCAACCGCGCGCTGCAGGCGACCGCCACGCGCCAGCTTTCGGTCTTCGATCTGTTCAACATTGCGGGCCAACTGCTGTCGCTGCAGCAGCGGCCGCTGGTGGCGGAACTCTACAAGGCCTGGATCGCCTACAACAGCGACAATGAACTGATCCACGCGGTCTATTTCAATTACGGCGTGACGCTCAACGATCTGCGCGACCTCACCGGCGCGATCAATGCCTTCCGCACCAGCATCCGGATCAAGCCGGAGTTCGAGCCGCCCTACATCAATCTCGGGCGCGCGCTGGAGGACACCGGGCAGGTCAATGCGGCCGTCGGCGAGTGGATGAAGCTGATCAACATGATGTCGGGCATCACCGGCGACAAGCTCGCCCACAAGCTCACCGTGATGCACCAGACCGCCCGCGTGCTGGAGCAGTCGATCAGCGACAAGATGGCCGAGGAGGTCTTGCGGCAGAGCCTCGACATCGACTGCCGGCAGCCCGAGGCGGTGCAGCATTGGGTGGCGCTGCGGCAGCGGCAGTGCAAGTGGCCGGTGCTGACGGAGACGGATCGGGTCAAGCGCAAGGACCTGCTGTCCGGCCTTTCGACCCTGTCGATCGCGAGCCTCACCGACGATCCGATGTTCCAACTGGCCAAGGCTCACAATTACGCCAGGCACCAGATCGGCCGGCCGAAACCGATCCGGCAGCCGGCGCAGCCGGCGGCAGGGCGGCGGCTGCGGATCGGCTACGTGTCGTCGGACCTGCGCGATCACGCGGTGGGCTTCGCGATGACGGACGTCATCGAGCAGCACGACCGCCAGAATTTCGAGATCTTCGCCTATTACTGCGGCATCAACCGCCCCGACGGGACCCAGGCCCGCATCAAGGCCAACGTCGAGCACTGGACCGACATCAACGGCATGAGCGACGACCAGGCCGCCGCGCAGATCGTGGCCGACGGCATCGACATCCTGATCGACCTCAACGGATACACCAAGGACGCGCGAACCAAGGTGTTCGCGCGCCAGCCCGCGCCGGTGCAGGTGAACTGGTTCGGCTATCCCAGCACCATGGGCACGCCGTACCACCACTATCTCATCGCCGATGACGTGGTCATCCCGCCGGAGAACGAGATCTACTACTCGGAAAAGATCGTGCGGCTGCCGTGCTACCAGCCCAACGACCGCAAGCGCCTGGTGTCCGACCAGCGGCCGGCGAGGGGAGAGGTCGGCCTGCCGCCGGGCGCCTTCGTGTTCTGCTGCCTCAACGGCATGCAGAAGACCACGCCGCGCACCTACGAGCGCTGGCTGACGATCCTGCAGCAGGTGCCGTTCAGCGTGCTGTGGCTCCTGGCCAGCGCGCCGGAAACCGACGAGCGCCTGCGCAAGCATGCGGCCGACCGCGGCATCGCGCCCGACCGGATCATCTTCGCCGAGAAGAAGCCGAACATGCACCATCTGGCGCGCTATCCGCTGGCTGATCTGTTCCTCGACAACTTCCCCTACGGCGCCCACACCACGGCGTCGGACTCGATGTGGATGGGCGTGCCGATCCTGACGCTGTCGGGGCGCACCTTCGCGTCGCGGGTCTGCTCGAGCCTGGTGAGCGCTGCCGGCATCGGCGAGATGGTCTGCACGACCGAGCAGGAGTTCATCGAGAAAGCGGTGGCGTTCGGCAACGACCCGTCACTGCTCGAGCCGATCAAGGCCAAGCTCGCCGCCGGGCGCGACACCTGCCTGCTGTTCGACACGCCGAAGCTCGTGCACCATCTCGAAGACCTCTATCGGCAGATGTGGGCCGATCTGATCCGCGGCGCCGTGCCGGTTCCGGATCTGCGCAATCTCGACATCTATCACGAGATCGGGCTCGGCCTCGATGTGGAGAACGTCGAGACGCTCGACAACGCTGCCTATGCGGCGCTCTACCAGGAAAAGCTCGCGGAATGGCACGAGGTCTATCCGATCACGCCGGACAACCGGATGTGGCGCGATGGGGCGCCGCAGCCCGCGGCGTTGAACGACAACCGGGCGGTTGCCTGACCGGGGAAAGTCTGGCCTATAGTCCTCGAAGGGGCGTCTTCGGTCGCATCTGACAATCGCGCTTACGCCGTCGTGATCCAGATTTCACTTTCTCAGCTTGGCGGGCGGCTGCTTGCCTTGTCGCTCGCGACAGGGCTTGCGGGCTGCAGCGCCGAATGGACGCGCGATCGGGACATCGCCGCGCGCCAGAACACCACGCCGCCGATCAGCTACCGCAGCGACATTACGGCGTTCATGCACACCTATCTGAACGACCCGACGCGTATTCGCGATGCCGCGGTGTCGGAGCCCGCGCTGAAGGACTTCGACAACGCCAGCCGCTATGTGGTCTGCGTGCGCTACAACGCCCGCAAGAGCGACGGGCAATATGCCGGCGCGAAGGACAGCATGGTGCTGTTTCGCGACGGCCGGCTGGACCGGATCGTCGATAATGCCCGCGCGGCCTGCAAGGACGCGGCGTATCAGCCGTTTCCGGAGTTGGAGAAGCTAACTCGCTAGCGCGCGAGAAGCGTGGTTCCAGCGTACGTCGTCCGTCACCAGGCCGGCCGCCATCAGCCGCTCGAATTCCTTCAGGCGGATGAACGGGCCGCTGCGGAACGTTGAATCGGCGAAGCTGATCGACGTCAGCCCGTCATGGATGCGGGTGATGGAATTCTCCAGCGTCATGGCCGGCTGATGGGCCGGAGCGAGGCTCCGGAACAGCGAGAAATCCACCCGGTAGGAGCGGCGATCGGGCGGGGCATTGGTGTTCACCGACATGCTGACGCCCGGAACCTTGGCGACCACCGCCTGCGCCAGCTCGGACACACGATAATTCCACTGGTCGGAGCCGACATTGACGACGAGCGATGCGCCGCCCTGGTCCTTGTTGCGGCCGATCGCCCATTCGATGGCGCGCGCCATGTCCGACACGTCGATCAGCGGCCGCCAGGGTGTGCCGTCGCTCAGCACCGTGATCGTCTTGTCGACGATGGCGCAGGCGACGAAGTCGTTGAGCACGAGATCGAGGCGCAGCCGGTCGGACATGCCGCACGCCGTCGCAAAGCGCAGGCAGCTCACCGTCATGCCACCGAGGTCCATCTGGCGCAGCGCGTTCTCAGTATCGATCTTCGAGTGCGCATAGGCGGTCAGAGGATTGGTGCCGTCGGTTTCGCGCCTCGGCGCCTCGCCGGCCTCGCCATAGACGCTGCAGCTCGACGCGAACACGAAGGATTTCACGCCGGCATCGCGCGCCATCGCGGCCAGCCGGCTGCTGGCCTTGAAATTCACGTCCCGCGTGGGCTTTTCGAACTTGGTGCCGATCGGATCGTTGGACAGGGCGGCCAGATGAACCACCGCATCGACGTTCTCGAGCAGCGCCATCGGCAGCTCGCGGGTGTCGCCATAGACCTGCCGGTCCAGCATGGTCTCGGGCAACCCGGAGGTTCGGGTCAGGCTGTGCCCGAAGAAGCCCGCGTCATAGCCGATCAGCTCGGCGTCGCCGATGGTGTTGCGCAGGTGGCGAACCAGCACCGGCCCGACATAGCCCATATTTCCCGTGATCAGAATGCGCATTGTTGTCCTCGATGAGCCGGTCGGTTTGCGGTCTTTACCACGTACGCCAGGGTGCCTTGCCGGAGGTCCACATCTCCTCCAGCTGAGTCTTATCTCGGAGCGTGTCCATCGGCTGCCAGAAGCCGAAGTGGCGAAACACGCCTAGCTGGCCATCCTTGGCGAGCTTTTCCATCGGCGCATGTTCCCACGGCATGGCATCGCCGTCGATGTAGGGGCCCACTTGCGGCGACAGCACAAAAAAGCCGCCGTTGATCCAGCTGCCGTCGCCGCGCGGCTTTTCCGCGAAGCCCTCGACCCGATCGTCGGCCAGATTCAGCGCGCCAAACCGGCCCGGCGGCTGCACGCCGGTGACCGTCGCGAGAAGCCCCGACTTCTGGTGCTGTTTCACGGCGGCCGAGATGTCGACATTGCCGACGCCGTCGCCATAGGTCAGGCAGAAATACGGGTCGCGCTCGACATAGGGCAGGATGCGCTTGATGCGCCCGCCGGTCTGGGTGAGCTCGCCGGTGTCGATCAAGGTCACCTTCCAGGGCTCCGACTTGGCGTGATGGATCTCCATCTTGTTCGCCGCCATGTCGAAGGTGACATCCGAGGAATGCAGGAAGTAGTTGGAGAAATACTCCTTGATCACATAGCCCTTGTAGCCCAGGCAGATGATGAACTCGTTGAAGCCATGGGCGCTGTAGATTTTCATGATGTGCCACAGGATCGGCCGGCCGCCGATCTCGACCATGGGCTTCGGCCGGACACTGGTCTCTTCCGAGAGCCGAGTGCCGAGTCCGCCGGCCAGGATGGCAACTTTCATTCGCTTTGCTCTATGGCTGACGCGCTAGACGTCGTTGCTGATTAATGAGCCTGGCTTCGCCATTTGGGTTGTGCTGACCGAAGCTTGAACTGGCCCGTCAGATCCTTGGCAAACGGCAGGCAGGTCTGCCGGTCGGCTTCGATCTGGCTCACGCCGTTGAAGTGCTGCACGCCAAAACCGCTCTTGAGGTCCGACTGCGGGACCGTGGCTGCGATTTGCGTCTTGCGGGCGACGAGCTTCTCGTTCCAGGGCGACAGCCCGAACCACAGCACCACGGCCCACAGCCGGGATTCCGGCGAGGCCGCCTGCCGCGGCCAGTGCGTGGCATGGCGGCCAGGCGTGTAGGCCCCGATCTGCATGTGGTGATAGAAGCGCGAGCGCCGGCCGCCGAGGTGAGGGCCGTTGACGTCCTGCTGCCGGAAGCCGAACGGCTTCTGCGCATAAAGCGGCAGCGAATGGATCGGCTCGTCTTGGGGCTGGGAGTCGACCATGATGTAGGCGTCGAGCATCGAGCCGTGGCACTCGCCGTCGATGATTTCCTTCTCCAGCAGATCGAGATGCGGCGCGACCAGGAATTCGGTGACGTTGAGCACGATCTTCCAGCCGGTCACCTCCGACTCGTACTGCATCACCTCGAAGTCCTGGGGGATGGCCGCGAACTTGTGGTTGCGCCCGCGCACCAGCCGCCAATGCGGCACCAGCTCACGGCAGATATCGGCCGATCGGTCGGTCGAGCCGTTGTCGATCATCACGCCATGGTCGAAGATCTCCCGGTGGTGGGTGAGCCACCATGGCAGAAGATATTCCTCGTTGAAGAAATGACAGACCACGGTACGCAAAGTTTAATTCCCCAGTTTGCGTAGCGGCCGATGACGACCCGATTCGTCTTCTGGTGTCCAGAACGTTCGGTCTAAGCAGGCGCTGCCGCGGGCGGGCGTGGCGATTCGCGGTCAGATCAGCTTGATTTTCGGGATCGGCACCGCGAACTGGCCACCCCAGGTCCGGACCTCCGCCATCTGCTCGACGATCTCCTCGGCCCAGTTCCAGGCGAGGATCAGCACGTAGTCGGGGCGGGCCTTGATCAGGTCGGCGGGCGCCTTGATCGGCAGCCGGGAACCCGGCAGCAGCATGCCCTGCTTGTGCGGGCTGCGATCGACCGTGAACTCGATGAGATCGGTCCGCACGCCGCAGAAGTTCAGCAGGGTGTTGCCCTTGGCGGGCGCGCCGTAGGCGGCGACGCGCTTGCCGGCGCGCCGGGCCTCGATCAGGAAGTCGAGCACTTGGCATTTCACGTCGATGACGGCGCGGGCAAAGTCGCGATAGACGTCCATCCCTTCGAGCCCCGCCTTGACCTCGTCCGCCAGCACCCGGCTGACGGCGGGCTGCTCGGTGTGAGCCCAGCTCGGAAGAGCACACGTCTGAAC
>CAKZHN010000425.1 GCA_936924235.1 uncultured Rhodoplanes sp. | reverse complement strand
TTCGTCGCCGACATCAACGGCAAGGGCGGCGTCAACGGCCAGCCCATCAAGCTCATCGTCTATGACGACGGCGGCGATCCCAACCAGGCACGGACATTCGCGATCCGCCTCATTGAAGAGGACAAGGTCGACGCGATGCTGGCGGGCTCCACCACCGCGACCACCATGCCGATCATCGCGCTGGCCGAAGAGAACCAGATTCCGCTGATCAACTTCGCCGGCGCCGTGCAGGCCGTGTCCCCGGTGAAGAAATGGAACTTCAAGACGCCGCACACCGACCTGATGGCCTGCGAGAAGATTTTCGAGGATCTCAAGAAGCGCAATCTCACCAAGGTGGCGCTGATCTCCGGCGCCGACGCGTTCGGCAAGTCGATGCGCGACCAGTGCATGACCGTCACCAAGCAATACGGCATCGAGGTGCTGCACGAGGAGACCTACCAGCCGCGCGACAGCGACATGACGCCGCAACTCACCAACATCAAGAGCAAGGCGGGCGTGCAGGCGGTGATCAATCCGGGCTTCGGTCAGGGCCCGGCGATCGTGACACGCAACTACAAGCAGCTCGGCATCAACTTGCCGCTCTATCACGGTCACGGCGTCGCGACGAAGCAGTTCATTGAGCTCGCAACGCCCGCCGCCGCCGAAGGCATCCGCCTGCCGGCCGCGGCGCTGCTCGTTGCCGACAAGCTGCCCGACGGCGATCCGCAGAAGAAGGTCGCCATGGCCTACAAGCAGGTCTACGAGGGCAAGACCGGCCAGCCGGTCTCGACCTTCGGCGGCCATATGTGGGATGGCCTGATGATCATGGTCGCCGCGTTCGAGCGGGC
Organism: uncultured Rhodoplanes sp.; assembly: GCA_936924235.1. GTDB lineage: Bacteria > Pseudomonadota > Alphaproteobacteria > Rhizobiales > Xanthobacteraceae > Z2-YC6860. The sequence goes on along the minus strand of CAKZHN010000425.1, from coordinate 6,773 downwards.
CAAGAGCACCGACAAGGCCAAGGTCCGCGACGAGATCGAGAAGACCAAGGGCTTCATCGGCACCGGCGGCACCGTCAACATGAGCCCGACCGATCACATGGGACTCGATCTCACCGCCTTCCGGATGCTGGAAATCCGGAACGGCGACTGGACACTGGCGCAGTAACGGCTGCGCTCCTCGTCGAGGGCGCCAATGCCGGAATTCCTTCAGTTCCTGTTTTCCGGGCTCACGGTCGGCGCGATCTACGCGCTGGTCGCCGTGGGCTTCACGCTGATCTACTCCTCCTCCGACGTCATCAACTTCGCCCAGGGCGAGTTCGTGATGATCGGCGGCATGGTCACGTTCTTCCTCGGCCTCGCCGGCGTGCCGTTGCCGCTTGCGGCGCTGATCGCCGTCGCGGCCGCCACGGCCACCGGCCTGCTGCTGCATCGCCTCGCCATCGATCCGGCCAAGGACGCGTCCGCCGTCACGCTGATCATTATCACCATCGGCGCTTCGATCCTGCTGCGCGGCATCGCGGGCGTCGTGTTCGACAAGAACTTCCACAGCCTGCCGCCCTTCATCGGCGCGGAGCCGTGGATCATCGGCGGCGCGGCCGTCCTGCCGCAGAGCGTGCTGGTGCTGCTTGGCACCGCCATTATCGTCTGGCTGCTCTGGCTGTTCATCAATCGCACGCTGATGGGCAAGGCGATGATCGCGACGGCTGCCAACAGACTCGCCGCGCGGCTCGTCGGCATCAACACGTCGCGGGTGGTCGCCGCGGCCTTCGCCATCTCGGCCGCGATCGGCGCCATCGGCGGCATCCTGGTGACGCCCATCGCGCTCACCAGCTACGACGCCGGCACATTGCTCGCGCTGAAGGGCTTTGCGGCGGCGATGCTCGGCGGCATCGGCAGTCCGATCGGTGCTGTCGTCGGCGGGCTCGTCGTCGGGCTGCTGGAATCCTTCGGCGCTGGCTATGTGTCCTCCGCCTACAAGGATGCCATCGCATTCCTGGTCATCCTCGCCGTGCTGTTCGCCATGCCGCAGGGCCTGTTCGGGCGCGGCGCGATCGAACGCGTCTAGATGGGGCGCATATTCACCCGAGCGTTCGAGCATCGCTACGCGGCGATCGTCACCATCGCCGTGGTCGTGCTGCTGCTGCCGTTCGTGGTGCCGTCGGCCTTTTATCTGCGCATCGCCACGCTGGCCTTCATCTTTGCGCTCGCGGTGCTCGGCCTGAACCTGCTGATGGGCTTCGCCGGCCAGGTCAGCCTCGGCCATGCCGGCTTCTTCGGCATCGGCGCTTACGCCGTGGCTGTCGGGCCGGCGCATCTCGGCGTGCCGTCCTGGGGCGCGCTCATCGCCGGCGCGGTGATCGCCGGACTGATCGCGTTCGTCGTCGGGCGGCCGATCCTGCGGCTCAAGGGCCACTATCTCGCGGTCGCCACGCTCGGCATGGGGCTGCTGATCGGCATGGTGTTCACCAACGAGGCCAGTTGGACCGGCGGGCCCGACGGCATGCCGGTGCCACGCCTCGTGCTGTTCGGCTGGACCGCACGCGGCACGCAGACCTGGTACTGGATCTCCGGCGTCACGCTGGTGCTCGGCGCGCTTCTGGCCGCGAACCTGATCAACAGCCCGACCGGCCGCGCCTTCCGCGCCATCCACGACAGCGAAATCGCGGCGACCGTGCTCGGCGTCGACGTGGCGCGCTACAAGCTGATCGTGTTCGTGCTGTCGGCGATCTATGCCGCGGTCGCGGGCGCTTATCTGTCGCTGTTCGACGGACTCGTCACGCCGCTGACCGCGGGATTTCTCCGCTCCATCGAGTTCGTCGCCATGGCGGTGCTCGGCGGCTTGGGCTCCGTGCTCGGCAGCGTGGTCGGCGCCGCGGTTCTGACCGTGCTGCCGCAGGTGCTGACCGTGTTCCATGACTACGAGACCATCGCGCTCGGCGCGATCATGATCGCCTTCATGATCTTCCTGCGAAGCGGCGTGGTGCCGGGCCTCGCCGCGCTGATCGGGCGGCGCACGCCATGAGCGCGCTTGCGGCCGAGCATTTGACGATCGAGTTCGGCGGCGTGAAGGCCGTCGACGATGTGTCGTTTACGGCCAACCCCAGCGAGATCTTCGCCATCATCGGGCCGAACGGCGCCGGCAAGACCACGCTGTTCAATCTCCTGTCCGGCCTCTACGCGCCGCGCGGCGGCCGCGTGAAGTTCGGCGGCGCGGATGTCACCGGCGACGCGCCGCATCGGCTCGCGCAGCGCGGTCTGTCGCGCACCTTCCAGAACCTGCAGATCTTCGGCCGCATGTCCGCGGCCGAGAACGTCATGGTCGGTCGGCATCTGCACGAGAGCCACAACGTGTTCGCGCATCTGCTCGCTTTGCCCGGCGTCCGCCGTCAGAACCGCGAGACCAGGCAGAAGGCCGAGGCGCTGCTGGAGCGCGTCGGCCTCGCAAGCCTCGCGTCGCATCCCGCCGGCGCGCTGCCTTACGGCGCACTGAAGCGGCTCGAGATCGCCCGCGCGCTTGCGACCGAGCCCAGGGTGCTGCTGCTCGACGAGCCTGCGGCGGGCTGCAATCCGGTCGAAGCCTCGGAGCTCGAAGGCATCGTCCGCGGCATCGCGCGCGATGGCGTCACGGTCGTTCTCGTCGAGCACAATATGCGGCTGGTGATGAACCTCTCCGACCGGATCCACGTGCTGGCGAACGGCCGCACGCTCGCCGAAGGCACCGCGACCGAGGTGCGCAACAATCCGGCCGTGATCGAAGCTTATCTCGGCAGCCACGCCCAGGACGCCGCCCATGCTGGCCATTGAAAACCTGCGGAGCGGATACGGCCAGATCGAGGCCCTGCATGGCGTGTCGCTCGACGTCGCCAAGGGCGAGATCGTTGCATTGGTTGGCGCCAACGGCGCCGGCAAGACCACGCTCCTGCGCGCTATTTCCGGCGTGCAGCCGGCGTTCGGCGGCCGCATCCTGCTCGACGGCAGGCCGATCGGGCGGCTCGCGCCGCACGCCCGCGTTGCGCTCGGCATCGCGCAGGTGCCGGAAGGCCGGCAAGTGTTCGCGCCGCTGTCGGTCGAGGACAACCTCAGGCTCGGCGCCTGGACGCAAGCCGCGTCGGGTATCCAGGCCAGCCTCGCTTCGGTGTTCGCGCTGTTTCCGATGCTTGACGAGATGCGCAACATCCCGGCCGGCGCATTGTCCGGCGGCCAGCAGCAGATGCTTGCGGTCGGCCGGGCGCTCATGGCAAAGCCAAGGCTGCTGCTGCTCGACGAGCCGTCGATGGGACTTGCGCCCAAGCTGGTCGAGCAGATCCTGAAGGCGGTGGCGGACTTGCGCGACACGGGACTGACGGTGCTGCTGGTCGAGCAGAACGCGCGGGCGGCGCTGGCCATCGCCGACCGCGGCTATGTGATGGAAACCGGCCGGATCGCGACCAGCGGCTCGAGCGCCGAGCTGCTTGCCGACAATCGCATCCAGGAAGCCTATCTGGGAGTTTGAGACTGCAATGAAAGCGACCCTGCAACCCGGCGTTTCGTTGACACGGCAAATCGTGGTCGATCGACCCCGCACCATCGAGTTCATGGGCGAAGACGGCCGCGTCTACGGCACGCCGTATATGATCCTGGATATCGAGGAGACCTGCCGCCTGTTGATCGTGCAGCACGCCGATCCGGGCGAGGATTCGGTCGGCATCGAAGTGAACGTGAAGCACCTCGCGGCGACGTTGCCGAACATGACGGTCGAGATCACCGTCAAGGTCACGAGCGTCGAAGGCCGCAAGGTGGCGTTCGAGATTCACGCCAAGGACGATCTTGATACCATCAGCACCGGCAGCCACTCGCGGTTTGTCATCGACAAAGCCAAGACCTTCGAACGGCTGAAGGCCAAGGCGGCGAAATGGCAAGCGCTGAAGAAGTAGTTCACGGCTTTCGATTGGCGGCGTCCCAATAGCGTTCGAGGTTGCCGATCAGCGCCGGGCTGAAGTGGCAATAGGCCTGCTCGCGGGCATAGACCGCGAAATACTCCCGGAACATTTCCAGCGGCTCCTGGCTGATGCGGAAGGCGCGGCGGTTCGAAGCCGCGCTGACCACGCCGGAGCTGGTGAGCCCCTTCACCACCCGCTCGATCGCGTCACCCATTGCGCCGGTCTCGACGATCTCGTCGCAGATCAGCCGGCCTTCCGGGCTGTCGCATTCGAGCCGCTTCTCGTACTGGATCGCCTGGCGCGCGACGCGATCGCCGACCGCGCGCGGCAGCCGCATGTTGGCGGCGCCCGGAATGATGCCTTCCTTGCGCGCCGGCAGCGTCAGATAAGCGGTTTTCTCGGCGAGCACGTAGTCGACCGCGAGCAGCACCTGGCAATGACCACCGATCGCGAAGGCCTCCACGGCGGCGATGAAAGGCTTCTCGATGGTCTGGCCGCCGAACTCGTCGGGCGGCGCGTCGCCGGCGAGCGCGAGCCCCCGATAGATCTTGTTGACGTAGCCCAGGTCGCGCTCGAGGTACCAGAGAAACGGAATCCGGCCGTGATAGAGATGCGTCAGGTTGATGCCCGCGCCGAACACGTGCCGGTCCTTGTACTTCGGATGCTCGACCGGCATGCCGCGCAGCACCGCCACTTCGATCGCGTCGTCGAGCAAAGCGAGATCGACGCAGGTTTCCATGCCGGCAAGCGAGGTCTGGTCTTCAGCGTTGAGAAACCGCGGATTGCGGTACGTCACCATCGCGGCCTTGCCGCGCCGCTCGATCGATGCGCCGGGCAGTTCGAGCCGGCCGTCCTTGATGAATTGCGGCAGCCGCGCCTTGGCGTCGTCGAGCGGCAGCAGCATGGCATGACAAAGATGCCGGCCGGCCCGTTCGCTGCGCAGCACCGCCGAGATGAAAAGACCCTGGTCGATCTCCAGGCCAGCCTTCTGGCTTTGCCGAAGCCCCTCCTCCGCCGCGAGGTCCTGCGGCGACGGCACCAGACCGGGAAATTTCTGCGCCGCGGCCAAAGCGAGCTCGGTGACGCGAACAAAGCGCGAGCGCTTGCCGGTCAGCTCATCATAGACCGCATCCGCATGCTGCCGGAGGAAGTTCACCCGAGACGGCCGCGCCTGCTCCAGGATCGCGCGCGCGGTCTTGCGGTCCGCCTCCTGGCGCTGCGACGGCTGCGGCAATTGGCCCAGCAGCCGCGCCGCCTGCGCCCAGTATGTCCCGAACGCCGCGCGGTCCGCCGCGAAGTCGCCCGACACCTTGGGTTCGGAAAGGGTCTCAGCCATCGTTTCGCTCCCGGCGGCGTGAATCCGGGTTCACGCCGATCATGTGGCTGATACTATAGCCGCGTCGTTTTCCGGGTGCGACCTTGGCATGAACCATCAAGCCTCTTCCCATTCGCTCGCCGAAATGTTCGATCGCGCGGCTGAAACCATGCCGCGCAGCGAGCTCACCGCGCTGCAACTCGCGCGGCTGAAGCACACGCTGAACTATGCTTATGAAAACGTGCCGCATGTCCGGAAGAAATTCGACGCCGCGGGCGTGCGGCCGGAGCATCTGAAGTCGCTCGCCGACATCGTGCGCTTTCCCTTCACCACCAAGGCCGACATGCGCGACACCTATCCGTTCGGCCTGTTCGCGGTGCCGCGCGAGCAGGTGGTGCGGCTGCACGCCTCGTCGGGGACCACCGGCAAGGCCACGGTGGTCGGCTACACGCAGAACGACATCGACCTCTGGACCAACCTGATGGCGCGCTGCATCGCCTGCGCCGGGGCGCGGCCGGGTGATATCCTGCACAACGCCTACGGCTACGGGCTGTTCACCGGCGGGCTCGGCGTGCATTACGGCGCGGAGCTTCTCGGCTGCACCGTCGTGCCGGTGTCGGGCGGACTGACCGAGCGCCAGGTGACGCTGTTGCAGGATTTCGGCGCGCGCATTCTTTGCGCCACGCCGTCCTATGCGCTCAACATCGCCGAAGTCGCCGAAACCATGGGCGTCGATATCCGCACGCTCCCGATGCAGATCGGCATCTTCGGTGCCGAGCCCTGGACCGACGAGATGCGGCGCGATCTCGAGGCGAGGCTCAACATCGCCGCGGTCGATCTCTATGGCCTTTCGGAAATCATCGGGCCGGGCGTCGCGGTCGAATGCGGCGTTGCGCGCAACGGGCTGCACGGCTGGGAGGACCACTTCCTGTTCGAGGTGATCGATCCCAAGACCCTCGAACCGGCGAGGCCCGGCGAGGCGGGCGAGCTCGTCATCACCACGCTCACCAAGGAAGCGCTGCCGATGGTGCGCTACCGGAGCCGCGACATCACGCGGCTCACCGACGAGCCCTGCGCCTGCGGCCGCACGCATCGCCGTATCCTTCGCGTCACCGGCCGCGACGACGACATGATGATCATCCGCGGCGTCAACGTCTATCCGTCGCAGATCGAGGCGCTGCTGATCGGGCTGCCCGACATCTCGCCGCATTATCAGATCGTGCTGACGCGCGACGGCGCGCTCGACGCGATGACGGTGGAGATCGAGGTCGCGCCCGGCGCTTCCCACGACGACATGCAGAAATGCGCCGACATTTCCGGCCGGATCAAGTCGCGGCTCGGCGTGAGCTGCACCATCGCTCTCAAGGCGCCCGGCGATCTGCCGCGCTCGCAAGGCAAGGCGGTGCGTGTGAAGGACCTGCGCAAGAAGGCCTGAGTGCATCTTCATTCCGCAATTCCCCGATTTGGTTGTCGAACAGCGCTGCAGACGTGATTCATCGGCCCCGTACAGAGTGCGGCGCTGGGGCGGCGCCTTCTCT
>CAKZHN010000424.1 GCA_936924235.1 uncultured Rhodoplanes sp. | reverse complement strand
TGCCGACACGCCATTTGGCGACATCCGACGACCGGCGGGTGCGCGACGTGGACGCACCTGACTGGCCGAGCGACCCGCCCGGAAGTAGGTTGACTCAGACGATGGTCGAGGAAACCGGATGGGCGTTCGCGTCAGCAAAAGCTGTCAAACGACACGGCGCGAGTTCGTCATTCTCTCCGGCGCCGCTCTGGCGACAGCCCGACCGGCATTCGCCGACCGAACAAAGCCAACAATCGGCTTTCTGAGCTGGTTTCCCTCCTCCATGAAAGGCGATGTGGACCGCTTCCGTGAGGGAATGCGGGAACTCGGCTACTCCGACCCACAAGACTATGTGGTCGACGCCCATTTCACCGGCGGAAATCCGCAATTGGCCCGGGATATCGCTCGGAAGCTGGTCGAGGAGCCGGTCGACGTGATCGTCGCCGTCGCGACGCCGGCCATTCACATCGTCAAGGAAGCGACCCGGACGATACCGATCGTGATGTTCAGCGCGAACGCACTCGCCACCGGGCTCGTGCCGAGCCTGTCGCATCCGGGCGGCAACCTGACGGGCGTTTCCCTGCTGCTGACCGACACGGCCGGCAAGCGGCTGGAGTTTCTCCGCCAGATCGAGCCAGGTCTGCGCACTGCGGCCTTCCTTGGCTCGACCAAGGATCCAAACACGGTCACCTTCGTCAGGCAAACCCAGGCGGCCGCGGACCTGCTGGGCGTCAAGCTGGTGGTCAAGTTGATCGATGGGCCGCAGGCGATTGACGAAGCGATATTCGAGGACATGAAGGGCAACGGCAGCCAGGCCATTATCGCCCAGCCAATCTTCATCGGATACCAGGACGAAATCGTCGCCATGGCGATGAAGCATCGGCTGCCGGTGATCTCGGACTGGGCGGCGTTTGCCAGGGCCGGTGCATTGTTCACCTATGGCAGCAGGCAGGAGGCCTTGATGCGGCGAACAGCCTATTATGTCGATCGCATTCTCAAAGGCGCGAAAGCCGCCGATCTGCCAGTCGAGCAGCCGACCGAGTTTGAACTGGTGATCAATTTGAAGACCGCGAAGGCGCTCGGCCTGACGGTACCGCAATCGCTGCTCACGAGCGCCGATGACGTGATCGAATGAGATCACCTGAGCCGTTCGGGCCGGTGGCGTCGCCTACAGGTCTGAAGCCGAGATCGTCTGCTTAAATGCGCCAGACTCGCCAGCACAATGCCGCCGGGCTATAGAACTTCCGAGGCAATGGCAGCGATGGGTCGGTTCATTCAGCAGCGGGGCTGGCGCGGCGCGATCGGCATGATCGCGGCCTACGCGCTCGTGCTGCAGGCCTTCCTCGCCTACAGCATGGCGACGCAGGCCGCAGCGCAGGATCCGGCTTCGTTTGCCGGCAGCTTCTTCGTTATCTGCTCCTCGCACGATGCTGATGTCTCGGATGTGCCGGACGGCACCGACGCCAAGCTCAAGCTTGGCGCGCATTGCCCGACCTGCACCCTGTCCGGCCCCGGCGCCGCGATCCTGCCTGGCCCTGCCGTGTTGCCCGGGGTGCCGGCGGCGTTTACGGCCCATACTGCATTCGTCAGCACCGGCGCCTGCGTCGCCTATCATCGCGCCCGCGCCGGCTTGAGCCGCGCGCCTCCGCAGAACGCCTGAACCGCAGCCGGTCCTTCGGGCCGGTCCGATTCAAGCCGTTCTGATGGAGAGTTTCGTGCCACGCCCGTGCCTGTGGGGTTGCGCGCCATTTGCGGCGCTCGCGGCGCTGTTCCCAATCATAGTTCAGTCCGCACTTGCCCAGTCCGCACCAACGGCGGAGCCGTCGGTGACGCTGCCGCAAATCAACGTCACGCATCGTGCCAAGCCGGCGCGCCGGGTGCAGCGTGCCGCGCAGAAACGACCGGCCGCGCCCGCGCAGACACAGCCGGCACCACAGGCCGCTGCCGTACCCGCATCCAACCTGCCCGGCTCTTCGCCGGACCAACAGCGCTATCAACTGCCGCAGACCGGAGAAGGCATCACCGCCAGAAGGCTTGAGCAGACCGTCAACATCGTCGACAGCGAAGACGCGGTGAAATACCTGCCGAGCCTGTCGCTTCGCAAACGCAACGCCGGCGACAACCAGACCGTGCTGGCGTCGCGCGTCTGGGGCCTCAACTCCAGCGCCCGCACCCTGGTCTATGCCGACGACATCCTGCTGTCGGCGCTGATCGGCAACAACAACACCAACGGCACGCCGCGCTGGAGCATGATCTCGCCCGAGGAGATCGCCCGCGTCGACTTCCTCTACGGCCCGTTCGCCGCGATGTATCCGGGCAACTCGATGGGCGGCGTGCTGAAGTTCACGACCCGGATGCCGGACAAGTTCGAGTCGACGTTGAAGCAGTCGGAGTCGTTCCAAGGATTCAGCCTGTACAACACCAACAGCACGTATCGCACCGACCAGACCAACGCCTCGGTCGGCAACCGCTGGGGCAACCTCTCGGCGCTGGTCACCTTCAACTACCAGAACAGCAACAGCCAGCCGCTGGGTTTTGCCACCACGGCCAGCAACACGCTCGCGGGCGTGGCGAGCGGCCTCATCCAGCAGCCGAGCCGCACCGGCGGTGTCGCCAACGTCATGGGTGCGACCGGTCTGCTGCACACCGAGATGACGAACCTGAAGGGCAAGTTCGCGCTCGATATCACGCCGTGGCTCACCGCCACGTACACGATCGGCTTCTGGAACAACGACCAGTCGTCCGACGTCGACAGCTACCTGCGGACCGCCTCGGGCGCGGCCACCTTCGGGCCGCAGAGCGCCAGCAACCCGTTCGCCAGCGGCCGGTTCACGCTCAACCAGCAGAACCTCGCCAATGCGCTGGCGTTCAAGACCGACACCAAGGGCAGCTGGGACTGGGACCTGGTCGTCACGCGCTACGACTATCTCTCGGACATCCAGCGCAATCCGTTCAACGTCAACGGCACAGAGCTCGGCTTCACCGACACCGGCCGCATCACGCGGATGGACGGCAGCAACTGGACGACCGTCGACGCAAAGGGCATCTGGCGCCCGACCGGGCCTGGCGGCGCACACGAGGTGAGCTTCGGCTATCACTTCGACAACTACACGCTGAACAATCCGGTCTATCGCACCAACAGCTGGACCGCCGGTCCGGATTCGACGAACCAGCTCTACAGCAGCAGCCGTGGCGAAACCGAAACCCAGGCGCTGTGGGTCCAGGACGCATGGCGCTTTGCGCCGATGTGGAAGCTGACGACCGGCGGCCGTCTCGAAAGCTGGCGCGCCTTCGACGGCTTCAACCTGCAGACCGGCACCGACAATGCCGGCAATATCACGAGCGCCACGGGGATCGTCCAGCCGGGGCAAAGCGCCACGCGCTTCTCGCCCAAGGGCGCGCTCAGCTTCGAGCCGAACAAGCAGTGGGAGTACACGGCATCGGTCGGCATCGCCAACCGCTTCCCCACGGTGACCGAACTCTACCAGATCAACAACACGATCCCCGGTTTCGTGCAGAACCCCAATCCCAACCTTAGGCCGGAACAGTCGCTCGTCACCGAGCTCGCAGCGATCCGCAAGTTCAACGACGGCAAGGTCAGGCTTTCGCTGTTCCAGGAAAACACGAAAGACATGATCATCTCGCAGCAGGCGGCGCTGCCGAACTCGACCACGCTCGCTTCGTTCAACGTCAATGTCGACAAGGTGCGAAACCGCGGCGTCGAGCTTGCAGTGCAGAAGGACAACGTGTTCGTGCCGCGGCTCGAGGTGTTCGGCAGCGTGACCTACGTGGACTCGGTGATCCTGAGCAACCCGACGTTCATCAGCTCGGCCGGCGTCGCGTCCACCGGACAGATGGTGCCGAACGTGCCGAAATGGCGGACGACCTTCGGCGCAACCTACCGCCCGACCGACGCCTGGGCCTTCACGGTGGTCGGCCGTTACCAGAGCAAGATCTATTCGACACTCGACAACACCGACAACGTCGCCCACGTCTACCAGGCGTTCGATCCCTATCTCGTGTTCGACATGCGGCTGCAGTACCAGGTCAACGAGCGCGGCTCATTGGCGTTCGGCATCGACAACATCTTCAACGAGAAATACTTCCTGTTTCATCCCTTCCCGCAGCGGACCTATGTGGTGCAGGGGCGGCTCAAGTTCTGATAGTGGCTCCAACAAAAAACCGAGGGCCCCTCGCGGGGCCCCCGGCGCTGAACTTCACAGCGTTGGCGCTGCTCAGACGGCTTCCTTGACGGCCTTGACCGGGCGGGCGCGAACGATCTTGCGCGCCGGCTTGGCCTTGAAGGTCATCTCTTCGCCGGTGAACGGGTTCTTGCCGACGCGGGCCTTGGTGGCCGGCTTCTTGACCACGACGAACTTGGCGAAGCCCGGGACGACGAACACGCCGGTCTTCTTCAGCTCCTTGTGGCCGACCTCGGTCAGCGTCTCCATCATGGCCTTCACGTCCTTCTTGGCCAGCTCCTGGAGTTCCGCGATCTTGTTGACCAGCTGCGACTTCGTCATATAGGCGGGCATTGTTGCTCCCATGGGATTGAGTGATGCCGCCACCTTATGGCGGAAAAACCCTATAAAAATAGAGGGCGACTGATTCGCACACAGGTTATTTGCGGTCCGGAGGGCCGTTTTGGGCTCTTTTTCCGGCTTTTTCGCAAGTTTTGACCCGAGCAACGCCGGTCCGGCGGCCCGGACGCCTCATCCCCAGCAATGACTGAGTCGCGGAAAAACCGTTGCGGCGACCGGTGCCCGCGGGCGGCTTCAGCCCTGTACGCAGGTGAAGATTGCGAACGTGAAGATGTCGCTGCGGGCGACGCGCTCCTTCGTGCAAAAGGATTGGGCGCTGGCCTCGGTCGCGAGACGTGCATGCCTGCATTGACGGGTTGCAACGCGCGCGAGCTCCGCGCGTCGCAGAATATTTCGTTCCGTCGATACGATGACGATCGAACGATTTTTCTCGCTCATCGCCACGTTGTGCCGAACGATCGACACGCTGTCGCCTAAATCTGTCGCCGCGACGCGCGCAGTGTGACGCTTCCATGAAGCGACTTCACATCCGCTCACAGGCGCGTGACGAGAGCTAGCATCTTGCTGCAACGCAAAACATCTGCGGGCCAGGGACGACGACACTCTCAACTGGAATCCGGAGACAGTTCTGCAATGAAGAATACTTCGAGATGGATTGCACTGGCATTGGTGGTCAGTGCGCTGGGAACAAGCTCACAGGCATTCGCGGCAACCAAGCACCAGAGCACGCGCGGCCATCAAGCCTATGCGCGCGCGATCGGCGAGGACGTCGGCAACGCCGGCGAAGGTGGCATGAGCGCGGGACGCGACAAGGCGATCCGCGACTGCAGCACCGACATGAACAAGTACGTGCAGAAGGACTGGGGCGTGAGTCAGAACACGCACTTCGCCGACTGCATGACGCAACACGGCGAGATGCCATAAGGCAACGCTGGAACAAAGACCGAGCGCCGGCCGCCCCGCGCTGGCGCTCGGTCTTTCCTGTCAGCCACCAATGATCCGGTTGCCGGTGATCTCGTCTCTGTGGACGTGCATTTGGCGGCCTAGTTGCTGGTGATCTTGGCGGCCTTGATGATCGGCCACCACTTCTCGATCTCGGCCTTCTGCAGCTTGGCCAGCGCCTCCGGCGTCTGCTCACTGGCGGCCGGGATCTCATAGGTCAGCTTCAGAAGCTGCTGCGTCATCGCCGGATCGGCCATGACCTTGATGACCGCGGCGTTGAGCCTTGCGATCACGTCCTTCGGCGTGCCCTTGGGCGCCCAGAAGCCGTTCCAGTTGGACACATGGAACCCCGGCAGGCCCGCCTCGTCGGCGGTCGGAATCTCCGGTGCCTGCGCCAGCTTGTGGTCGGCGAGCACGGCGAACACCTTGATGGTGCCCTCGCGCATATGCGGCAGGAACACCGTCGCTTGGTTGGTGGTGAGATCGACATGGCCGGCCAGCAGGTCGGATAGCGCCGGCCCGCCGCCGCGGTAGTGCACCAGCGGAAACTCCGTGTGCGTGAGGTTCTGCAGCAGCACCGCGCCGAAATGCCCGCCGGTGCCGACGCCGGCCGTCGCCATCGACACCTTGTCCTGGTTGGCCTTCAGCCAGGTCACCAGCTCGGCCAGATTGCTCGCCGGCAGATCCTTGCGCGCGGCGATGACGTGGGAGTTGCCGGGCAACAGGATCACCGGCTCGAAATCGGTGACGACGTCGTAGGCGGTCTTCATGATCGCGCCGTTCGACACGAACGTAGTCCAGTTGCCGCACACGATGGTGTAGCCGTCGGGCGCCGCGCGCGCGACGCGCTGCATGCCGATCGTGCCGCCCGCACCGCCGACATTCTCGATCACCACCGGCTGGCCGAGCTCCGCCTGCAGGCGCTCGGCGAACAGTCGCGGCAGCACGTCGGTCGCGCCGCCCGGCGCAAACGGAACCACGATGGTGACGGGCTTGCTGGGATAGGTGTCGGCGGATGCGGCGGGAACCCCGGCCGTGGAGACGAGCGCCAGGAACAGCGCGGAGATCAGTGATTTCAGTTTCATTTTTGGGACCCTTCTTGAGCCGATCGCTTGGCAATTCCCATGCCATCACGACTGCTTCTTGGCCCGGTTTTCATGGCCATAGCAACAGGCGATGGGCGCGGCCGCCCGCGGCTTTTTGCAACGCAGGCCCTGTCCCAATAGGCGTCGGGTTCAACTAGACTGCGACGCTGTGCTCTGAGCCAGGCAGGACCGCATCGCCCATGCGCCGTTTGATCCTCGCGCTGCCGTTGCTGGCGACAACGTCGTTACCGGCGTCCGCCGATCCATATCGCTGGTGTGCACAGTACAGCAGCGGAGGCGGCGGCGAGAATTGCTACTTCACGACGATTCAGCAATGCCAGGCGACAATTTCCGGAATCGGCGGCTTCTGCCGGCCGAACCCATTCTATACGGGACCGGATCCGACGACCGGCCGGGCTCGACGGCGCGACCGATAAGGTGGCAAGGGATCGACGGCTGCGACGATACGACGAAGACGTCTGGCAGACCGCGCCGGCCTAGCGTGTGAAGGGAACGTAGCGGCCTTCGTCATCGATCATGGATGGCGCCACCTGTTCGTCGCTTCCTTCGACGACACGGCCCTTGAGAGCAGCAACGCGAGACGCCGTGCCCTTCGACAGCTCCATGATCCATCGACCAATGCTCTGATCGAAGACCTGAAAACGAAAAACCGTGATCATGACGCCCCCCAGGCGGGCAACCTACCCCGGCCCCGATTACTCAAATGCCAATGAGTCAGGCATCACCTGACAGCACGGCCGTATCCCCCTTAGAACTTTGGTCGAAATGGCACTTTTGGCGCGACGGCTCTGTCCCCAGTGAATTCACACCGGTTTGGCATTAATATTTACGGCCCGCGGTCCCTCGCTAGTTTGCGTCCCAGTGCAAACAGCTTTTGCAGGGACCATGACCGACACCACGACCAGCAGCAACGCAGACAGCGGCCCGGCCT
>CAKZHN010000423.1 GCA_936924235.1 uncultured Rhodoplanes sp. | reverse complement strand
AGAAATGAAGGCGCAGCCCCGCGCCTTACTTGGAAAGGGGCCGATGAATCACGCCTGCACGGATGCGGACCTGATGGGTACAAGCGCAGCCATGGCGGCTGCCGGAGCGCGGCAATCGGAGGGATCACAATACCAAACCAGGAACTTCGCAAACGATTCTCGGCGGGCCGTGTTGATCTGCATCAAGGCGAATCAGCGGCTCGTTGTGCTGGGTGGGTGAGTCAAGAAAACGCCAACCACGCGCGCAGTCAGGCCAGCCACCAAGGATCACGATGCCGGACACTAATTTTGTGATGGAGCGCCTCGAGTTCATGAAACTCGACCGCAAGGCTCAGGATGATATTCGGAGATTGAAGCCCGTACTCGACAAGCAACTGCCTGACGCGCTCGGAAAGTTCTACGCGCACATCAGCGGCGTGCCGCAGGTCGCGAGGTTCTTTACCGACGCCGAGCATATGGCGAGGGCGAAGAAGAACCAGATCGGCCATTGGTTGAACATCGCGGCGGCCGACTTCGGCGACGACTACGGCCGCAGCGTCCGCATCGTCGGCGAGACCCATGCCCGCATCGGCCTTGAGCCGCGCTGGTATATCGGCGGCTACGCGGTGATCGCCGACCTGCTGATCAAGGCCTGCGCCGAGCACCTCTGGCCGCGCGAGCTGATCGGCCGCAGCGGCAAGGCGGAAGTGGCCGGCGCCGCGCTGGGCGCGCTGATCAAGGCGATCTTTCTCGACATGGACCTCGCCATCTCGATCTACATCGAGGCGGCCGAAGCGGCGCGCCGCAAATCCGAGGTGGCCGCAGCGCAGGAGCGCCAGCGCGTCGAGGAGGAGCGCGCCCGTGAGGCCGCCAGGCAGTCGACCGTTGTCGCGGCCATGAGCGAGGCGCTATCGAAGCTCGCCGCGGGCGACCTGACGTACCGCATCACCGCGCAGTTCAGCCCGGAATACAAGGCGCTGCAGACCGACTTCAACGGCGCCGTGATCCGGCTGAACGGTACGATCGCGACCATCGCGTCGGCGACCAGGGAGGTCACGAGCGCCGCCACGGAAATCTCGGTGAGCACCACCGACCTGTCACAGCGGACCGAAGAGCAGGCCGCAGGCATCGAGCAAACCTCCGCCTCCATGGAGCAGATTTCCTCGACCGTGAAGAAGAACGCCGACAACGCCCGGCAGGCCGGAGAGCAGACGCGTGCGGCACACCGGGTGGCGCATCGCGGCGGCGAGGTGGTGGCCAGCGCCGTGAGCGCTATGGGCCGCATCGAGGAGTCCTCGCGCAAGATCACCGAGATCATCGGCGTAATCGACGAGATCGCCCGGCAGACCAACCTGCTGGCGCTGAACGCCGCGGTCGAGGCGGCGCGCGCGGGCGAATCCGGGCGCGGCTTCGCGGTCGTCGCCCAGGAGGTGCGAAGCCTGGCGCAGCGCGCGTCGCAGGCCGCAAAAGACATCAAGGACCTGATCACCGGCAGCGCGGCGCACGTGTCCGAAGGCGTTCATCTCGTCCGGCAGGCCGGCGATACGCTGGGCGAGATCGTGCACTCGATCGACTCTGTCGCCAAGGTGGTGGAGGAGATCACCTCAGCCAGCGCCGAGCAGTCGCTCGGCATCGAACAGGTGCACAAGGCGCTGAACCAGATGGACGAGGTGACCCAGCAGAACTCGGCATTGGTCGAGGAGAATGCCGCGACCGCGAAGGCGCTGGAGAACCAGGCCGTTTCGGTGAGCGACCAGCTCGCGTTCTTCCGCTACGGGGACGGCGGTGCCGCAGCGCCGCCGCAAGCACCGTTCGGCGAAGAGGCACAAGACGCCAGCCCCGAAAGGCTTCGCGCCTGATGCGGAAACCAGAGGAGCGCGACTAATCCAGCGGCTCGAGCTTCATCACCTGCGCGGCGTGATTGTTGCCGACCCAGACTGTCACCGGCTGGGTGCGGTCGTCGACGAACACGCGGCGGAAGTTGCTGTAGCGCGGCAGCGGATAGTTCACCCATTCGCCGGTCTTGGGATTGAGCCGTCCGAGCCGGTCGGAGGATTCGTTGACCTCCCAGACGTCGCCGAAGCGGTCGGCGACGACGTCATAAGGCGACTCCCATTCGAGCGGCTTCTTCCACTCGGTGATCTTCTCGGTCTTGGGATCGAACATCGCCACGCCGTTCGAGCCGAACTCCGCGAACCACAGCCGGTTGTCATGGTCGACGCGGCCGCGGCGCGCCCGCGAGAACGGCGTCGGCGTCGGATAGAAAGCGAAAGCGCCGGTCTTGGCGTCGATCTTGCCGATGCCGCCGTTGCCGAATTCCAGGATGTAGGCGTTGTTCTGTTGATCGGCATAGATGCCGTAGATGCCGATCGGTCGGCCGTTCGACGGGATCTTGAACGAGCCGAGGTTCTCGTATTTGCCGGTCTGCGGGTCGAGCTTCATGACCTGCGAGCGGTCGGAGTTCTTCACCCACACCTTGCCGTCGGCCTTCATGCCGGCAACCGAGAAATGCGACTGCTGCGTCGCGTCGGTCTGCCATTCCTTCGGCACCGGATAGATCTGGAATTTTTCGGTCTTCCGATCGAAGCGGGCCATGCCGCCCTGATACATCATGCCGACCCAGATGTTGCCGTCGGTATCGGCTTCGAGATCGAGCGTGCCCTTGGGATGGTCGGGCTTCAGCACCGGGATCGGATAATCCGTGCTCTTGCCGGTCTTGGGATCGAGCTTGGACAGGAACTGCTCGCCGAAATGCGAGTACCAGATGCCGCCGTCCGGATCGACGATCACGTCGTGGGGCTGGATCTCCTTGCGCGGCAGATCGTATTCGGTGATCAGCACGCGGGTGGCGCGGCCCTTGGCGCGCGGCGTGAGCTTGAGCTCGAAGCCATGCTGGGGTTTGGCCGAAAGATTCAGCGCCGCGAGATAGGTCGAGAACGCCTGCGCCATTGCCGGGTTCACGGCGGGCCGCCGGTGCTCGCCATTGAGACGCTGCGGCTGCATGTCGGAGGCGCCGGGATAGTAGCCGCCCATGCGCTCGAATACCGCCATGAACTCCTCGCTGGAGTGCTTGGATTCGAAGATGCGGCGCACGCTATGGCAGTCGGTGCAGTTGAGGAGGCCACGTTTCAGTTCGTCAGGGCCGGGCGCGCTGACGAGCCATTCGGAGTTGGTCAGCTCCGCGGTCGCGACCGGCGCGGGCTTGAGCTTGAGGTCGGCCTTGGCGGGAGTGCCTGCGGCGACCGTCGCGGAGCCGGCACCATCGAGCGCGAAGCCAGCGGCGCGGACGCTGATCTGGTACTGGCCCGGCTCGAGGCGGCCGGCCGGAAACGCGTATTCGCCCTTGTCGTTGCTGACCACCGTGAGCGTGATGGTCGAGCCTTGCCGCTTGGCGCTGACCAGCACGCCCTCCATCGGCCCTTCGCGATCGGAGGACACGACTCCAGCCAGCGACTGGGCGAAAGCGTTGCCGGTTCCGGCGACGAGCGATATCGCGAGCGCCGCGACGGCGGACAGTATGGCGGTCCTGCAGCTTGGCATCACATCCTCCCAGCGATGGTTTTTGTTGTTGTCGTTGCCCGCGCCAGCGCGCGCAGCGCAAGGCTACGCCATTGCGGCTCGGACAATAAAGATGGGAGCGCGCCGAAAACGGCGCTGCAGATCAGCCAGTCAAATCAGCCAGGACGTCGAGCGCGCCGCTTCGGCCTTGGAGATCGGCCGGTTCTCGTTGGAATCCTCGGTGTCGTCGATCCGGGTCGCGTCGTCGTAGCGGCCGCTGGTCCGCAGCCACATCCAGGCGCCAAGTGCTGCGATGACGAGCGCCAGCACCACCGCCACCGGAATGAGATAGAACAGGTCCGTCATCAGCATGGCGTTCTCCGCAGAGCGGGAGATTGTGGCGGCTTTCGCCCGTCGGGTGCGGACCGAGCGGGCAGTGCAATTATAGGTCCACCGTGGCCCTGTGTCCTTAACCAGAAATTACCGTGTTGGTTCAAGCAAGGTCCGTCACCTTGTATCGGTGCGAATCGGGGTGTGGTCCAAGGGCCACCTCGGGGCTGGTGCATCGCCAGGAGAGTTGCGATAAACCCGCCTCCGGGGGGAAGGGCCGTCTCAACGACCTGGACTCAAAGGACTTGGAAGATGCGATTTTGGAGATTTCTTGCTGTTACGATAATTGTTGCCATTGCTGCGCCTGCCACTGCCGCGAATGCCAAGACCAAGCGCACGAAAACCGCGGCGGTTTCCAAGGCCGCCGCAGGTGAGAAGTTCCGCAAGGCCCTCGACCGGCTCGATCCGCAGACCCGGCTGGAGCAGATTTGCGACCTCGAGGCGATGACCCGAATCAAGAAGGACCAGAAGTACTCGCCGGACCGCGCGCAGGGCGCGGCCAGCGCGGACCCCAAGACCGAGGGCGACAAGCTGACCGCAACGGGCGGCGCGTTCCGCAGCAAGGGCGACTGGTACGAGTTGACGTTTGTCTGCCAGGCGACGCCCGACCATATGAAGGTGCTGTCGTTCGAGTATCAGACCGGCAAGCCGATCCCGAAGACGAAGTGGGAAGAATACGGGCTGTTCTAGGTCACGAGATTCAAGAGACACCGATGAGCCACGCGCACGACCATCCGCACCACGACCACAGTGACCACGAGGACCGCTGGAAGCACGACGGCGTCCGGGTGATCCCCGGCAACCAGCTCGATCCCAACGTGCCGTCGACGCCGGGCATGGACCGCAAGGCCGCGATCAATTTCGCGCGCGCCGGCGCCCAGAAGCTCTGGGCCGGCACGGTGACGATCAGGCCCGACGCCAAGACCGGCGCGCATCATCACGGCCATCTCGAAAGCATCATCTATGTGGTGCGCGGCAAGGCGCGGATGCGCTGGGGCGAGAAGCTGCAGTTCACCGCGGAGGCGGGGCCCGGCGATTTCATCTTCGTGCCGCCCTACGTGCCGCATCAGGAGATCAACGCCAGCACCGACCAGGTGCTGGAATGCGTGCTGGTGCGCAGCGACGGCGAGGCGATCGCGGTCAATCTCGATATCGAGCCGGTCGAAAAGCCGGAGACGGTGCCGTGGGTGGACCCCGTCCACCCCGATCCCGCGACCAAAAAATAACATTGCCAAGTGGGAGGTTCGCGTTCGGAGGGCGTTTCGCAATGCCCTTGATTCACAACAGGAATTGAACTCGATGGACCTCAGCGCAATCGCCGTGGGCACCAATCCGCCGCACGACATCAACGTCATCATCGAAGTGCCGATCGGCGGCGAGCCCATCAAGTACGAGTTGCACAAGCCGTCGGGCATTCTGTTCGTCGACCGCTTTCTCTACACCTCGATGCGCTATCCGGGGAATTACGGCTTCATCCCGCACACGCTGTCGGACGACGGCGACCCTTGCGACGTGCTGGTGGTCAACACGCGCGCGATCACACCGGGCGCGATGATGAGCGTGCGGCCGGTCGGCGTACTGTTCATGCAGGACGAGGCCGGCCACGACGATAAGATCATCGCGGTGCCGTCGTCGAAGCTCACCAAGCGCTACGACAATGTGAGGTCGTATTCCGATCTGCCGGAGATCACGATCCAGCAGGTCCAGCATTTCTTCGAGCACTACAAGGACCTCGAACCCGGCAAATGGGTCAAGGTGCTGCGCTGGGGCGGCATCGAGGATGCCCACAAGCTGATCCTCGAAGGCGTGCAGCGCGCCAAGCAGGAGGCCAAATAGGCGACAAGTCGTAATGGCAGACCGTCCGCCGGAATTCTTCGAAGGCACCGGAATGCCGGATCCCGGCTGGTGGGAGGCGCTGTGGCCCGATCCGGCCGGCGTGCTCGCCGCCATCGGCCTGCAACCCGGCATGACGGTGATCGATCTTTGCTCGGGCGACGGCTGGTTCACGGCGCTGATCGCAAAGCGCGCGGCGCGCGTGATTGCCATCGATATCGATCCGATCCTGCTGGCGACGTCGCGCCACAGGCTTCACGAGATGGGCGTGACGAATTGCGAATTCGTTGCCGGTGACGCCTATCGGCTGGCGGATTTGGTGCGCGACCGGGCCGACTTCGTGTTCCTCGGCAATGTGTTTCACGGCGTGCCCGACCGTCCGAAGCTCGTGGCCGTGGCGCGCGACGCGCTCAAGCCCGGCGGGCTGCTGGCGATCGTGAACTGGCATCCGCGTCCGCGCGAAGAGACCCGCGTGCTTGGCGAGCCGCGCGGGCCGAAGACCGAGCTGCGGATGCCGGCCGCACAAACCGTCCGCGACGGCGAGGCCGGCGGGCTTTCGTTGCTGAAAGTGGTCGAGCTTCCGCCGTACCATTACGGCGCGGTGTTCCAGCGGGTGTGAGGGCGCGTGGCTCCGATCAGCGACAACAAGAACTATCAGGCCCCATCGGTGTTCGCCCCGAGCGCGCTGCTGCGCGAGGCGCGGCGGCAGAAAGGCCTGCCAACGGTCGACGTGCCGCGGGTCTGCATTCTGGATCCCGACGGCGACATTGTCCGCAGATTGCGCCGGGAAGGGCGGTCGAAACCGTTTACACCCTGGCCCTGCTATCACACGACGCTGGATTGCTTCGATCTCGCCGGCGAGACCGCCGGCATAGTCGGCTGCGCGGTCGGCGCGTCGTTCGCAGTGCTGATCGCCGAGGAGCTGTTCGCCTGCGGCTGCAAGCTGCTCATCAGCCTCACGTCGGCCGGGCAGATCGAGGTGCTGGGGGCGCCGCCGTATTTCGTCGTCATCGACCGCGCGCTGCGCGACGAGGGCACCAGCGACCACTACGCGCCACCGGCCGAGTTCGCCAACGCCGATGCGGCGCTGGTCGCGGCCGCATCCGCGGCGCTGCAGGCCAGCGGGCTGCATGCTTTTGTCGGCGCGAGCTGGACCACCGACGCGCCGTTTCGCGAAACGATAGATGCGATTGCCTGGGCGAAGTCGCGCGGCGCCGTGGCGGTCGAGATGGAGGCAGCCGCGCTTTACACGTTCGCTTCGGTGACCAAGGCGCGAGTGCTGTGCCTTGCCCATGTCACCAACACGATGGCGCAGGCCGGCCAGGATTTTGAGAAAGGCGCAGCCGACGGCACTGACGATGCCTTGTCGGTCTTGGCGGCCGTCGCCGCGAAGCTTCGCTCCGGTCTCCGAAGGCGCAGCGCGCGGTGAGCAGGCACCGCCGGCAGCGCTTGCTGTTCGAGCGCTCGGTGCACGATGAATTCGCGCGAATTGCAGCGAACAATTCTAGCAATGATTGTGTGAAACGGCTCACATTGGTTCCAACTAATTTCATGCGGTTATATGCAATAAATAGGTTTCATTGTCATAAGACATTCACGCGTGAAAGTTCTTGCAGAGCAATCTTCGGATGTTAGGGTAAGTTAATTTCGGTTTTGAAATTACTGCGCGCAATTCGCGCAGCTTGGTGGGGCACATTTTTCATTCGAAAAACGCGCAAGCGTTTTTGAGGGACGCCGTTCAGCGGCGCCCCGCATGTTTTGATGTGCTTGTAGTTTGGGAATAGGCATTTTTTTGGGGGGCGGCAAATGCAAGTGTTTTGGATCGCCGGAAGCGGCGACTGGTCGACTGCGTCGAATTGGAACCCCGCAAACGTTCCGGCTTCGACGGATGATGCGTTCATCAGCGGCATCAGCCTTGCGGCCGTCCATATAACGGGTTCGGTACAAGCGAAGTCCCTAACGGAAGACTTTTCGCTTGCGGGGCCCGACGTCGGCGACATCGAATTGGAAGGCAGTCTGACGCTGTCAGGTGCACTCACGCTGGCGCCGAATTCCAATCCGGGAACTACGCTTTTCGGAAACTTTTTCTATCTGGGCGCGGGCTCTTCGCTGACCGCGGGCAGCATTTCCGTCGGTTATGGCGGCGCCTTGATCGGACTCGGGATCGGTTCACAGACCGAGACCATCACCGCCGACATCGTCAACAACTTTCTGATCCTCGCCGGCAGCCATACCACTATCAACGGCACGGTGACGGGCACAGGCTCGATGCGCGCCTATGACGGCGACACGCTCGAGCTCGACGGCACCAGCAGCCAGGCCGTCGTCCTGCAGCACGGCACGTTCATCGTCGGCTCCGGCGGCCATTTCGGCGGCGATATCGAGGTTTCGGATTCGAGCACGGTGGACTTCACCGGGGCGTCGTCGTTTGCGCCGTCGCGCATCGATTTCTTCAGCACCTCGTCCACGCCGGCGGTGCTCGATTTCAAGGGCGTCACGGCGGCAAGCTTCTCGGGCTCGACGCTGACCATCACCAAAGCCGGCGGCCAGACGCAGAATCTGACGGCCTATCTGTGGACCGACGGCAATTTCAACGCGCAACTTCCGAACGACTATGCGCTGGTGACAGCGAGCGACGGCAGTGGTGGCACGCAGGTCTCGTTCCAGCAGGGCATCGTCCAGCACTGGAAGGACGGCACCTTCGGCGACTGGTCGAATGGCGCCAACTGGGTTTCCGGCTTCGCGCCGACCGCCTTTGACGACGTGGTGATCGACGGCACCCAGACCGAGAACATCAGCCTGACCACCAGTGTGCAGGTCAAATCGCTCACCATCGCCGACCACATGTCCGCGACGCTGGTGACCGGGAGCCTCAATGTCACCGGAGCGATGACGTTCACGACGGGCTATATGAACGTCTACGGCGGCGGCTCCGTGACCGCCAGTGCGGGCATTACCATATCGGTCGATTCCGAGCTCTATGCGGCGGCCGCCAACACCAACAGCACCGGCACCGTCAACGCCGATATCGTCAACAACGGCATCATCAGTGCCAGCAATTCCGCCCGCCTTGTCATCAACGGCGATATCACCGGCACAGGCTCGCTCGCGGTCGCAGATGGCGGCACGCTCGGCGGCGGCGGTGTCCTCGAGATCAACGGTACGACCTCGCAGATCGTCGGCCTCTACGACCAGGGCACCCTGAAGCTCGACCAGGCGGCCAATTTCTCGGGCGCTATCTTTGAAGGCGGCCACGCGACGCTTGATCTGTCCGGCTCCTCGACGTTCGGCGGGTCGCTCAATTTCGACACCAGCTCGGTGCTCGATCTGAAAGGCGTCTCGACGTCGTCGTTCGCCTTTGACGGCCACCACACGCTGACGCTGCATCAGGCGAATGGCCAGGATCTCAACCTGTCGTCGTTCATTTTCACCCTCGGCTATCCGTCGAACTTCAATCCGGCGACCTATGTGCCGCCGAGCAATTTCGGCTTCCAGATCACCGGCGACGGCCATGGCGGCACGCTGGTCTCCGTCGTGCCCGCTGCGACCGCGACCTGGCTGAACGGCGACTGGACGGTGGCGTCATCGTGGTCGTCGGGGCATCTGCCGGGGACTGCCGACAGCGTCACGACGTCCGGCACGGGACTGCATCGCATCGTTGGCCCGGCCAGCGCTGCCAATCTCGCGGTCACCACCGGAACGCTGGAGATCGATGGAACGGGTTCGCTCGCGCTCAGCGGCGGCCTCGATCTCGAGCGCTATACCAAGCTCTATGACGGAGCGCTGGTGTCCGCCGGCACCGGCGTAACGATTGGCTCCAGTACCATTCTGGAGGTCTTGCCGGTCGGCTACAGCGATGCGGCCGCTGCCAAGATCGTCGGCAACATCCACAACTCCGGCGGCATCACAGTCGACCAGTTCGCCCACCTGGTCATTCAAGGCAACATCGACGGTTCCGGCGGCCCGCTGGTCGACGGCACCCTGGAAATCACCGGGGCCGACACCCAGACCGGCATCACGCTGCTGCGCGGCGGCGCGACGCTTATCCTCGACGACGCCCAGGATGTCACCGCAAAGATTGCGGCGATCCAGAACACCACCATCGACCTGAAGAATTCGACGGCCTTCAACGGGAAGCTGGTCGTCGAATATGTCGGCAGCACCGTCGACCTCGTCGGCATCACGTCGGCCAGCATGGCCGGCAATGTGATGCACGTGACCAACACCGCAGGCGCCAGCTACGACATCACCACGTACTTCACGCCCTTCAACAATTTGAGCGTTGCGACGACCGATCCGAACTTCTCATTGGTCACGTCTGGCGACGGCCACGGCGGCACCAAGATCACGTTCCTGTCGACCGTCGAGCACGCGCCGGTCGCCTCGGACATGTCTGAAAACGTGGTGGCGGGCGGCTCGATCTCGTCGATCTTCGGCGCCGGTCAGGCGCCGATACAACTCACCGGTACCGATCAGGATTTCGACGCCGTGTCGCTGGCCAGCGTCCAGGGCGCGACCGGAGGTCCGGTCGCGGTGAGCCCGATGGGCTTCATCACCATCCACGGCACGTATGGCGATCTGTACGCGGGGAATGATGGCTCGGTGGGCTACACCCAAAACGGATCTCTATCGGGCGTTCCCGCGGGCCACCACGCGGTCGACAATTTCATCTACACGGTGACCGACGGCCGCGGCGGATTCGGCAGCGCCACGCTTTCGATCGTGGTCAACCGCCTGCCGACGGCAGTCAACGACACCGCCACGGTGTCGGTGCAGGCCGGGCACATCATGATCGATGCCGCGCACGGCGTGCTGAAGAACGACACCGACCCCGAAGGCGACCCGCTGCAGGTTGTTGCAGTGTACGACAGCTTCGGCAACGCCAATTTTCAATCGAACATCGTCCACGGGGCCTATGGCGATCTGAGCCTGAATTTCGACGGCTCG
>CAKZHN010000422.1 GCA_936924235.1 uncultured Rhodoplanes sp. | reverse complement strand
TCTTCCGATCTAATGGATGCGTGCCGGCCTAGAGGCCGAACACGTAGAGCATCGACGCCGTCGCGGTGTTTTTCAGCTCCGGCGCGTTCTGCAGGACGTTGATCGACTGGCGCGAACCTGCCAGCACGGCGATGTACTGCTTGCCGTTGATCGAGTAGCTGATCGGCGGTGCGTTGATGCCGGTGCCGACGCTGAAGCTCCAGACCTCCTTCAGGGTCTTGGCGTCATGCGCGGTCAGCGTGCCATCGGCATGGCCGATGAACACCAGACCGCCGGCAGTGGCGAGCGCGCCGCTGTAGTTCGGATATTCGAGCTTCAGCGCGGCCTTGGTCTCGCCGGTCGCCGGGTCGATGGCCTTCAGGCTGCCATAGAGCCGTTCAGCGGTCTTCGTGCCGCCGCCGGTGAAGCGTTCGCGCCATTTGATCGAACCGCCCTGGTCCTCCATGTCCTGCTGCACTTTGTTCTCGAGCGAATTGCAGCCCTCGATGGAGGGGATGTAGAGGAGCTGGAGTTCCGGATTGTAGGCCGTCGGCTCCCAGTTCTTGCCGCCGAAGTGCGCCGGGCAGAGCCGGGTCGGAGCCAGGTTGCGCCCTGGAGCCGTGCCCGCCGCGTAGACCTGCACGTCCTTGGTCGGGTCGTAATTCAGAGGCCGGCCGGTCTTGGGATCGAGCCCGGTCGTCCAGTTGAGCTGATCGACATACTGCTTGCCGGCCACGAACGAACCGTTGGTGCGGTCGAGCGCGTAGAAGAAGCCGTTGCGCGCGGCGTGCACCACGAGCTTGCGGTCCTGGCCGTTGACCTTCATGTTGATGATCGGGTGCTCGGAGATCTCGTCGAAGTCGTAAGGATCGTTGGGCGTGTACTGATAGCCCCACTTGATCTTGCCGTCCTTCGGGCTGAGCGCCAGCACGCTCGCCGCCCATTTGTTGTCGCCGGGGCGATATTCCGGGTCCCAGTCCGGGCCCGCATTGCCGATGCCCTGATAGAACGTGTCGGTCTCGACGTCGTAGGTCGCGGTTTCCCACACCGAGCCGCCGCCATGCTTCCAGCGGTCCTTGCCGTCCTTCCAGGTGTCGTTGCCGGGCTCGCCGGCGCCCGGGATGGTGTAGGTGCGCCAGACCTGCTTGCCGGTGTTGAGATCGGTGCCGTCGATCCAGCCGCGGATGCCGAACTCGCCGCCGGCCGCGCCGACGATGGCGATGTCGCGAACGACCAGCGGCGCGAGCGTGATGGTCTCGGCCATCGCCGGATCGGCGACCTTGCGCTCCCAGATCATCTCGCCGGTCGCCTTGTTGAGCGCGAACAGCCGGCCGTCGAGCGAGGCGGAGATCACCTTGTCCTTCCACAGCGCCGCGCCGCGGTTGTTGACGCCGCAGCAGGCGACGTCGCCGGCCCAGGCGCGGTCCGTGGCCGGATCGAACTTCCAGCGGATCGTGCCCTTCTTGCCGCTCGTCACGTCGATCGCGTAGACCGAGCCCCAGCCGTCGGTGACATACATGATGCCGTCTTCGACCAGCGGCGTGCCTTCGAGGTTGCCGAACTTGTAGCGCCCGCCGCTTTCGTAGCCGCCGAGCGCCACGCTGAACACCATCTTCAGGTTCTTGACGCTGTCGGTGTTGACGTCTTTCAGCTGCGAGAAGCGATGGCCCTCGTAGTTGCCGTGGTGGAGCAGCCAGTTCTGCGGCTCCTTGGCGGCGTTCTGTGCGCGCTCTTGCGTCATGTCGGCGGCTTTCGCCGGCGACAGGGTCGAGGTCAGAAAGGTCGAAGACAGGAATGCGCACGCCAACGCGCACGCGAGATGCGTGGATTTCATGGTCGCTCCTCCAGCAGCCGCTGCGCCATCGCGCGGCTGGTTTCACGGCCTTGTGGTCCGTCTTTTGTGATCGCGGACCTCAACCGATCACCGGAGCGTAATCCTCGCGATCTTGAGCGGTCAATGCCGCAAGTGCCTGACAGGCATGACGTTCACGACGCCGTTCGCAGCCGCATGGGAGTCTGCCCACGCTACTGGCACGAGGTGAGCTGCTTCTCTTCGATAGAGAAGATCTCGCCGGCTTCGACCTTGATGCCGCGCACGACGCACTGACGTCCGCTGACGTCTTTCAGACGTACGTCGTAAGTGCCGGGAGGTACGCCGGTAATTCGCAGGCGCTCGTCGGGATCGACGGTGCCGTCCTTGTCGTTCTTGCACTGGTTGGGGCCGAAGTCGGTGGTCCCGGCAGCCGCCAGCGACAGCTCAGAGATGGTATGGCGGGTCAAATTCCAGAACCGCGTCGGCCTTTGCTGCTGCGCGTCCGCGGCGGCCATGCCGGCGAGCCAGAGCAACACCACCAGACAGGCCCGCATGACGATTCCTCCGCTCGTTGACCGCGCGAGCCTAAGCGCGGCGCGGCGGGGAGGGAAGCCGCATCGAGCGTGCGCCGCTGCGCTGCACCAACGGCCATGCATGATGAAGCTGCAAATGTGGGCAGGTCTTGCTTGACAGGGTTCTTGCTTGACAGGGTCCCGACCAGCGTCAGACTCGATACGAGGTCCGTTCTTTCAGGCGCAAAGCATTTTCTGATGAGCCTTCGGCTGTTCAGCGATTCATCTTCCGATCAGATGCCGTTGTTGCGTTGGCTGATGTTCACCGGCGTGTCGGTGTTCGGCTTCGCGGTGGCGTGGCACTACGGGCTGTTCCACCTGATGGTGGCCAACGACAAGACCTGGATTTCCACGATCATCAGCGTGCTCTACGTCGTGGTCTCGCTGCACTGCCTGATCCGCACCGTGGTGATCTCCAACGAGCTGTCGCGGGCGCGGCGGGTCTCGGCGATCGTCAGCCAGAGCCGGACGGGGTTCCGCGTCGAAGGCACCGACGTGCTGGCCGGCAACGACAAGCTGCCGCGCGGGCGCGTCGCCGAGCACATCCGCAATCTGGTGCTGAAGGCCGGCCTGCAGGGCAAGCACCGCCTCGATCAGACCCTGCTGCTGCGCGGCTTTGCCGACGCGCTGCGCGGGCCCAACCAGTTCGGCTCGTTTGCCAGCGACGCGCTGATGAAGCTCGGGCTTCTGGGCACCATCATCGGCTTCATCCTGATGCTGGCGCCGATCGCAGGCCTCGATGCCGCCGACCGCGCCTCGGTGAAGACCTCGATGGGCCTGATGAGCGACGGCATGGCGGTCGCCATGTACACCACGCTTGCCGGGCTCGTCAGCTCGATCCTGGTGCAGGCGCAGTACTACCTGCTGGACGACGCCACCGCCAATCTGTTTGCGCTCGCGACCGACCTCACCGAGGTGTTCGTCATCTCGACGCTGGAGCGCGAGCAGGATGGATAGTTTCGGCAACTATCCGCGCGACCGGCCGTTCGATCCGTTCAGCGTGATGCTGTTCAAGGCCCTTCAGGTGGTGGCCTTCCTGTTCTTCATCGCGCTGCTGGTGATCAATCCGGAGGCCAAGCAGGGCAAGATCGACACCAAGGCCGACTTCATCATCACGATGACCTGGCCTGACAGCCATCCGGACGACATCGACCTCTATGCCGAGGATCCGCTCGGCAACATCGTCTGGTACCACGTGCGCGAGGCGGGCTTCATGGTGCTCGACCGCGACGACCGCGGCGGCCTCAACAATTCCATCACCGTCAACGGCGTGAAGATGACGAGCCCGATCCGGCAGGAGACGGTGAGCATCCGCGGCATCATCGCGGGCGAATATACGATCAACGTCAATCATTATCTTGCCACCACCAACGCCCCGGTGCCCGTGTCGGTGAAGGTCGAGAAGGTCAATCCGACCGTCGAGGTGGTCCACTACGACACGATCATGGTCGATCACGCCGGCCAGGAGAAGACCGCGGTGCGCTTTCGGGTCGCCGACAACGGTCGCGTCACCGATGTGAGCCATCTCGACAAGTCGCTGATCCAGCTGACGCGCAGCGTCCGCCGTTCGGCGAAATAGGTCGCGAGAATGACCGGAACCGTCCTCGCCATCTCGGTCGCCTATGTGGTGATGGGCCTCGTGCTGCTCGGCATGGGGCTGACCTCGCGTTTCGCCTGGTGGGTGAAGGCCATCGCTATCGTCGTCACCTCGGTGTTCTTCGTCGAGGTGTTCTACGCCACCAAGGGACTCCTTGGCTGGCCCGGCTCGGAACGGCTGCCGCAGCGCTTCCAACTCCTCTGGGTCCGCGCCGTCGAGCCCGACGCCAAGGTGGGCGATCCCGGCTCGATCTATCTCTGGGTCGAGGAGATCGACGAGAACAACGTGGCGAGCGGCGTGCCGCGGGCTTACCGCCTGCCGTATACGCGGCCGCTGGCCGAGCGGGCCACCAAGGCCCGCGACCAGATCATGCAGGGCAATCCGCAGCAGGGCTCGGCGGAGGATATGCCGGAGGCGGGCGCGCAGCGGGAGATGAAGGCCGACGCCAAGCAGCCCGGCCAGCAGGCGCAAGAGGCGGGCAGCGTGGCGATCGACGCCGAGGCGGCCAAGCTTCTGCAGCAGGCCCAGCGCGTGGAGTTCGGCTCGATGCCGCCGGTGCTGCTGCCGCCGAAGCTGCCGCAATAGCTTAGTTTCGAGTTCAGGCGCGTTTGGGACCTGTGCCCGTCATCGCCAGGAAGGCCTGCTCGATGGTCGTGGTGCCGGCCTTGGCCACGAGGTCGGCCGGCGTGGTGTCGGCCAGCACCTTGCCGCGATGCAGCACGATGACGCGATCCGCATCGGTGACCTCGTCGCACAGATGCGTCGCCCACAGCACCGCGACGCCGCGCTCGGCCCGCATGGTGAGGAGGAGCTTCAGAAGCTCGCTGCGGCTCGCCGGATCGAGGCCGACGGTGGCTTCGTCCATCAGCAGCACGCTCGGATCGTGCAGCAGCGCACGCGCCAGCTCGACGCGCCGCCGGTTGCCGCCGCTCAGTTGCGCGGTCTTGTCGTGAGCACGTTCGGCAAGGCCGAGCCGCGCCAGCTCCTTGGCGATGCGTTCCTGCGCTGTGGCGCGCGGGATGCCGTGGAGGCCGGCATGGAACAGGAGGTTCGCGGTGATCGTGAGTTCGAGGTCCAACGTGGGCTGCTGGAACACGATGCCGAGCCGCGCCAGCGCCGGCACCGGATCGCGCGCCATGTCGTGGCCCATTACCTCGATGCGGCCGGAGTCTGCGACGAACAGGCCGGAGAGCAGCTGGAACAGCGTCGACTTTCCGGCGCCGTTCGGCCCGAGCAGCGCAATGAACTCGCCGGGGCGCGCCGCAAGGCTCACGCCGTCGACCGCGCGAATCGGACCGTAGGTCTTGACCACATTGTCCAGCAGCAGAACGGCGTCTGTGCCGGAGTGGCTCACTGGCGTTTCCCCACCCATCCAGCGCAACATAACGGCTTCGCCGGAATAAACCAGCAGTCGGCTTGCGAGGCTCGCAGGCCCCGGCGTACCGTTGCGGCCTGTTCGACGTCGGGATGAAACAGCCGTGGATTGTCGCCGCCTTTGCCATAGCCGTTCAAAGAACGGCGTCGCTTTGCTCGCCTATGCGCTGCTGCCGCTGCTCGTTGCGACCGCACCCTGCGCCGCCAAGGACACCGGGCTGATCTTCGTCAGCAATGAGAAGTCGAACAACATCATCGTGCTCGATCCGAAGACGCACGCGGTGGTCAAGGACATCAGGACATCGCGGCGGCCCCGCGACATGCACTTCGACGCCGCCCACCAGAAGCTCTACGTCGCCTGCGGCGACGACGACGTGATCGACATCATCGACGTGGCCAAGCTCGCCGTGGTCGGCAAGCTCGCGACCGGATCGAGCCCTGAGACCTTCGCGATCGACGAGGACAAGCGCCGGATCTACGTGGCGAACGAGGAGGCCTCGTCGCTCTCGGTCATCGACATGGACCAGAACATCATCGTCCAGGAGGTGCCGACCGGCGCCGAGCCCGAAGGCGTGTCGATCGGCAAGGACGGCAAGCTCATCTACGTAACTTCCGAGGTGGGCGATCTGGTGCACGAGATCGACGCCACCGACGGTCATGTCACCCGCGACGTCGTGGTCGGCACGCGGCCGCGCCGCTTTGCAGCGACGCCGGACGGCAAGCAGCTCTGGGTCACCACCGAGCTGTCGGGCGAGGTCTACATCATCGATCTGGCCTCGTTCACTGTGGCGGGCAAGATCGAGTTCCTGCCGCCCGGCATGCGCAAGAGCGACGTGACGCCGGTCGGTCTCGCGATGACCAGGGACGGCAAGACCGCCTATGTCACGCTCGGCCATGCGGCGCATGTGGCGGTGGTCGACGTTCCGTCGCGCGCGGTGCAGAGCTACATGCTGGTCGGCAAGCGCTCCTGGGGCATCACCATGTCGCGCGACGAGAAGCTGCTGTTCGTGGCGAACGGCTTCGGCGACGACATCACCATCATCGACGCGAAGAGCCGGAAGCCGATCGTTTCGATTCCGGTCGGCCGCGTGCCCTGGGGCGTGGTCATCGATGATTAGGCTGCCGGTCGTTTGCTCCAATGTTGCAGCCGTCATGGCCGGGCTTGTCCCGACCATCCACGCCTTACTTTGTCGCCAAGACGTGGATGCCCGGCACAAGGCCGGGCATGACGCCGGAGATTGGTGCAGCTTAGGTGGAAAACTCACCAAGCTCTCGGTCTTTGTCGCTCTGCTTGCTCTCGTCGTCCTTGGCGCGCCGGCGTTCGCTCAGAATGCGCAGGCACCGAGCGAGCCTCGCGGGAAGCTGACCATCGGTTATGTCGAGATCGAAGGCGATCCGCGCTACGAGCCGGTCATGGCCGAGCGGTTGGTGCTCAAAGCCCGTGAGCATCCGTTCGACGGCGCCCGCATCGGCCTCGACGATGCGAAAATCCTCGCGCGTGTGCTGAAGATCGATTTCGATCTGGAGCGCATCACCGTCAAGTCAGCCGCCGAGGTGGCGCCGGCCGTACAGCAGGCGGAAGCCCGCAACATCCGGTTCTTCCTGATCGATGCGCCGACCGAGGCATTCAAGCCGCTGGCCGACGCCATGCGCGGCCGCGACGTGCTGCTGTTCAACATCACGGCGCCGGACGATACGCTGCGCCGGGACCTTTGCGCCCGCGAGTTCGTCCATGTGCTGCCGAGCCGCTCCATGACTGCCGACGGCCTCGTGCAGTATCTCGTCTCGCGGAAGTGGACCAACTTCCTGGTGCTGCAGGGGCCGAAGCCCGGCGATGCGCTCGCCGCCAAGGCGTTCGAGGCCTCGGCCCAGAAGTTCGGCGCCAGGATCGTCGCCAACAAGCCGTTCAAGCCCGGCACCGATCCGCGCGAGCGCGAGCTCAACAACCCGGCGCTGCTCAGCGCCATCAGCCGCGACTATGACGTCGCATTCGTGGCCGACGAGGACTTCGATTTCGTGCGCCAGGTGCCGTTCCATCTGGTCAAGCCGCGGCCCGTCGTCGGCAGCATCGACCTGGAGCCGCTGGCCTGGCACTGGACCTGGGACCACAACGGCGCGCCGCAGGTGAATGCGCGCTTTGCCAAGCTCGCCAGGCGCAACATGGAAGGCGGCGACTGGGCGGCCTGGATGGCGGTGAAGATGGTGGTGCAGGCGGCGCTCCGCACCAAGTCGGCGGACTTCAAGACGCAGCGCGATTTCATCCTGAGCGCTGGCGCGGCCTTCGACGGCGACAAGGGGCTCGCCATGAGCATCCGGCCCTGGGATCATCAGCTACGGCAGGCGATCCTGCTGGCGACACCTTATTATGTGACCGCCAGCGCGCCCCTCGAAGGCTTCATGCACCAGGTCAACGTGCTCGATACCCTGGGCGACGACGAGCCGCAGTCGCCGTGCCATCTCAACAGGTAGCCACCAAGGTCGCCACCATGCAGCTAGCCCACACCGTCCGCGCGCTCCGCGCCGTCACCATGCGGGAGATCTTCAAGTTCGTGCAGCAGCGCGGCAGGCTGCTCTCGGCGCTGGTGCGGCCGCTGATGTGGCTCGCGGTGTTCGCGGCGGGCTTCTACAACGTGTTCGGCGTCTCGATCATCCCGCCGTACAAGACCTACATCACCTATCAGGTCTATATCGTGCCGGGGCTGCTCGGCATCATCCTGCTGTTTCACGGAATGCAGTCGTCGCTGTCGATGGTCTACGACCGCGAGATGGGCGTGATGCGGCTGCTGCTCACCGCGCCGCTGCCGCGCTGGGTGCTGCTGGTCTGCAAGCTCGTCGCCGGCACCGCGCTCTCGGTGATCACCTGCTACGTGTTCATGCTGGTCTGCATCCCGTTCGACGTGACGTTCGACTGGACAGGCTGGTTGACCGTGCTGCCGGCGCTGATCGCGGCCGGCCTGATGCTCGGCTCGCTGTGGCTGTTCCTCTCGGTGCACATCAAGCAGCTCGAGAACTTCGCCGGTGCCATGAATTTCGTGATGTTCCCGATGTTCTTCTTCTCGTCGGCGCTTTATCCGTTGTGGAAGCTCCGCGAGGGAGGCTCCGAGGCGATCTACTGGGTGTCGGTGGTCAATCCGTTCACCCACGCGGTCGAGATGATCCGCTTTGCGCTCTACGGCATGTTCGAACCGGTGGCGACGGCTGTAGTCGTGGTCTCGACGGTGATCTTCTTCATGCTGGCGGTCTACGGTTACGACCCGCAGCGCGGCATGATGCGCCGCGGCGGTCAGCCGGCCCCGGGTTGATCGCGCCGCCGCGCGATCTCTTTGCGGATCGCCGCGATCTCGTCCGGGCTGCGCTTGCTGCGCGGCCGGTCGATCGGCACCTCGGCGATGACCCGGCACGGGCTCGCCGAGAGCAGGAACACCCGGTCGGCCAGATTGATCGCCTCGTCGATGTCGTGAGTGACGAGCAAGGTCGTCACCGGATTGCGCGTCACCAGATCGGCCAGCGCCTGGACGAGCTGCGCCGCGAGCGCTCCGTCGAGCGACACGAACGGCTCGTCGAGCAGCAGCAGATCTGGCTCGACCGCGAAGGCTCGGGCCATCGCGACGCGGCGGGCGAGCCCGAGCGACAGCTCGCCCGGAAAATTCTGACGATGGGTGGCGAGGCCGAGGCTGCCGAACAGCGTATCGAGCGCCGCGTCCGACGCCTCCGGCGCCGCGAGCCGCACATTGTCCTCGACGGTGCGCCAGGGCAGGAGCCGCGGCTCCTGGAACATCACGCCGAGCCGGCCGTGATGCGGCAGCCGCACGGTGCCGTCATAGTCGCCGTCGAGGCCCGCGATGATGCGCAGCACCGTGGTCTTGCCGCAGCCCGAGGGCCCGAGCAGCGCGCCGACCTCGCCATAGCCGAGCCGGAACGAAAGGCCGGCCAGCACATCGCGCCGGCCGCCCATCGCGGCGCCGAATGCCTTGTGCGCGATCTCGACCTCAAGCTGGGCTGGGACGCCAGCGGGCGGCATGTCGTTCAAGCGGCTGCACCAGAAGGGTTTCGATCGCGAGCATCACGGCAACGAAGGCCAGAGCATAGGCCAGGATGCGGGTCACGTCGAACAGTTGGAAGGCGACCCCGATCTCGAAGCCCACGCCATTGGGCCGGCCGAGCAGCTCGACGATCAGCACGATCTTCCAGACCAGCGACAGGCCGGAGCGCGCGGCGGCTGCGACGTAGGGCGCAAGCTGCGGCATGATCACGTGGCGGAAGCGCACCCAGGCGCTCATCCGGAATACGTGCGCCATCTCGTCGAACTGCCGGTCGAGCGAGCGGGCACCCTCGCGCACCGTGACGGTGACCAGCGGCAGCTTGTTCAGCGCCACCGCCGCGATCGCGGCGGCCTCGGTGAGTCCCGCCCACACATAGGCCAGCACGATGATCACCAGCGCCGGCAGATTGAGCAGCACGATGAGCCACGGATCGCCAATGCGGTCGGCGGTGCGCGAGCGGCCCATGATGAGGCCGAAGGCCGTGCCAAGCACCATGGCGATCAGGAACGAGGCGGCGACGCGCGCGAGTGTTGCCCCGAGATTGAACGCCAGCGCGCCGGACTGCGCCTCGGCCGCAAGCGCGAGCCCGACTGTTTCGGGCGCCGGCAAAAGCCTGCCGCCCGCGACCTGCGAGCCCGCGTACCACACGGCGATCAGCAGAGCGAGGGAGAAGAGCCGCAGCAGCACGCTCATTCCCCGCGGTTCGGGCGATAGAACGTCGCGGGATCGAGCGCCTTGGCCGGTCCGACCAGATCGGCGCCGCCGATCTCGGCCAGCACCAGGTAGAGCGCCGCGGCGTCGGTCGCTTCCTCAGCAGCGGTCCGCTGCGGAATGCCTTCGAGGTAGCGTTTCCGATAGATCGCGAGCGTCGCCGCATCGGTCGTGCCGATGCGCGGCGCAAGCCGCTGCCATTCGGCATCGGAGTTCGCCAGGATTTTCTTCGCCTCCTGCGTCATTGCGAGGAAGCGGTCGACCGCGCCGCGGTTTTTCGCCGCCCAGGCCTCGTCGAACACGTAGCCGACGATCGAGATGGCGCCCCTGGCGCCGAGATGCTTCATCACCTCGTCCATGGCGACGGCGCGGCGAAAGCCCTTGCCTTCCAGCTCCGCGCAGAAGTTCCAGAACGTCAGCGTCGCATCCTGCTCGCCCTGGATGGCTATCTGCGTGAGCAGCGGCGGCGTGCCGTAGATCAGCGTCGCGTCCTTCTTGAGATCGAGCCCGGAGC
>CAKZHN010000421.1 GCA_936924235.1 uncultured Rhodoplanes sp. | reverse complement strand
CTCGGACGGGTCGCCGAATGAACGCCAAAGCGACAGATGTCATCTCGCAACGTATCGTTGATCAGACGGCTGATTGCGGCATATCGCTGATCGCAAGCCTCCCGGACGGCTGGATCACCAATCTGATAACGCACTACGACCGCGACAAGCGCTTCAGGCATGTTTCCGTGAACCGGGAGGAGTCGGCGATCGGACTGTGTTCCGGCGCATTCTTCAGCGGGCTTGGGACGTTCGCGCTGATGGGAGCGTCGGGCTTTCTGACCTGCATCTATGCGATCACCAAGATCAACTACACCTACCAGATTCCGCTCCTGATCGGCATCACGCTGCGAGGCCGGCCGGGCGACGGCGCCAAATTTCACCAGTCCAACGGGCTCTATCTGGAGCAGGTGATCCAGGCGATCGATATCCCATTCGTGCCGGTCGAAACGGCCGCCGATATTCCACGCATCAAAACCGCGTACAGCCATAGCCGCGTCATGTCGCGACCGGTGGTTGTCGGATTCACGCGCGAAGTATTGCGGGGGGAGGCCTGAGATGAATTTCGAGGCTTGCTTTCGGCTGCTCGCCGAACGACTGAAGGACGAGATCATCGTCACGTCCGCCGGCAACAGCTCGGAATTGTGGTGGGAGATCACGCGCGAGACCGAACGGGTGTTCTACCTCGAAGCGTCGATGAGCCTCGCGTCGGTATTTGCGGCCGGCATCGCGCTTGGAACCGAGCGCACTGTGGTCGCATTCAATGGCGACGGCGCGTTTTGCATGAACCCCGGAATGCTGCTCGTCGAACGTCAATTGTCGCTGTCCAATCTCAAGCATTTCGTGATCTCGAACCGGGTCTATGGCTCGACCAATGATCTCGGTCATCCGTTCGGCGAACTCATGGACTACGCCGGAATGGCGAAAGCGTCCGGCATTGAGCGCGTCTACGATTTCTCCACGCTGGAAGGCCTTGGCCAGGGCCTCGACGACATGATCAAAGTTCCCGGCCACGCCTTCGCGGTGCTGCATGTCGACCCGCTGGGGCGCCACCTGCCCTCTCCTCCGCTCGACGGACCCGAGGTCAAATTTCGCTTTGGCCGCTATCTCGAACGCACCGGCGGACGGCCGGTGTTCGACGTTCCACTCCATCCGAAATAAGCCGTCGCGGGAGCTCCGAATGACTGACGTCGTGCTGTGGGAACGCGCGCTTCCGCGCAACACAGGCTTCGTATTCGATATGAAGCAAGGACAATCCGTTCGCATTACGTCTCAGACCATCATCGATTTCGTCTGCTTCAATCGCGGCAATCTGCGCGAGCGATTCGACCAAGCCAGGACCAAGGCGAACCAGCGAAAGGTTTTCCTGACCGCCGGAGACAGCCTGGTGTCAAAGCTCAACAATACGATGATGACCATCATCGAAGACACCTTCAAGGAAGGACACCACGACTTGCAGGAGGGCATGTGCAGCCGCAAGCGCCACGAATTGGCGGCAAAGCGAGGCGTGTGGGAAGCAACCTACGGCCGTCCTTTGTCGGAAATGCCGACACACGGCTGCACAGAAAATCTCAGCGGTGTTCTCGCTCCCTACGGGATCGCGCTGGAAGACGTCCCCAGTCCATTCAACATTTTTCAGGACATGATCATCCGCGAGAAGACCGGCGTACTCGAGCACTCGCCGATTCGACCGAAGCCACCCGGCGCTCACATAACCTTGCGTGCTGAGATGGACTTGTTGGCGGCGCTCAGCGTGTGCCCCGACGTCTCGGTCGGAGGAACGACCGGCGCGAAGGTCGCGATACTGAGCGCGTCGCAGGGCTGAAAGGCGCCAAAGCATCCGGGTGACCCTGAACAGTCGTCGCTCCTTTGCCTCTTTAGATGGCCACTCCGGCCGGTTACGATCCAATGATCCGAGCGCCGGGAGGGGCCACATGGGTTACGTCGTTTTTGGCATTGCAATTCTTGCAGTGGTGGCGTTGCCCGGCACCGTCGCGGCTCAAACGTCTCAACCCACGTTGGCTCGCGTCCATGTCATGACCGGGCCAGGTACGCTGCCGCGTAATCCGAAGAACCGGCTCGAGTTCTTGCGTTATGCGACGACCGGAGAGAAGCCGCTGTCGGCGCGCGAGTTGGTCGAGCGCATTCCCGAGGTGGCACAATTCGCGCGCGTCACCGCGGACGACGGACCGCCCATGCCGTTCGATCAGCCTGAGCAGTTGAAGGAGTTGAGCCTCAAGATGGCTGCACTGCTGACTGATCCAGACGTTGCCGGCATCGTCTTCACGCATGGCACCAACACGATCGAGGAAACAGCTTATTTCTTGAATCTCACGGTCAAAAGCGAGAAGCCGATCGTGATCGTCGGGGCGCAACGTCCGTTCTCGACCCTGTCGTCTGACGCTGCCCTCAATCTACTCAACGCGATCCGCGTCGCCGCCGACCCCGGTTCGCGCGGCAAAGGCACATTGGTGGTGCTCAACGATACGGTCCAAGCTGCGCGCGATGTCACGAAGACCAATACCTATCGCGTGGAGACCTTCCAGTCCCGCGAGGTGGGAATTCTCGGATACGCCGACCCTGATCGCGTCGTCTATTACCGCAGCCCGGTGCGCAAGCACACGATGCAATCCGAGTTCGACATCGCTCAAATCCCGTCGTTCCCCAAGGTCACCATCCTCTACTCTTACTCGGGTGACGATGGCGATCTCGCGAGGGCCGCCGTCGCCGCCGGCGCCAAGGGTCTTGTGATTGCTGGCACGGGCGCAGGACATACCCAAAATGCACGCAAGATCCTGAAGGAGCTTCATGAGAGCACGGGCGTGATCGTTGTGCGCTCGGCGCGCGTCGGGGCCGGTCGTGTGGTGCGTGACGACAACTGGCAAGAGCCGGGCTTCGTTGCCGCGGATAATCTCAACCCACAGAAGGCGCGCATTTTGCTGCAGCTTGGCCTGACCAAGACCAGCAAACCCGACGAACTCCAACGCATGTTCGATGAGTACTAAGGACTGGATTGTCCTCAGCCGCACAGGTGAACGCCACAATGTCACTTTGTTTGGAAGTTTGCTTCGAAGCAGCCAAGAATGCGAACGAAGGTCCGAACCGCGACATTGGCGTCATCACGGCTTGCCGAGCAGCATTGCGCCGAACGCCACCAGGAACGGAATCGGCAGCGAGGCCAGCACCCGCACCCAGACGATTCGCGGCGGCATCACCGGCAGCTCCCACAGGAACACGCGCTGGATGGCGAACAGCGCCCAGGCAATCGTGTAGGCGAGCACCTGCGGCGGGCCGGCGCCGCCCTTCAGCGCAGCCGCCCCGATTGAGAAGCCGACCACCGGCCCGCCCGGTGTGAGGAAGCCGGACACGGCGGCGATGATGATGCCGGTGGCGCCCGAGTCAGCACCGAACCAGTTGCCCATTACGTCCTGCGGCAGAACAGCCGCGATGTAACCCGAACCGATCACGCCCAGCATGATGCGCGGGATCAGCCGCACGCAGTCCATGGCGCCCTCGGTGACGCTGTCGCGGAACAGCTTGCGGCTGCGCGAGGCCGCGATCAGTCCGAGCACGATGGCGATGACCCAGAGGAGCCCGTCGACGAAGAAGATCATTCGGCGCCTCCCTTGCGGGCCCACCAGCCGGCGATGCCGCGCGCCAGGAGACCGGCGATGAGCGGCATCGGCAGCGCGATGAGATAGCGCCAGAACACGAACTCGCCGCCGAAGAACGGCAGCTCCCAGACCAGCAGCCGGGCGTAGCCGAGCAGCGTCCAGCTGGTGATGAAGGCGATCGCCGCACCGGTGTCGGCGCCGATGGCGACGAAGGCCGCGGCGATCGGGAAGATCGTGATCGGACCGCCCGGGCAGATGATGCCGGCGAGCGTCGCGATGACGATGCCGAGCACGCCGGACTCGGCGCCGACCCAGCGCAGCACCACCTCGCGCGGCATCATCACCGCGACGAAGGCCGCGATCAGGCAGGCGGCCAGCACCTTCGGCAGGATATCGATGAACAGGCCGACGTCACCGAACAGGATTTCCAGGAACTTGGCCTGGCCGTCGCGCCAGTAGACCACAACCGCAGACACCGCCACCGCGACGCCGACGGCAGCGGACGACCAGTCAAAGGCTTTGCGCTTGACGCGCTTGAGCGGGGCTTCGGACGGCAACGGATCGCTTCGGATGATTGAGGAGCGGATCACTCAGACCACTTGCCCAATCCGCTGGCAAGCGCGTCATGCGCGAAGCGCTGCTGCCGCGGCTGCCCGCGCCGTGATGCCGGCGAAATCGCCCGCGGCGATGGCTTGAGACGAGGCGACCCAGGAGCCGCCGACCGCAATCACGTTCCGCAGCGCGAGATAATCCGCAGCGTTGTCGCCGTTGATGCCGCCGGTCGGGCAAAACCGGATATTCGGCAACGGCTCGGACAGCGCCTTCAGCCAGCGCGCGCCGCCGGATTGTTCTGCGGGGAAGAACTTCAGCACCGGGAATCCCAACGCCGCCAGAGCCATGGCTTCGCTCACGGTGGCGCAGCCCGGCATGACCGGCACCGGCGCATCGCGAAGCGCCGGCGCCAGGCTTGCCGGCGTTCCCGGAGTCACCAGGAAATGCGCGCCGGCTTCGATGGCCCGTGTCACATCAGACGGCTGCAGCACAGTCCCGGCGCCGACGATGACATCGGGCACCTCGCCTGCGACGGCGCGGATTGCGTCGAGCGCGGCCGGCGTGCGCAACGTGATCTCGACGACCCGCAGGCCGCCGGCCAGCAACGCGCGCGCGAGCGGCACCGCGTCGCGCGCATTCTCGATGGTGATCACCGGAATGACCGGATTGACGATCAGGCGTGTCGGGTCCGAACTCCGCATCGAGCTATTTGGGGCCCGACACCGCCCATCCGCAAGACCGGAAAAAATTGGCGGGACCGGCGATACGCCTCCGATCCCGCCAGGGAAAACCCTGCCGTGCACTCACCTACTCGGCAGGGACCGGAGAATGCGCTTCTTCGGTTGGGGAACTCGAAAACTCGAAGGCGGGCGCACGGCTGAGCGCATAGAGGAAGCCCGCCACGATGACGTAGGCCGCGGCCACCGTCGGCGTCACCGCGATGCCGACCTGCTCGCCGTGCATGAAGCCGAAGAAGGTCAGCACCGCGCCGGCCGCAGCGAAGTACGACGCCTCGGTGAACTTCTTGTCGATGACGAAGGCGCCGATGGCGCCGAGCACCATCCCGCCGAGAATGGCTCCGGCACCCAGCACCTCGAGCCCGTGATAGAGCACGCCGACCTGGCCGAGCTTATCGAAGCCGACCGTCGCGGCATTCGTGCCCGCCGCGCCGAGCGCGCTGTCGATCATCAGCTTGCCCCAGGCCGCGATGTTGGGGATCAGCGCCAGCACCACCGCCGGCGCGTGGCGGTGCGGCGTTTCCTGGAACGCCTGCGCGCCGATCAGCATGCCGATGTAGAGCAGGATCGGCGAGATCGCGACCAGCGGAATGAGCGACGACATCACCGCGATGATGCCGAACCACGACAGCACGATCACCATCAGGCCGGTCGCGGCCGAGTAGCCGATGCGGCCGCCCATCGCCTTCCAGCCGGGATGGCCGATATAGACCGCGTTGATGAACGGGTTACCCATCAAGCAGCCGATCAGGCTGACGACGCCGTCGGCGGTGAGCACCCGCGTCGTCGGATAGACGTCACCCGCGGCTTCGGCGCTCTCGACGTTGTCCATCGCCTCGACGAGATCGTAGATGCCGAACGGGATGGCGGTGACGAGGATCACGCCGAGAAACTCGAAGCCCGAGAACACCGTGTTGAAAGCCGGCAGCGGCACCGAGAAGCCGAAGGTCGAAAACGCGTCGCCGAGATTCTTGAGGCTCATGCCGCCATAGCCGATGCCGACCGCGGTCGAAGCCCAGGCCAGCAGCATGCCCACCGCGATCGCCACCAGGCCCGCCGGAACGGCCTTGGGATATTTGTAGCCGCCGAGCCAGCTGGCCAGGATCACGGCAAAGCAGATCAGGCCGATCACCGGCGTCATGAACATCTCGAGCGCAGGCCGCATCGAGATGAAGGTGATCGAGATGCCGGCGAGCGCGCCGAGCAGCGCCGCGCGCGGCGTGATCTTCCGGATATACGGCGCGATGAAGCCGCCGATCATCAGGATGAAGCTCTGAAAGAACACCCAGACCAGGCCCGCCGACCAGCCCTTCAGCGGATCGCCGGTCTTGATCGTGATCGGCAGCATGATCACGAAGGTGACGACAAACATGTGCGGCACGCTGACGCCCGAGGGCAGCGCACAGACATCGGTGCGTCCGGTCTTGAGCGCCAGCCGATAGGCCAGGAACGCGTAGTAGAAGGTGGAGAGGCACATCATCAGCCCAAGCGCGGGCAGGATGCGGCCAAACACCAGCTGGTCCGGCATCTTCAGCACGAAGCGGAGCAAGCCGGTCAGCACCAGCATGTTGACCAGAATGTTGGTGCCGAAACCGAAGAAGGCGTTCCAGTCGCTCGGCACCCACAGCGTGGGCTTTTGCATCGTGGTCGTAGCCATCAGCCGCTCCATCCCCAGAAAGAAACGACGCGAAAAACGACTTGCTCAGGAAGGCACGGAGCCGAACGCCGCACGGTGGTGTCTGCCGGGTTATGACCCCACACACGTGACGTCCGGCTCCGCAACGGAGAAGCTTCAGAACGTGAAGCCGATGCCGGTGTTGCCG
The DNA here is from genome assembly GCA_936924235.1 of uncultured Rhodoplanes sp. Classification (GTDB taxonomy): domain Bacteria; phylum Pseudomonadota; class Alphaproteobacteria; order Rhizobiales; family Xanthobacteraceae; genus Z2-YC6860. Next base: position 4,020 of record CAKZHN010000421.1, on the reverse strand, counting down.
ACGACCACATCCTTATGCGCGTTGATGAAGCTCGACGCCGCGCCGGTGATGACCTGCGAGGCGAGCAGCGCGTCGTTGTTGATGTGGTAGTACTGGAAGCCGGCCTTGACGTACCAGTTGCCGAGCCGGTTCGGCACGATGCCGGTCAGCGCGTAGCGGGCCTGCAGACCGGTCGACACGAGGCCGACGTTGTTCGTGCCGCACACCTGCGTCTGCGTCGCGCCGCAGAGGTTCGTCGTGCCGTCCATGCGGTTGTAGTAGCTGTCCGGCGCGACCGCGACCCAGGTCGGCACCGTGAACGTGAGCGGCACGCCCCAGTACTTCTGCATGCTCCAGGACGGCGCCACGCCGACCTCGAAGCGATAGGCGTCCTCGGTCTTGCCGAGCACGACCGCCGAACCGCCGTGATGCGTCCAGAAGAGCTTGACTGTCGGATTCCACGCGAACGGGAACCAACCGAGGTGGGAGTCGTCATAGCTCAGGATGAAGTAGTAGTTCTGCAGGTCACTGCCGCCGGACGGGAACACGAAGTTCAGGCTTTCAGCCGTGAACTTCCAGTCGCGCGCGAAGCCGACCGTGAAGCCAGCCCACCAGTCCATTTCCTGCCAGGTGCGGCCGCCCGCAGGCGGCGACGACCAGAACTCGTTCCACAGGCCGCCGAAAATCGAGATGCTGTTGATGAAGCCGTTCGGGTCCTTGTACAGGTCGAGCGACAGACCGACCTCGGGCTGCGAGAGATAGCCGCGGCTCGGATAGATCATCAGACCGCCGGGCGTGACGCGCGACGTGGCAAAGGTGAGATCGAAATAGCCGTGAACGTCGAGCGGCACAGACGGTCCGATCACCGGCGCCTTCGCCTTCACCGGCAGCAAATCCGCGGCGCTTGCAGACGTCGCAACAGCTCCGATTGACATCACCGCGCCGACGACAAGCGCAGACGCAGACTTCAGTATCGACATGATGTAGGTCCCCTGCCCCTTTTTCTCTTTCCCCACATCACCGCTTCGTCTGCGCTGCGCATGCGGGCTCCCGCTTGCTGCAGTGGGTGCCGCAGCAACTTGTGCCGATACGCAACACCGTGAGGCGGTGAAGGACGGATGCGAACGCACCCGGCAGGTTCCGTTACGCAAGCGTCGTGCCAAATGTCACAAATCAGTGACGGACGCGGACTGCTTCCATACGCGCAGTGACTCGCAAACGAATCCAATGGCTTCGCAAACGACGGCGCGAAAACAGGCATTTTTCCTGGGTTCTTGCGACACCGCGCGGCAGCCGAATTGTGTGCGATTCATGGCGCGGGCTGCTCAATGTGAATCCAGCGCCGTGAGCACCTTCGGCGACGACGTCACCCAGCCGAAAATCCCGCCCTGGGCCTTGATCATCGCGAGCCCAGCTTCGTGGAATGCCGGGAAGTACGACGCGCAGCAGTCCGACAGCACGATGCAGCGGAAGCCGCGGTCGTTGGCCTCGCGCACCGTGGTGTTGACGCAGACCTCGGTGGTGACGCCGCAGACCAGCAGCGTGTCGATCTCGCGGTTCTTCAGCATCAGCTCGAGGTCGGTCTGGTAGAAGGCGCCCTTGCCCGGCTTGTCGATCACCGGCTCCCCCGGCTCGGGGTAGAGCTCGGGGATGATGTCGTGGCCCGGCTCGCCGCGGACCAGAATGCGCCCCATCGGCCCGGGCTGGCCGATGCGCAGCGACGGCTCGCCGCGCTCGACCTTGTGCTTGGGCGCATCCGACAGGTCGGGGCGATGACCCTCCCGGGTGTGGATGATCAGCATCCCGGCTTCGCGGGCCGCGGCCAGCAGCGCCTGCAGCGGCGGCACCGCGGCCTTGAGCAGCGCCACGTTGTTGCCGAGCGTCTCGCCGAAGCCGCCGGGCTCCAGGAAATCCCGCTGCATGTCGATGATGATGAGGGCCGCGTGGTCGAGGTCGACGACCAGCGTGGAAGGCTCCGCTTCGATCCGCGTGACGGCCATGGCCCCGACCTCCCGTTGTGTGCAGCCCGGTCAAACTTTGCAAAAAAGATGCCGTTGGCCCGGCACCATGTTGACCCGGCATCATGCCAGCAAGTAGCTTTCGTGCCGATGGGAATGGGGTTCTCCCGATAACCGCCGGCGAACAGACACTCCAGGTTCGTTCGTGCTGATGACTCCTACCGCTGAAACCATGGCGGTGGGACTCTGTCCGCAAGCCGCCGCAGGGCGGCTTTTTTTGTCGCCCTGCCCGATGAAGAAAGGACGACGACGCATGAACTTTCTCGGCTCGAACCTCATGGCGGGCTTCGCCATCGTGTTCCTGGGCGGCGGCATCGGCGCGGCCACCCGTCACGGCTTCAACCTCGCGGGGCTCCGGATGCTCGGACCCGCTTTTCCCTACGCCACGATGTTCATCAACATCACCGGCTCGGTCGTGATGGGGTTGTGCGCCGCCTACTTCGCGTTCAAGGGCGACGCGGCGCAGCATTGGCGGCTGTTCATGACCACCGGCATCCTCGGCGGCTACACGACCTTCTCGGCGTTCTCGCTCGACGCAGCCCTGCTCTACGAGCGCGGCCAGCTCGGGCTTGCCGCCTTCTACGTGATCGGCTCGGTCGTGATTTCGATCGCGGGCCTGTTCGCCGGCCTTGCGATCGTGCGCAATCTCACTTGAGGATTAGCGTTCCATCGGGCGGAGCCCGAGCTTTTCGAGGAGCGCCATGTCGCGGTCACGGCCAGGGTTCGGCGTGGTGAGGAGCTTCGGCCCGTAGAAGATCGAGTTGGCGCCGGCGAGGAAGCATAGCGCCTGTGTCTCCTCGCTCATGTCCTCGCGGCCGGCCGAGAGCCGCACCACCGATTTCGGCATCGCGATGCGCGCGACCGCGATGGTCCGCACGAACTCCAGCGGATCGAGCTTGCCTTGGCCCTTGAGCGGCGTGCCCTCGACCTGCACCAGCATGTTGATCGGCACGCTTTCCGGATGCACTGGCAGGCTCGCGAGCGCGGCGATCATGCCGGCGCGGTCGTCCTCGCCCTCGCCCATGCCGACGATGCCGCCGCAGCAGACGTTGATGCCGGCCTCGCGCACGGCGTCGAGCGTGTCGAGCCGGTCCTTGTAGGTGCGGGTGGTGATGATCTCGCCGTAGAACTCCGGCGAGGTGTCGAGGTTGTGGTTGTAGTAGTCGAGACCGCTGCGCTTGAGCCGCTGCGCCTGACCGGGCGACAGCATGCCGAGCGTGGCGCAGGTCTCGAGGCCCAGCGCCTTGACGCCCTCGATCATGGCGCAGACGTTCTCGACGTCGCGATCTTTCGGCTCGCGCCAGGCCGCGCCCATGCAGAAGCGGCTCGCACCGGAGGCCTTCGCGGCCTGCGCCTCGGCCAGCACCGCGTCGAGCCGCATCAGCTTCTCGGCCTTGACGCCGGTGTCGTACTTGGCGCTCTGCGGGCAGTAGGCGCAGTCCTCGGGACAGCCGCCGGTCTTGATCGACAGCAGCGTCGAGATCTGCACCTCGCTCGGGTCGAAATGCATGCGGTGGATGCGCTGCGCCTCGAACATCAGCTCGGGAAACGGCAGGGCGAACAGCGCGCGGATCTCGTCGCGGGTCCAGTCGTTGCGGACGAGGCCGAGCGGCGCGCGGGGGGCGATGGAATGGGCGAGCGACATGGCCCGACCATAGCGGCGGGTGGGCGTCTTTGAAAGCGGGAGCGGTCTTCACGCCTGTCGCAAATCGGGCGGCGTCATCCCTCCCCGCGAGGGGAGGGTGGCCGCAAAGCGGCCGGGTGGGGAAAAGCATCAGCGTTGTGAGAGCTTGCGATCATCTCATGCATCTCCCCACCCGACCTCGCTAACGCGAGGCCACCCTCCCCTGGCGGGGAGGGATGCCGTGCTGCACGAGCGGTGCGCACGTTCTTCGGATTCACATGTCAAACAGCCCGCGCTCTCGCGCGTCACGTCAGCATTCATGCAGGCGTGATTCATCGGCCCCGTACAAAGTGCGGCGCTGGGGCGGCGCCTTCTCTTCTTTTTCCCTCACATGCGTGA
>CAKZHN010000420.1 GCA_936924235.1 uncultured Rhodoplanes sp. | reverse complement strand
CTTCGGAACCGCTTACATGGTTAACCGCAGCAGGTGGAAGCAGACCACCCAAAACCTCAGGGGGCCAGCTTTTCGTATGCAGCAGAGTCAGTCGGTTACGCAATTTGCTCTACGTATTCTCCAGGATAGTCGTGTGACGACCTGTCCGGCAGAGTGGTGCTCGGGGTCATCACATGCATTCATTTGATCTAAACACGCTCACCCTCGACGAGTGTCACCGGAAGGCGGTGGAGTGTCGTGATATGGCTGAGAGAGCTGCCGAAGTCAGCCAACGTGTGATGCTGGAGCATATCGCGGACACCTGGGATCGCATCTGTGCCGCGATTCCCACGCTACATTAGGCCGGTGGTGCCTTAACGAAAGCCTCGCTCGCGCTGAAAGGGTGCACCACCGTTCGCGTGCTGCGCGCCTCTGAACTCCCTTTGAAAAACGCGCGATGACATTCGCAAGCGCAGGAGGCCAGAGCGGCAACATCGCCGATCTTAACGCGGCCACGGGAATGGCTGATAGCTCCTCTTTGACGCAGATCATGTGCGATCACAGATACGGAGGTTCGGCGGACCCCCAAAAGTTCGGCGATCTCTTCTTGCGTAATATCAATCATATCGCGCCCTGCAAGCAGCCGCACGTGAAGCAGCCAAGTGGCGAAGCGCGGCGCCAGTAAATGGGCGGAAACGCAGGCGGCGGTTTGATGCGCCGATGCGAGCAGTGAGCCTCCCTGTCGGGCGATCAGCATGCTCACTCCCGGCTGTTCCCGCGCCGCCTTTGCAAGAGCGACGTTACTACATGCGATAGCTTTGCCACTGACCCGCACAACCGCTGTACTCGCAGCGGGCAGATCGTTGGCAGCTTCGTTCGCACCAACCGCGCCATCTCGACCGATCATCGCCGTTTCGACGCACGGCCCGCTCATTAAGGGCACGACAAGTGCGACCACAGCATCGATTGGGAAGTACACTTCCGTCACGTGCGCATCGCTTGCGAAAAGAGTTTGGCCGCGCTCGAGCGTGACCCAACGCAACGGAAGAGTCGTCTCGCGCATCAATGCTGCGAGAAACGCATTCTCGTGCATGGTAACCTCCGTAAAGCCCCGCGGCCTACACTAAGTTCAGGTGCGGCAAGTCGCGACTCTTAAATTTGCTAGAGCATCTGGAAAATTGCTGTGCCTGTGGAGGGAGTTCCATCCCTCGGCACTACTCATTTTCATCATTCGCAGTGCCACAGTGCGGACTTCCTGGCGTGTCGTCCCGCTTCCTTGGCCCGGCGTTGCTGTTGCTGCTGGGTTGGCCTCGCTACCGCTGCCGAGGACTTGCGATAGGCGACTTCGTTCTCGAACCCACAGGCCGGGCACAGATATGGGATAAGGCCGATTGAACCAGAGCGGGATGGCCCGCATTCTGCGCATCATGCAGCACAGTCTCATCGAGAGGTGGGCGTGAACGAAGACCGGTGGACGCTACGGAAAGAGGGGCGAAGTCGATGGCCGTCGCAAGGGCGCCAACAAATCAACGAGGCGCTGCTTCGGCGCGCCGCCTGAAGGCGTGGCATGAGCTTCTATTATTCAGCCACAACCAACGTTAACACCGGTACGCCGTGGTCAGCGATGGACCTCGACGATATCCGCGACTACGCGCCGGTGATGTCGGTTGCCGAGCTTGCTGACTACCTCTGCCGCTCGAAGGCAGAGGTAGCCGCTAAGCTGGATGAGCTTAAGCTGCCTTCTCGCGACGAACGCCCTTGAATTTCTTCGGGCTCTTTTTCACGTCTATAAATTCCCCGGTCTTTCGGTCGCGCTTGGTCCAGCTACCAGCGATTTTATTTTTGAGCTGGCTGCGCTTCTTCACGGCACCCTTGCGGGCATTGTCGCCGACGGGCTTGTTAACTGCCATTTGCGGTCTCCATAGATAAATTCGCATCAATGCATCCGCCAACGAGGCGGCTTCACCTTGTGCAAGAGTTGCGGCCACAGCTGCTCCACGAGCGAGTAGAGCTCGTCAGGCGCCTCAACGATCTCTGAGCTCAGCAACGCGTGATAGATGTCCTTGATGGCCGTCTGGCCTTCTTCGTCGGGCTGCATGCCTGCTCAACGAGCAAAGCGCGGGCGGGTTCCCTCGAAACCTCAACCGTCTCATCGGGTTAGCGCGGTATGGACCCGACGATCGAGGACATCCTGATTCTGGCGGACCGCATGATGCTCCATGTGCGGCACAACGTGCCGCCCGAAGTCGAAGTCATGGATAAGCTCCAGAAGATGATCGACCAATTCCGCGAGGAACACGGCATTCCTTCGCCCGTTACCCAATCTATTCCCGGAACGACTTAGCGCTGGGGCAGCTCCGCCTAAGCACCACTGGGACGAAGAAGCCCGGTGGCCAAGTGCGCCGGGTTTCTCGTGAGGAGGCGAAACATGCAGGATCACTGGCACAAGCCCGAGACCGGTCAGCCGGAGAAAGAACCCGGGCCC
>CAKZHN010000419.1 GCA_936924235.1 uncultured Rhodoplanes sp. | reverse complement strand
CGCGGCGAGCACGGCTGCGATCAGCTCCGGATCGGGCGGCAGCGGGATGTATTCCTTGGCGCCGGCATGGATCGCGTCAACCGCGGCGCGGGCGTTGTTCTCGATGCCGCAGGCGACGATCGGCACGTGAATGTGCTCGAGCTCGAGGCGGGAGACGAGATCTTCGATGTCGAGCGCGACCTCGATCATCAGGAGGTCGGCGCCGCGACCGCGCAACACGGCCAGCGCCTGGTCGATGGTTTCGGCATGGGTGACGGCGGCACCGCGGTCCATTGCGATCTTGGTCGCGGTGGTGAGCTGGCCCTTGAGCGTTCCGACGATCAACAATCGCATGGGTTCGCCCTTTCGTTATGTTTCTGTGTTTTAAGCATCGTCTCGTCGAAAAGCAGTTTGGGTTTCAGGGATTGGCGCCGGGCTAGTTTCGTTCGGCCTTGATGACTTCGGTCATCGTCACGCCGAGCTTGTCTTCCACCAGCACCACCTCGCCGCGGGCGACCAGGCGGTTGTTGACGTAGATGTCGATCGCTTCGCCGACCTTGCGGTCGAGCTCCAGCACCATGCCCGGGCCGAGCTTGAGCAGCTCGCCGACGTCCATGCGGGCGCGGCCGAGGATCGCCGACACCTGCACCGGCACGTCGAACACGGCCTCGAGATCGGCCGCGCTGCGCGCGTTGTTGTCGACGTCCGGGATCATCGCGGCCAGATCGGCTGCGGGATCGGCCGGCGGCGCCGTCGTGCTGTCGAGATCGGGAAGCGGAACCTTGTCGTTCATGTGATTTCTCCAAGCTCAGGCATCAGTGGGGCGGGCCGCGCACCGAGATAGCGTCCGATGGCTTCGGCGATCACGGCGTCGGTCTTGGCCTGATCGCGGACCACGCCGCCATCGGCCCATTCGATCTTGCAGTCGCCGAGCGCGATCTCGGGCTCGGCGATGACCACGAGGCGGCCATCGAAGCCGCGGGTGCGGGCGATCTCGGTGAGCTGCGCGGTGGCGGTCTCGTGCAGCATGTCATTGACGCGCACCACCACGTGGGGCGCCGAGGTGAGCTGCCGGAAGCATTCGGTGACCAGCGCTTCGATCTCGCCGAACGGCTGGCGCAGCATCAGCTCCGGCACGAGCTTGCGGGCGACGGCGAGCGCGAGCTCGATCGATTCCTGCTCGATGCGCTGCTCGGCCGCGATCACGCCGCGGGCGAAGTGCTCGAGGGTGCCGCCGACGTGCTCGAAGGCTGCCGCGGTCTGCTGCGCGGCGGCGGCGGTGGTGTCCTGCTGGCCGGCCGCATAGCCGGCCTGGTAGCCCCGGCCTTCGGCCTCGGCGATCATCAGCGCGTGCTCGGCAGCGCCAACCGCCTTCTCGGCCTTGGCGGACGGCGCGAAATCCTGATCGAACAGAAATTTGGCCTTTGCGTTCACGCCGTTCGTCCTCAGTAGACCAGTTCTTCGTCGCGGGTCTTGGAGATGATGATCTCGCCTTTGGCGGCGAGGTCTTTGGCCATGTTGACGAGCATGACCTGCGCTTCGTCGACGTCGCGCAGCCGTACCGGACCCATGGACTGCATGTCGTCGACCAGCATCTTGGCGGCGCGGCTCGACATGTTGCCGAGGAAGAACTGCCGCACGGTTTCGGTTGCGCCCTTGAGCGCGACCGCGAGCTTGTCCTTGTCGACGTTGCGCAGCAGCGTCTGCGCGGAGCCGGCATCGAGCCGCACCAGGTCGTCGAAGGTGAACATCAGCGTCTTGATGCGCTCGGCGGCCTCGCGGTTGGCCTCTTCCAGCGAGGTCATGAAGCGGGTTTCGGTCTGGCGGTCGAAGTTGTTGAAGATTTCCGCCATCACCTCGTGGGCGTCTCTACGGCGGGTCTGCGACAGGCTCGACATGAACTCGGTGCGCAGCGTCTGCTCGACGCGCTCCAGAACTTCCTTCTGCACCGCTTCCATCTTCAGCATGCGGTTGACCACGTCGAGCGCGAGGTCTTCCGGCAGAATGGCGAGCACGCGGGCGGCGTGCTCCGGCTGCAGCTTCGACAGCACCACCGCGACGGTCTGCGGGTATTCGTTCTTGAGATAGTTCGCCAGCACCTCTTCCTGGACGTTGGCGAGCTTCTCCCACATGTTGCGGCCGGCGGGGCCGCGGATCTCGTCCATGATGCCGCCGACGCGCTCCGGCGGCAGGTATTGCTGCAGCAGGCGCTCGGTGGCGTCGTAGTTGCCGAGCACGGCGCCGGAGGCCGACAGGCGGCCGACGAATTCCAGCAGCAGGTTCTCGACCAGGCTGGCTTCGACGGTGCCGAGCGACGACATCACGATCGAGAGCTGGCGGAGTTCGTCGTCATCCAGCAGGGCCCAGATCTTGGAGCCATGCTGCTCGCCGAGCGCGAGCATCAGCACCGCGGCCCGTTCCGGGCCGGTGAGCTGCTTCTGCCCCTTCGGCGCCTCGTTTTGCCGGCTGGCAAGCGTGGCGACGAGGGCTTCGACGTCGGTCGTGGGTTTCTTTGCTGGGGCGGGGGCGGAGGCCATGATGCGTCGGCAATTTCAATGATGGTTCAGTTACACAGCGTTTTCATGCAGCCAGGCGCGGACGATGGCTGCAGTCTCGTTCGGGTTCTTGTCGGCGAGGTCGCCGACCTTCTGCACGGACTGGGCGTGCACCTGGCCTTGCACCTGGGCGATGTCGATCATGGTGGAGGTGCGGCTCGGCGGCGGAGGCGGCAGCGGCGCCGGAGGTTCGGCGGGGGCTCCCGCGGCGACGGGCAGGCCCGGCAGGCCCAGCGACGCGAGCGTCGGATAGCCCGCGACCGCCGGAACAGCCGGGGTTTCCGGCGTCATGATGCGCCGGAGCATCGGGCGCACCACCAGCAGCATCGCCAGCAGGCCGAGCAGCGCCATCACGCCGAGCTCGATGCCGCGCATGATGTCGTCCTTGGTGAACTGGAACATGCTCATCCAGCCGGCCGGCTCGGCCATCGGCACCGACGGCGTTTCGGCGAGGCGGAGGTTCGCCACCTCGACCTGGTCGCCGCGCTTGGCGTCGAAGTTGACGGTGCTGCGCACCAGGGCGGCGATCCGGTCGATCTCGTCCTGGCTGCGCGGCTGATAGGTCACCTCGCCCTTGTCGTTCTTCGCGTAGCTGCCGTCGACCACGACCGCGACGGAGAGTCGGTTGATTCGGCCGCCTTCGATCACCTCGGTCTTGGTGGTGCGGGAGATCTCGTAGTTGACGACCTCCTCGGTCTTGCGGTTCTGGTCTTTCTGCTGCGGCTGGCCGTCCGGACGCTGTGCGCCGCCCGGCAGATCGTTGCCGACCGACACGGCGCTGGCGGCGCCGTCGGCGCCGGCGCTGGTCTCTTCCCGGGTCTGGCTCGAGCGCACCACCCGGCTTTCCGGATCGAAGCGGTCGGTGGTCTGGGTGACGCGGTTGAAGTCGAAGTCGATGTTGACGCGGACCTGGGCGCGGCCGGGGCCGACCACCGAGGTGACGATGGCCTCGACGTCCTGCCGCATGCGATTCTCGGCCGAGGTCTTGCGCTCGTCGGCGGTGGAGCCGCCGCCTGCTTCATCGCCGGCGCCGTCGGCCAGCAGCCGGCCGGACTCGTCGATCACCGAGACGCGCTGCGGCTTGAGCCCGTTGACGGCGCTCGCGACCAGATGCCGGATCGCCCGCACCTGCTGCTGTTCCAGCGCGCCGCGGACCTTCAGCACGATCGAGGCCGAGGGCTCGGCCTTGTCGCGCGAGAACAGCGGCCGTTCCGGCAGCACGAGATGCACGCGCGCCTGCTGCACCCGGTCGATGGCGCGGATGGTGCGGGCGAGCTCGCCCTCCAGCGCGCGCAGATGATTGATGTTCTGGACGAAGCTCGTGGCGCCCAGCGCGTCCGACTTGTCGAAGATCTCGTAGCCGACGCCGCCGCCCTTCGGCAGGCCGGATTCGGCGAGCTTCATGCGCAGCCGCGGCACCTGCTCCTTGGGCACCAGCACGATGGCGCCTTCGCTCTTGATGTCATAGGGGATGCCCTGACGCTCGAGGTCCTTGATGATCGCCGAGGAGTCCTCGACCGACAGGTCGGTGAAGAGCGGCACCATTTGCGGCGCCGCTGCGCGCATGATCAGGAAGGCGAAAAACCCCATCAGCGCCAGGGAGACACCGCCCATTGCGATGATGCGGGTTGGGCCGAGGGTTCGAAAGAACGTGATGAAGGCTTGCACCGGGCTTCCTCTGAGTCGGCAAAAAGTACCGACCGGCAAGAATTGCCCAGTCTATGGTTACCACCCGGTTAATAAGCGCGTTAACGCGGCCTTTACGCGCGAGAAATGTCGGTAAAAGGTTGAGCGGACGCGAACAGAATCGCGCAGCGTGCAATTACTGGATCAGCGCCGCGACCCGGTTGTCCTTCGGGTCGATGATGACGACCTTGTCGTCCTTCACCAGGAACGAGTGCGATTTCACCTGCGGAACCTTGGCGCCGACCTCGACCGGCATGGGCTGCAGCGGGATGCCGGCGGGCACCGCCTCACCGACCGTGGTCGGAACCTTGGCGGCTTGATCCTGCGGCGGTTCGATCTTCAGATCCTTGAGGATGATTTCCTTGATGATGTGCCGCTGTTCCATCGTCAGGTTGACGGTCTCGGCGGTCTGCGACGGCGCCGCACCCGAGGTGCTGGGGATTTGCGCTTCGACCGGCAGCGACAACGTCAGCATGGCCGCAGCGGCGACCACGAAAAGACGCGCCTTGATTCGATGCTCTCCAGCCATGGTGGCCTCCGCCGCAAAGAAACTGTCCGTTAAGAACGCCCTGCCGCCGTGCCGGGTTCCGCGGACGGGGCGCCGATGTCGCACTTTGCTGCTGTCGCACTTTGCTGCGCCTTGGCGGCGAAAATGCGGAGGGGAACAGCGCCCGGGATCACGGCAAACGCCATGATCCCGGGCCAGCTGCGTCACGAATTAGTAGCAGCGCTCGAAGCCGCGGCTGTCGATCATGCAGCCCGAGCCGAAGCCGGTGGTCGAGTCGTAGCCGGTGGTGTAGTACCCGCTGCCGCTGCGGACGGTGCCGCGATAGGCGAAGCTGTCGCGCGGCGCCACGTAGGCTGGCGGCGCCACATAGGCCGGCTGGTCGACCACGACCTCGCGCCGCTGCGGTACTACGATCTCGCGCCGCTGCGGCACCACGACGACGCGCTCACGAGGCGGCGCGACGACCACGTAGGAGCGGTCCTGCACCACATAGTCTGGATCGGTCGAATAGACGTAGCCCGGCGCCGGCGCTGCCACGACGGCATCCGGATCGGCGACATACACGGTTTCGGCGCGCGCGGCCGCCGTGGCGGTCAGCGCGAGTGCGGCGGTGGCGCCCATCAGCAATGCGGTCCTCATCATCCGTCTCCTCTTTTTGCCAGCCCCATAGCCGTGAGGTTGAACGGCGCGCTGCGACGCAGCGTTCCTGCCGCATATGGGGTCTTGCTCGGGCCGGACGGTGATTGCGGAACCCTGAAATGCAAAGCGCCGGCGAAACGCCGGCGCTTTAAGAACTCGATAAGATCTCGGCGACTACTGCCGGTACTGCTGGATGCGCGTGGTGCGCAGGCCGGCAAGACCATGCTGGTCGATCGAGTACTGCCAGGAGAGGAACTCCTCGACAGTCAGGGTGTATCGGGCGCAGGCCTCTTCGAGCGAGAGCAAGCCGCCGCGGACGGCCGCGACAACTTCCGCCTTGCGGCGGATCACCCAACGCTTGGTACCCGGTGCCGGCAGATCCGCGATCGTCAGCGGACTTCCGTCGGGCCCGATCACATATTTCACCCTCGGGCGGTGGGGCTCGGTCATCGATACACACTCACGACTACTACTGACTTTCAGTCACAATACGCGTCGCGGCTTAAAATTTGGCTAAGCGCGCCAGACAATTGGGTAAAAATTGCCTGTAGTTTTTCAACGGCTTGGGCGGGGCGCTACCCCGCCAGGACCGGCATTCTGCCTGGGTTTTTGCCGTTTTGCGACTCGTACGGGCACCAGAAATGAACGAAGCGTTACTACGCGACCGGGCTGACGATTACTGAGGAACGATACGATTACTGACGAACCACGCGTTTGAGCTTGTCGAGCGTGTAGTCCTGGCCGGCGATCGACAGGGTCGGCGGCGACTGGGTGAGATCGGCGGAATCGACGATGCCTTCGATCTGGGTCGGGATCGCGACCGTCTGTCCGGTGCTGTCGGTCGCGGTGACCGAGATCTTGTAGTTGCCGTCGGGCAGCTGGTTGCCGCTTGAATCCTTGCCGTCCCAGCTGAACGGCTGGTTCTGGCCCGCGGCCAGCGTGCCGGAGGTCGAGTAGACGGTCGCGCCGGACGAGTTGGTGATGTTGATCGTCGCGGTCGCAGGCTTCGACACCGACATCAGCCAGGTCGCACTGCCGTTCGAAAGCGGCGCGGTGTCGCCGTCGACCGCGACCGTCTGGCCGACGAAGTTCAGCGCCTGGGTGTTCTGCGCGGTCTGCTGCAGCGAGACCAGGGTCGACAGCTCGGTGTTGGATTTGAGCTGCTGCTCGACCTGGGCGAACTGCACGAGCTGCTGGGTGAACTGGTTGGTGTCGAGCGGATCCAGCGGGTTCTGGTTCTGCAGCTGCGTGGTGAGCAGCTGCAGGAAGGTCTGGAAGTTGCCGGCAATGGTGCTGTTGTCGACGCCGGTCGAGCTCGAGGAGCTCGACGAACTGTTGTTGGTGGTCTGCGACGCGACTTGCGAGGTGGTGGCCGGAATGGTCGTCATGATGTTCTTGCCCTGGGAGCGTTAAACCCGGATGTCGAGACCGCCGCTCATTCCGAGCAGGCGGCCGTAGCCCTGACGCTGCACCGGCATCGGGGCAGCGTCCTCGTCCGGCACCGCGAGCGTCGTGCCCTTGGACGAGCCTTGATCGTCACCCTGCGCCGACTGCTGGCGCAGCGAGAACTCGAGCCCGTTGTCGGAGGTCTTGAGGCCGGCATCCTGCAGCGCGCGTTCGAGCTGCGATGAATCGCGCTTGAGCAGGTCGAGCGTCTCGGGCCGGTCGACGACCAGCCGCGTCGTGGTGTTGCCGTTGTTGTCGATGTTCATCTTGACCTCGACGCGGCCGAGCTCCGGCGGATCGAGGCGAATCTCGAACTGCCGCTTGCCGGCCGTGGCCTGCGTCGCGATCTCCACCGGAAGTGCGTTGATGGTCACGGCCGTCGACGTATCGGTGCTGGCTTGAAGCTGCGCCTGAAGATGCGTCGCGCTCAGCGTCTGCGGCTGGGCGGGGGTGCTGGTCGTGGCGGCAGCCGTGGCGGTCGTGGCCGCAGCCGCTGCGGCATCCGCCGAAGCTGCTGCTGCCGCGGCAGCGTGGGCATTCTGACCGGCCACCGCGCCGGTCTTGGCGGCGTCGGCGGCGGTCGTCGCACGATGGTCTTTCGCGTCGGTCCCGGTCGTGTCAGGCGCGGCCTTCGACACGCCGTGATGGCTCGGGTCGGCGGGCTTGCCGCTGCCTTGCTGGCCGGCGTCGCTGTCGTCGTCGGAGTCCGACTGCGACTGCGCCGCGGCGACTTTCGTGTCGGCGACCGTATCGGCCTTGGCCTGCGTCAGCGCCTTGGCGTCGCCCTTCGCATCGGTCTTGCCGTCTTTCTTGACGGTGCCGTCAGCCTTGGTGTCGTCGGTGCCCTGGGCCTTGGTGCCGTCGGCAGCGGCGGTCTGCGCCGCATCCGACGCGCCGGCATTGGCCTCCGCGGCGCTCTGCGCGGCGGCCTGCAGGGCTGCGAGCGGATCGGTCTGCTGGGCCTTGCCTGCGCCGGCGGCCGCGTCGGTCTGCGATCCATCGGCCGCGGCCGGCTGAGCGGCGACAGTCGGGTCGGTCGCGACGGGCTGGGCCGGAACGACAACCGTCTGGATCGCGGCCGCGAGGTCGGCGTCGGTTTTAGCCGTGGTGTCGGCATTCGCGGCGGCCGTCTTGTCATCGCCGGCATCGGCGGACTTGGCGTCGCCGGCCTTGCCGGTTTTGCCGTCCTTGCCGTCGGCATCGCCGGCCTTGGCGTCCTTGCCGTCCTTCGCGTTCACGCCATCCTTGGTGCGGTTGGCGTTCGCGCTGTCATTCGAGGTGTTCGCGTCCGACGCATTGTCCGCCTGGCGGTTCTGGTCGGCCGGACGGCTGTCGTCGCTCTTGTCGGCTTGGGCGTCGCGGGGCGCGGGTGCCGGATCAGCCGCCTGCGCCGTGCTGTCGAGCATGTCGGCAAACGGCGAACTCTGGCTCCGGTCGTTGCCGTCGGTGCGGCCACGGGCCTGGGAGTGGAGGAAACGCGACTGCTGGGCAGCATTGATCTCAGACGCGACGCTCGGCACGTGGCACCTCGCTGTAAATTTTTGACGCAGGTTGGGACTGGCGAGGTATCTGCAACCGGCGGGCCAGTGCGATCGGGAAGGATTATCGTGATATTTCAGTATCTTAGAAATAAGGCGTCCGACCGGCTACCGGCAGGATTTGTGCCCGGCGGGCAAGAATTGCCGGGCTTTCCATCCGGGATACCTCGCATTGCTTGGCCACAGTCGGTCCCTATAGTAAGGGCCTGTCTCCGATAGCCTTTAAAGTTCAAGGA
The DNA here is from genome assembly GCA_936924235.1 of uncultured Rhodoplanes sp. Classification (GTDB taxonomy): domain Bacteria; phylum Pseudomonadota; class Alphaproteobacteria; order Rhizobiales; family Xanthobacteraceae; genus Z2-YC6860. The sequence continues at coordinate 1,994 of CAKZHN010000419.1, read as the reverse complement.
GCGCGGCCCAAGCCGCTGCCGGAATGCGCAACAGTCTCGACCTCGACGGACGCCCGCAGGACACCCGCGTCGTCGTCGCCATGTCCGGCGGCGTCGACTCGTCGGTGACCGCGGCGCTGCTCAAGGCCGAGGGCTATGACGTCGTCGGCGTGACCTTGCAACTCTATGACCACGGCGCCGCGACCCACCGCAAGGGCGCCTGCTGTGCCGGCCAGGACATCCACGACGCCCGCGCGGTCGCCGACCGGATCGGCATTCCGCATTACGTCCTCGACTACGAGAGCCGCTTCAAGGAGGCGGTGATCGACCGCTTTGCCGAGAGCTACGTCTCAGGTGAGACGCCGGTGCCCTGCGTCGACTGCAACATGGCGATCAAGTTCAAGGACCTGCTCGGCACCGCGCGCGAATTGGGCGCGAAAGTGCTGGCGACCGGCCATTACGTCGCCTCGCGGGCCACCGCCGACGGCCGCGCGCTCTACCGGGCGCGGGAAGAGGAGCGCGACCAGAGCTACTTCCTGTTCGGCACCACGCACCAGCAGCTCGACCTGCTGCGCTTTCCGCTGGGCGACCTGACCAAGGCAGAGACCCGCGAGCATGCGCGGCGCTTCGGCCTTGCGGTCGCCGACAAGCACGACAGCCAGGACATCTGCTTCGTCCCGACAGGCCGCTACACCGACATCATCGAGCGGCTGAAGCCCGGCGCAGCGTCGGCGGGCGAGATCGTCGACCTCGACGGCAAGGTGCTCGGCCGCCACGACGGCATCATCCATTTCACGGTCGGCCAGCGGAAGGGCCTGAAGATTGCGGGTCCCGCGCCGCTTTACGTGGTGGCGCTCGACGCCGCGGCCCAGCGCGTCATCGTCGGCCCGCGCGAGGCGCTGACCATGCGGCGCATCGCGCTGCGCGACGTCAACTGGATCGGCGCGGGCGCGCTCGACGGCGTGGTTGGCGACGGCCGCCTCGAGGTGTTCGTCAAGGTGCGCTCGACCCGGCCGCCGCAGGCGGCGTGGCTTTCGCGCGGTGCAGGCGGCTTCGAGGTCGAGCTGGTCGATGGCGAGGACGGCGTGTCGCCCGGCCAGGCCTGCGTGTTCTACGACAGCCCGCAGGGGCAGGCGCGGGTGCTCGGCGGCGGCTTCATCAAGACGGCCGCGGCGACAGCGCGGGCAGCATAAGCAAGAAGAAGAGCAGGGGGCGGCGATGGGGGCAGCGCTCGACCGCGGGCAGATCGAGAAGGCGTATGCGCGCTGGGCGCCGGTCTATGACTTGGTGTTCGGCACGGTCTTCGAGCGCGGCCGGATGGCGGCGATCGAGGCGGCCGAGAAGCATTGCGGCGCAGCCGGCGGGCGCATCCTCGAGGTCGGCGTCGGCACCGGCATCTCGCTGCCCGACTATTCGCGGGTGAACCGCATCGTCGGCATCGACATCTCGGCGCCGATGCTCCGACGAGCCCACGAGCGCGTCGTCGAGCAGAAGCTGACCAATGTCGAGGCGCTGGCCGTGATGGACGCCAAGCATCTCGCGGTGCCCGATGCGTCGTTCGACGTGGTGGTGGCGCAATACGTCATCACGGCGGTGCCGGATCCCGAGGCGACGCTCGACGACTTCGCCCGCGTGCTCAAGCCCGGCGGCGAGATCATCCTGGTCAATCATCTCGGCGCCGAGAATGGCTTTCGCCGCGTGTTCGAGCAGGGCTTCTCGCCGCTCGCCCGGCGGCTCGGCTGGAGCCCGGAATTTCCCTGGGCGCGGCTGCAGGGCTGGGCGGACCGCTCGGGCTTCACGGTGATCGAGCGGCGGCCGATGCCGCCGATGGGGCATTTCTCGCTGATCCGCTTCGGCAAGCGCTGAGCTGCAAGCGCCAAGTCGCACAATTGACGCACGCCGGAACCGGTCCGGCAGGGCCGCGGTTATCCCCCAAACGCAACCCGTTTGGAGGGGCCTGCCATGACGCCTGGAATGCGAACCGTTCCGCTCGGCCTGTTGCTGGCCGCATCTGC
>CAKZHN010000418.1 GCA_936924235.1 uncultured Rhodoplanes sp. | reverse complement strand
TCGACCAGTTCGAGACGTCGAAACCCGGCACGCTATCGGCGATCGGCGGGATCTCGGGCGCCTCGGCGAGCCGCTCCGCCGATGACACGCCGAGAACCTTCAGGCTGCCGTCCTTGATCAGGGGCAGGGAGGGCGCGGCTGCCGCGAACATCAGCGCGACGCGGCCGGCGACGATGTCGACCACCGCCGGCGAGGTGCCGTTGTAGGGCACATGAACCAGGTCGGTCCCGGTCGTGACCTTGAACAGCTCGGCAAACAGGTGCTGCGAGGTCGCGACGCCGGGCGATGCGTAGAGCAGCTTGCCGGGTTCGGCCTTGGCCAGACGCACGAGCTCCGGCACCGTATCGGCCGGCAGCGACTTGGTCGCGACCAGCAGGAACGGGTAGTGCACCACGAGCGCGACCGGCGCGAAGTCCTTCGTGGCTTCGAAAGGCGGCTTCTTGTAGAGCGAGCCTGCGACCGCGAGCGTGCTGCCGCTCAGCACCAGCGTGTAGCCGTCAGGCGCCGACCTTGCGGCCGCCACCAGGCCCAGCACCGCGCCGGCCCCAGGGCGGTTCTCGATCACGACCGACGCGCCCAGCCGTTCGCCGAGCTTCAATCCGATGGCGCGGGCCAGCACGTCGTTGGCGCCGCCCGCCGCGAATGGCGAGATCAGCCGGATCGGCCGTGTCGGGTAGTTCTGCGCCTGGGCTTGCAGCGGCGCGAGCAGGCAGACGGCCGCCACAAGCCAGCGCGCAAGCCTCATCACGGCCTCACAAGCCGACCGCGTAGGACGGCCGGCGCGGATCGGCGCCGCCCTTCAGCACGCCGCTCTTCTCGTCCGAGACCACCGTGCAGACGGCGCCGGCGAGCCAGGTCCATTCCGGCCACCAGTCGACCTTGTGGCCCATGTTGCTCATCTCTTTGCCGGTCGCGCTGTCGATCCGCTTTTCGAGATAGACGAGGCCGGGATGATAGGAGTGCGGCTCGAACGAGCCCGGATAGCTGTAGGACGCGCAGCGTGGCGCTTCGACCGCCTCCTGCGGCTCCATGCCGAACACATGGATGTTCATGAACACCTGCAGCATGGCCTGGGTCTGCACGTCGCCACCCGGCGTGCCGAACGGCATCTTCATCTTGCCGGGCTCGATCGCGATCGCCGGACTCGGAGTCAGCCGCGGCCGCTTGCCGGGCGCGACGCCGGACGGATGCTTCGGGTCGGCCCAGCTCTGGCTGCCGCGCGGCGACGGAATGATGCCCAATTCCGGAATCACCGGCGCATTGTAGGAGCCGTCACTCGGCGTCGCGGCGAACACGTTGCCGTGCCGATCGATGACGCAGGCGTGCGAGGTGTCGAGCTCCGGCGCCATGAAGGCGCGCTCCGGCACGAGCTTCGCGCCGCTGCTGCCGCGCTCGGCGGAGAGCTTGCGCGGATCGCCGGCCGGCGGCATCTCGGGCCACGCCTTGTCCGGGCGGATCATCTCGCGGCGCTGCTGTGCATAGTCGCGCGACAGCAGCTCTTTGATTGGCACGTCGATGACGCGCGGATCGCCGAAATAGGCCTCGCGGTCGGCAAAGGACAGCTTCACGGCTTCGGTGATGCGGTGCAGGTAGCCGCTGGAGTTGTGGCCGAGCTTGCGCAGCTCGGCGGCGTCCAGAAGGTTCATCGCCTGAAGCAGCGATGGCCCCTGGCACCACGGGCCGCAGGCATAGAGCTTGATGTCGCCGAACGAGGTCTGCACCGGCTCGTCGAAACCGGATCGATAGTTCGCGAGATCCTCGGCCGAGAGCAGCCCGCCGTTCTCCTTCTGGAACTTGACGATGGCGCGCGCGATGTCGCCGCGATAGAAAGCGTCGCGCGCTGCGGCGAGGCCAGCCTCGCGGCCGCCGCGAGAGCGCGCCGCAGTTTCCTGGTCCGCCATATACTGCAGCGTCGCCCCGAGCGCCTTCTGCACGAAGACCTCGCCGGGCTGCGGCGGACGTCCTTTGGGCAGATAGAGCGCGACGTTCGTCGGGAATGCCCGATACTCGTCTTCGTGCTCGGTGATGATCTCCGACAGCAGCGGGTAGACCGGAAACCCGTCGCGAGCGAAGCCGATCGCCGAATAGGCCACCTCGCCGAAGCTCATCGTGCCGAAGCGCTCGAGCGCGGTGATCCACGCATCGGGCGCCGCCGGCACCACGGTCCGCAGGATGCCCTGCGGGATCTTGCCGCCGTGCCGCTTCTGGAAATGGTCCGCCTCGATCGCCTTCGGCCAGGTGCCGAGACCCGGGATGGTGAAGACGCGGTTTTCGGTCGCCGAATAGATGATGATCGGCGCAACGCCCGCGACGTTGACGAACTCGGGCATCACCACGCCGAGTGCAATGCCCGCCGCAACGCCGGCGTCAATCGCATTGCCGCCCGCCTCCAGGATGCGAAAGCCGGCTTCTGCCGCCAGATACTGCGTGGCGGAGATCATGTGGCGTGTCCCCATGATCGTCGGGCGGTGGGCTTTCATGCTTGTCTCCCCAGGAGCGAACTGATCTTGTTGGCGGAAGTATAGGACAACGAGCCCCTGCAAACCACGCAATCCGGGCCCACGCCGTCAGCATGCCGATCGACACGCCACCACGCCGGAAGCTTCAGGTCGAGGATCTGGCCCGGCTCGCCGACGCGTTGCGCGCGCCGGAACAGCCGCACGGCATCTACCGTGCGCTCGAAAGGCTGACCGGGGAGACCATCGGGCACCGGCTGTTCACCGTCATGCGCTTCGACAGCGCCCGTTCCGAGGTGCAGCGGATTCACACCAGCATGCCGGACGCCTATCCGGCCGGCGGCCGGAAGCAGAAGAAGGCCACGAAGTGGGCCGACCGGGTGCTCGGCGAGATGCAGGTGTTTCGCGGCACCGAGCCCGCCGACATCGTGTCGGCGTTCGACGATCACGCGACGATCCTCGGCTTGGGGCTGGGATCGGTGCTCAACATTCCCGTCGTGTTCGAGGGCCGCTGCGTCGGAACGATGAACCTCCTGCACCAGGCCGGCTGGTATCGTGCCGACGACGAGCGCACAGGCCTCACGCTCGCGGCGTTCCTGATCCCGGCGCTGCTCAGCGCGACCAACACTGGAGAATCACGATGACGGCTCCGACCCGCAGAGTTGTCCTCGCAGGCCTGACCGGGCTCGCCGCCGCGGGGCCGATCAGGCAGGCCGCCGCGCAAACCGCAGAGCCGGCCTATCCCTCTCACAGCATGACGCTCGTGGTTCCGTTCGCGCCCGGCGGCTCGACCGACATCCTGGCGCGCATCGTCGGAGGCCACCTGCAGCAGTCGCTCGGCCAGCCGGTGGTGATCGAGAACCGCACCGGCGCCTCCGGCAACATCGGCACCGCGTCCGTCGCCCGCGCTGCTCCCGACGGCTACACGTTCCTGTTCAACACCATGAGCGTGCACACCATGAACCACGCTCTGTTCACGACGATGCCGTTCGACGGCGTCAAGGATTTCTCGCCGATCGCGATGCTGGCCTATGTGACCAACACCATGGTGGTGCATCCGTCGGTGCCGGCAACGACCGTGCGTGAGTTCATCGACTACGCCAAGGCCAATCCCGGCAAGATCAGCTACGCCTCGGCCGGCCCCGGCTCGACCAATCACTTATGCGCGGCGCTGTTTGCCAAGATGACCGGCGTTGAAATGGTGCATGTGCCGTATCGCGGCGGCGCGCCGGCCGTGGCCGACACGGTCGGCGGGCAGACGCAGCTGTTCTTCACCGCGGGCACGCAGAGCCTCGAATACGTCAAGGCCGGCCGGCTGCGGCTCCTTGCCGTCACCGAGGAAAAACGCTCGTCGCTGCTGCCCGACGTGCCGACCGTGGCCGAGACCGTGCCGGGCTACGAGATGGCGGTCTGGTACGGCGCGTTCGGGCCCGCCGGCATGCCGCCCGCGATCGTTGCGAAGCTGAACGCCGAGATCGGCCGCATCCTGTTTCTGCCCGACGTGAAAGGCCGGATGGACGCCATCGCGGTCGAGGTCGCCAGGATGACGCCGGACGAGCTCGGCGCGCTCACCCGTCGCGACGCCGACAAGTGGGGCAAGCTCATCAAGGAGCTCGGCGTCACGCCGCAATAAGCGGCGAAGCCCGTTTGCGCGCTCCGCCGCGCGTCAGAACTTCATCAGGTCCTTGGCGATCGTCACCGGCCCGTTGAAGTGCTTCTTCGCCGTGTCGGCGTAGCGGTGGAAATCGTCATTCGGCTCGGGTGACGGGCTCAGGTGCGAGATCACCACCGCCTTGACGCCGGCCTTGGCGGCGAGCTTGCCGACCTCGTCGGGCGTGACGTGCTCCTCGTGCATGTGCCGGATCCAGCCGTCCTGCTCGGCCGGGGTTTTCGCCTGCCAGGCGCCGTTGCGCTTCATCAGCGCGATGACGTCGTCGGTCTCGGTCACCTCGCTCACCAGCACATCGGCGCCCTTGGCAAGCTCGGCCACCGCATCCGACCAGCCGGTGTCGCCGGTGAACACGAACGAGCGGCCCGGCGTGTCGAAGCGATACGAGAACGACTTGTACTTGCCGTAGGGCGGCGTGCCCGGCTTGAACTGGAAGTGCGTGTTCTCGACCGCCGTCACCTTGACGTTGGCGTCCTGGTAGACGACGCCCGACGCGATGTCATGGCCCTTGAAGGTCTCTTCCATCGGCCGGCGCTTGCCCTCGGCCCAGCGGATCTCGGCATC
>CAKZHN010000417.1 GCA_936924235.1 uncultured Rhodoplanes sp. | reverse complement strand
TGGGTCAAAGGCTAAACCCGCAGGGGGATACCACCTAATTAAATCAAGCAGGGGAACCTGCTGACGCTTTGACGCATGCTGGGCCGGGCCAGAGACGACGCCGACTTTAGTCGAATGGGGGGCCCGCCGGCGAAGGACGCACCAGCCACCCGCCGACGAAGCGATCGAGTGAGTCGCGATCCCGACATGCTGCTGCGCAACGCGGGTATCCTCCCTTGAATATCCGGCGCACCGACCGGCGCCGCCTTGGAATGGCCGCGCTGCAGCATTAAATTACCCGGGTCGTCATCAGGAGGCGCGTCATGGCCCGTAAAGCCGCCCGTTCGAAAGCCCGCCGCTCCGCTCCCGCCACGCCGCCCCCCGCCGATACCCCGCGCGCCAAGATCATCGAAGCCTTCATGGCGCTGCTCGCCGAGCAGCCGATCGAGAAGATCGGCTTGGCCGTTCTGGCCGAGCGCGCCGGCATCTCGCTTGCCGAGCTGCGCGGCGAATTCTCCTCGACGATGGCGGTTCTCGCCGCCCATGTGAAAGATCTCGACCGGCAGGTGCTGGCCGGCGGCGATGCCGATATGAACGAGGAAGACGCCCGCGAACGGCTGTTCGACGTGCTGATGCGCCGCCTCGAAATGCTGGCGCCACACAAGGAAGCGGTGCGCTCGCTGATGCGCTCGGCGCGGCGCAATCCGCCGCTGGCGCTGGCGCTCAACGCCATGACGGTGCGCTCGCAGCAGTGGATGCTGACAGCGGCCGGCATCAACGCCTCAGGTCCCAAGGGCATGGTGCGCGCACAGGGGCTGGCGATGCTGTTCGCCAACGTGCTGCGCATCTGGGTCGATGACGACGACGATCAGACCAAGACGCTCGCGTCGCTCGACAGCCAGCTCGCCCGCGGCCAGCGGCTGGTCGGACTGGTCGACGAGCTCTGCCGCATTCCGGAAGCGGCCTGCGCGTTCCGCGACCGGTTGCGCAGCGCGCGCCGGAGCCGACGCGACCGGTATCGCGACGAGGACTACGACGACCGCGCGGCGATCTAGCGCCGCGCGACGCGCGCAACTCCGTCAGGTTTGATGACAGGACAACGTCAGGATTAGCCGGACGCTGCTTCACGCGCCGTTGTCTTGAACAGGCGCGCGATTCCGTCGAACGTCGGCCGCGGGTGACGCAGCGGCCTGCGCCGCATCGAATTGCCGATGCAAGACTTCCTCAAAGCCATTGCCTTCGTGTCATCCGCCACCGCGGTGTCGTTTCTGCTGTGGCTGTTCTACGGCGTCACCGATCCGACGTTCTGGGATGACGCGCTGGCGATGGCCGGCGTGCTCGCCGTCGCGCTGGTCGCGACGCGCCTGGCGGTGTGGCGCCGGTAGCGGCTACTCGGCGGCGATCAGCGGTGCGGGCTGCGTGAGACCGCCGAAGCGGCGGTCGCGGCGCCAGAACTCGGCGACCGCAGCGCTGAGCCCCGCGGCGTCGAAGTCCGGCCACAGCGTGTCGACGAAGCAGAGCTCGGCGTAAGCCGATTCCCAGAGCAGAAAGTCGGACAGCCGTTTCTCGCCGCCGGTGCGGATCAGAAGATCGACGTCGTTGCCGTTCGGGGCTTCGGGTCCGGCGAGGAAGCGGTCGAAGGCTTCACGCGACGGCAGATGATCGGGCCGCCAGCGCGCGGCGGCCGTAGCGATCGCATCACGCGACGAATAGTCGAGCGCGACGCGGACATGGAGCCGCGTGCCGTTAAGCGACGCCCGCTCGGCTGCGGCGATGTCTTCGGCGAGCCCGTCCGGCAGCCGGTCGCGGCGGCCGATCACGGTCAGCCGCACGCCGTTGTCGACCAGTTCGGCGAGTTCGGCACGGAGATAATGGCGCAGGAGCGCCATCAGCGCGCTGACCTCCTGCGCCGGCCTGCGCCAGTTGTCGGACGAGAACGCGTACAGCGTCAGCGTTCCGATGCCGAGATCGGGCGCGGCCTCGACCACGCGGCGCACCGTCTTGACGCCGGCGTGGTGGCCCGCCGAGCGCGGCAGGCCGCGCCGGGTCGCCCAGCGGCCGTTGCCGTCCATGATGATCGCCACGTGCAGGCGATCTTGCTCTTCCGGAATGCTTTGCATCACAAAGTCTCCATGCAAAAAAAATTCAGGTTGGTTTGAGCTTGCCGATACCGAGCGCCGCGAGATCCGGCGCGGCGCCGGAGCCCTGAGCCGCGCGCGCCGCATCGCGCACCACCTGCTCCAGCACCTTGAGATATTCGAGGTAGCGCTTGCGGCCGAGCGCGGTGATCCGGCAGGTGGTCAGCGGGCGGTTGTGCTCGTAGCCCTTCTCGATCTCGATCAGCTTGGCCTCCTCCAGCACCGCGAGGTGCCGGCTGAGATTGCCGTCGGTGAGCGCGCACATCTTCTTCAGGTCGCCGAACGCGACGCCCTTGGGATGGGCGATCAGCGAGGTGAGCACGCCGAGGCGCGCCTTCTCGTGGATGACGCGGTCGAGCCCGTCATAGGCGAAGCGGCCGCTCTCGTTGCTCTTCTCGTTCTTGGGATTAGGCATCGCCGTCCTCGACGCTGTTGTCGCTCACGCCCCAGTAGAGAATTGCCGCCATCGTCAGTTGCCCGACGCCGAACGGCAGCGCCATGGCCCAGGGCGAGAGTGCGTGCTCACCATTGGCGTAAGCGAGGCAGGCGAGCCCCGAAGCGAGATACCAGACGCCGATCGCGAACATCGGCTTGGGCAGCGAGCGGCACGAGGCGATGAAGCCCAGGCTGAAGACGATCTGCCACAGGCCCGGCAGCATCCACAGCGTCTGCGGCGCGTTGCGAAACAGGATGAAGGTCAGAAGCGCGCCGGCGACGCCCGCCGGAATGAACTGCTCGGTCGCCGCATGGATCATCTCGTCGGCGATGCCGGAGTGAATGCGCCGCGTGCGCGCGACCATCTCGGCGCCGGCCAGAATGACCGAGACGACGGCGATCGCGATCCACAGCATCAGGTAGCCGGCGATCGCGGTCTCGGCGTTGGGCAGCCAGAGATTCTGGACGACGCCGCCCGCGACGGCGAGACCGGCCGTCGCCGCGATGGTCATCGGGCCATAGCCACGAAACTCGGAGCCGCGCGCCACCTGGGTGCGAATCTCGGCGATGTCGGCCAAAGCGCGTTCCAGCTCTTTCATTCCGCACCCCCCGTTGGGTTTCGGGCGAAACTTTACAATGCAAAGTACATTGGGCTGTAAATGGAGGCAACGGCTTTTTCAAGGCGCGGGTTGGAATGGTTAGCGGCCGGTGACGCTCAACGCGAAATCCGGGCCGCGAGAGCGCGGCCGGCGACCGCGATGGCGAGCGCGACGACCATCAGCATCCCGGCGATGGCGAACGTGATCCGCATGCCGGCGGCGACCGCCACGGGATCCGCCGTCGCGATGTCGCTTGCGGCCGAAGCGAGCGCGAACACGGCGCCCATCACCGATGCGCCGGTGACGAGGCCGAGATTGCGCGACAGGTTGAGCATGCCGGACACGACGCCGCGCTGCTCCGGCTTGATGCCCGTCATGACCATGGTGTTGTTGGCGGCCTGGAACAGCGCATAGCCGGCGGTCATGACGACGAGCGGCGCGACATAGCCGGCGATGCCGAACTCCGCGGGGGTCAGCGACAGCAGGAAACAGCCGGCTGCCACGCCGATCAGGCCCATGACGGTCATGCGCTGCGCACCAAAGCGGTCGGCGATGCGGCCGGATGGCACGCCGGCGAACGCCGCGACCAGCGGACCGGCCGATAGGACCAGTCCGACAACGGCCGCATCGAGCCCGAGGCCACGCGCGAGATAGAACGGCCCGACCACCAGCGTCGCCATCATCACGGTCGAGACCAGCGCGCTCATGGCAAGCCCTGCGCTGAGCAGCGGATCACGGAACATCGCCAGCCGGATCAAAGGCGACACCGCCCTCGCCTGCGCGCGCACGAACAGACCCGTGCCGAAGGCCGCGGCGAGCAGCAGCGCCACGTTGAGCAAACCGAACTGGCCGCGTCCCAACGTCATCGCCAGCGCATAGGCCGCGAGAGTCAGCACCAGCAGCAGCGTGCCCATGCTGTCGAAGCCGGCACGATCGCTGTCAGGCGCGCGGCGGTCGGCCGGCAGATGGCGATAGGCGAGCAGCAAGGCCGCGAGACCCAGCGGCACGTTGACGAGGAAGATCGCGCGCCAGCCGGCGCCGGCGATCAGCACTCCGCCGAGCGACGGACCGAGCGCCGTGCCGATCGCCGACATGGTGCCGAGGAGGCCCATGGCGCTGCCGGTTCTTTCCTTGGGCACCGTGTCGCCGACGAACGCCATGGTCAGCGCCATCATCACGGCCGCGCCGAGGCCCTGCGCGGCGCGCGCCGCGATCACGAGCCACAGCGTCGGCGCCGCGCCGCTTAAGATCGAAGCCAGCGTGAACAGGACGATGCCGCCGAGCAGCAACCGCCGGCGGCCGGTGAGATCGCCCAATCGTCCGACGCTCACGATCAGCGTGGTTATGGCCAACAGATAAGCCAGAACGATCCACTGCACCGCCTGGAACGAGGCGCCGAACGCCTGCGCCAGCGTCGGCAGGCCGACATTGGCGATGCTGGTGCCGAGCGAGGACAGCAGCATCGAGAGCGACAGGCTCAGCAGCGCCCAGGTCACCGAGGGCGTTTGCGCTGGGCTGACGGCCTGGCTCTCGCCCTGCCCTGCAAT
>CAKZHN010000416.1 GCA_936924235.1 uncultured Rhodoplanes sp. | reverse complement strand
ACCATCGCTGCGAACGACGCGTCCGCTTGATCGCTAGCTTGCAAAGACGCCATGGCCTTGGTGACAGCCATTGCATCGAAGAGACTTTGGGGCAGGAAGCGAGGCACCAGTTATCCCCTACCAGGTAAGATTTCATATAGTGCACAACAGCAGTATTGCAGGATGGGCTAAGCAGCGGAGCGCAAGCCTGGGTACTTTACGGGGTATCCTGATTTCGAGGTGAGAGCCGATGCCCACATCCCATTCTCGGGTTCGGGTCCTATCCCTACCCCGATGTTGCGGACAACCGGCGGCGTCCGTGCTGCCATCCGACTCAGCTGATCACATATCTCACTAGCGCTGCCGCCAACCCGATAAATCCGGCAAGCGTAAACAGCGCCAGGAGATCATCGTGCAGTTTGTCAAACAGTGTCTTCCTCCTTGGCGGAAATGGAAACACGCTGCTCATATATTCAGGCTTGTCTTTGTACTCCCGCCATGCGCGTTGCCACGATGTCTCAGGCCGATCTGATTTCGCCTTGATTGGGCGATATGCTGTACGTCTGCGCTTACTCATCTTAAATCCGCTACGAGAACCCGGAGCTTCTAGTCAGCCGAAGAACGCGGAGGGGTGTCGCTAAGTTTGAATGACGCTTCATAAAATTTAACTTTCACGTCCTGAACCACCATCATCGCGTACCTCAGTCTTTCATCCTCTTCACTGCAAATAACAATGCCTCGTACGGTCTGATTATTCGTACACAATTTCGTCTTGACCCATCCCATATATCGTTGGACTTGCCCGACAACCTGATCGGATGTTCGGTCCCGTTTCAACTCAATGACCACGAATCCGCGAGATTGCTTATCGACAGCCAGGATGTCGATGAAGCCGATATTGTCCGTCTTGTACTGTCGCCCCTCTTTGCCTCTTTCATCGACGTAGACTTCAAGGTCAGGGAATATCCTCCCCCAATTACTGATGATAAATTCCTCTAGATATTTTTCGAGTACAAAAACGGCAGCACTTTCCGGCACCGCGAGCGTTGCTTCAAGAAGTACAGGCTCTTGGTTTTGGATTAAGAGCTTGACGGTTTCTTCGTCTGTCTCTGCAACAGACCGTCTTTCAAAGATGTTCCGCCCAAATGCTATATTGCGCGGCGCGGCACGCCACGAGACTTGCAAGAAAAATGGATGATCTATCTTTGGATTTCTCTCTGGCGTGTAAGATGCTTTGGCGGTGACATCGCCAACTGCGGCCAAACCTTGGAGCCCTCTTCGAGCTAAAATCACGTCTCCGACCTCGGTTTCGTGGTAAAAATTCCAAATCATGTTCGTGATGAGTGTATGCGCTCCTTGTGGGTATGCCGCCTCGACTTTTTCTTGAAGCACGTCGCGGCTCATTTTTGAAACATCGCCGACTTCTGGCCAGCCGATCGAAATGCAATTGTTGGCGAGATCGAACTGCCAAACGCTGTCGTACGAATCGTCGTTCGCAAACGGAGCAATTATCCAGTGGCGCGGCATATTTTTTCCCCTAGCCATTGTCCCGCGATGGCTGATCAAGGATGGGTTTTGCCTTCGGCTCAACCCATCCTACGGCCTAACCCGGCAGCGTGACCGCCGCCGGCGCAGCTCTGCCCCGGATCATGTCCGAGCCCTTCTCGGCGATCACCATCGTTGCCGAATAGGTGTTGGCCGAAGGCATGCTCGGCATCACCGAGGCGTCTATGACGCGCAGGTTCTCGAGCCCGTGCACCTTGAGCTCGTCGCTGACCACGCTGGACTTGTCGGCGGCGGGGCCCATCCGGCACGTGCCGATCAGGTGCCAGACCGTGCCGCCGTACTGGCGGGCCCAATGCAGGATCTCGTCGTCGGTGCGGATGCCGTCGCCGGGGAACGTCTCGCGGTCCACGAAGTGCGACAGCTCGGGTGTGCTCAGGAGCTTCCGCGCGAGCTTGATGCCGCCGACCAGCGCCTGCTGATCGGTCTCGTGCGTCAGGTAGTTCGGCTGGATCGCCGGATCGACGAAG
>CAKZHN010000415.1 GCA_936924235.1 uncultured Rhodoplanes sp. | reverse complement strand
CTCGCCGGGGGCGGATACTTCAAGATCATCAACCGGGCGGTGTCGGCGGCGCTGCTCACCGCCTATTCGATGAACGCGGAGGTGCTGGCGCTGATCGGCGAGATTCCCGATGCCGACATCGGCCGGCATCTCGGGCACCTCCACGAGATCCGCGACCAGGCCGGCCTGCTCAAGCGGCTGGTGGATTACTCGGCACTCATCAAGAAACCCGAACAGGCGCCGAAGCTCGTCGCCGAGGCGATGCGCGCGATGGCCGAAGGCCGGCCGGGCCCGGCGTCGCTGCAATGCGCGATCGATGTCTGGGGCAAGGCCGGCGCGGTCGTGCCGCAACCGCCGCTGAAGGTGCGCGAGCCGAAGATCGACGAGACCGCGATCCGCAAGGCCGCGAAGCTTCTCGGCGAAGCCAAGAACCCGATGATCATCTGCGGCGGCGGTGCGCAGGGTGCGTCGGAGGAAGTGACCGCCCTCTCCGCCATACTGCAGGCGCCCGTGCTCGGCTATCGCCGCGGCCGCGGAGTGCTCGACAGCCGTGATCCGCTGAGCGTGACCTTGCCGCTCGGCAACGAGCTCTGGGGCGAGGCCGATGTGGTGCTCGGCATCGGCACCCGGATGCTGATCCAGTTCCGGCAATGGGGCATGGACAAGCGCCTGAAGGTGATCCGCATCGACGCCGACGAAGAAGAGCCCGGCCGGCTGCACAAGCCTGCCGCGGCGCTGATCGGCGACGCCAAGCCGATCCTCAGGCGCCTGCTCGAGGTGCTGCCCGCCCACAACGCCAAGCGCGCTTCGCGCAAGGCCGAGATGGAAACCCGCCAGGCCGGCTGGCGGAAACGCCTCGAAGACGCCATCGGCCCGCAGATCGCGTTCCTCGATGCGATTCGCGCCGAGCTGCCCGAGGACGGCATTTTCGTCGACGAGGTCACGCAACTCGGCTTTGCGTCCCGCCTCGCCTTCCCGGTCTACAAGCCGCGCAGCTATCTGTCGCCCGGCTATCAGGACAATCTCGGCTGGGGCTTTGCCACAGCGCTCGGCGCCCAGGACGCGCGGCGCGACGTGCCGGTGGTGTCGATCTCGGGCGACGGCGGCTTCATGTTCACGGCCAATGAAATGGCGACCGCGGTGCGCCACCGAATTCCGCTGACCGCGATCGTGTTCAACGACGGCGCCTTCGGCAATGTCCGCCGGATCCAGCAGGAGCGCTTCGGGAACCGGCTGATCGCGAGCGACCTCGCCAACCCCGATTTCGTCAAGTTTGCGGAGAGCTTCGGCGCCGCCGGCGACCGCGCCCGGACCCCGGACGAGCTTCGTGCCGCACTGCGGCGAGCCTTCGCCCGGCGCGATGGCCCGACCCTGATCGACGTCCCGGTGGGAGCTTTTTCCTCCCCCTGGCCGTTCATCTTCATGCCGCCCAGCCGGTCCCCATAAACCTTTCCGGTTGAGGATTTTGCCCCCAGCCCCGATTGAGCCTTGGCGATGCCGTTTTGTCTCCGCTATGTAACCCTCCCATGAATCTGATTACGACGACGGACGAACTGGCCGCGGCCTGTTCGCGGCTTTCCAGCCACCCCTTCGTGACTGTCGACACCGAGTTCTTGCGGGAGACGACCTACTACCCGCTGCTCTGCGTGGCGCAGCTCGCGTGCGACGACGAGGCCGTGGTGGTCGACGCGCTGGCGCCGGGCATCGACCTTGCGCCGTTCTTCGAGTTGATGGGCAACGAGCGCGTGCTCAAGGTTTTCCACGCCGCCCGCCAGGACATCGAGATCGTCTGGCACCGGGCCGGCCTGATCCCGCATCCGCTGTTCGACACCCAGGTCGCCGCGATGGTGCTGGGCTATGGCGATTCGATTTCCTACGACCAGCTCGTGCAGCGCATCACCGGCGACGCCATCGACAAGTCGAACCGCTTCACCGACTGGAGCCGGCGGCCGTTGACGCCGGCACAGACCACTTATGCGATCTCCGACGTCACCCATCTGCGCTCGGTCTACACGGCGCTGCTTGCGGACCTCGGCCGCAGGGCTCGCGCCGGCTGGATGGACGACGAGATGGAGGTGTTGACCTCGCCGGACACGTATCGGGCCGAGCCCGAGCGCGCCTGGCTGCGACTCAAGACCCGGGTGCGCAAGCCGAAGGAGCTTGCGGTGCTCATTGAAGTGGCCGCTTGGCGCGAGCGCGAGGCGCAGACCCGCGACGTGCCGCGCTCGCGCGTGCTCAAGGACGAGGCGATCGGCGACATCGCGACCCAGCAGCCGACCACGCCGGAGAAGCTCGCGACGCTGCGCTCGCTGCCCAAGGGCTTCGAGCGCTCCAAGTGGGGCGAAGGCATCATCGATGCGGTCAAGCGCGGGCTCGCGCGCGATCCGAAGTCGCTGCCGCACATCGACCGGCCGAAGCCGGTCGCGAACGGCAGCGCCACGGTCGAGCTGCTCAAGGTGCTGCTGCGCATGACCGCGGAGAAGCACGGCGTCGCCGCCAAGGTGGTGGCGACCGTCGACGATCTCGAGCGCATCGCCGGCGACGACAACGCCGACGTGCCGGCGCTCAAGGGCTGGCGCCGCGACCTGTTCGGCGAGAAGGCGCTGGCGCTCAAGCACAGCCAGCTCGCGCTGGTGATCGAGCGCGGCCGTGTCGTCGCGATGCCGCTGTAGATTTCGCGTCCGCTAAAGCGCACCACGCGTGCTCCGCTGTGATTCCGGACGCCGCAAAGCGGCGATCCGGAATCCATAACCACGACTCGGGGTTATGGATTCCGGGTTCGCGAGCTTGCGCTCGCGCCCCGGAATGACGGCTGTGAGTACAGCCTGCGCCAGCGTATTCGAATTCAGTTTTCAAACAGCCCCACGGACGTGACTCATCGGCCCCGTACAAAGTGCGGCGCTGGGGCGGCGCCTTCTCTTCTTTCCCTC
>CAKZHN010000414.1 GCA_936924235.1 uncultured Rhodoplanes sp. | reverse complement strand
CAGCAACGCGTTCAGCACGATGGCGAGCGCAAACACCGCGCGCCATCCGGCGAACTCGCCGACGAAGCCTGAGAGCGTGCGGCCAAGCAGAAGACCGGCCGACATTCCGCTGAGCAGCACGCCGACCGCGCGGCCGCGCGTTTCCGGCGCCGCCATTCCGGCAACGGTCGGGATGATGATCTGCGGCGTCACCGTGGTCAGGCCGGACAGCAGCAGCGCCACGCCGAGGAACGCAAAGTTCGGCGCGGCCGCGCAGACCGCCATGCCGACCGTGTTGATCGCGAGTAAGGTCAGGATCAGGCGCCGTCGATCGACCCGGTCGCCGATCGGCACGAACAAAAACAGCCCGAGCGAATAACCGACCTGCCCGAGCATCACGAGCTGGCTCGTCACCGTGTCGCTGGTGCCGAAGCTCGCGCCGATCAGCGGCAGGATCGGCTGGCTGTAATAGAGCGTTGCGATGGCGAAGGTGCAGGCCACCGCCAGAAATCTGATCCGGGTCTGGGTGAGGCCGCCGTCGGACGTGACCAATCTATTTCCCATCCGGCAGACGAACACCCGACAGCCGCTCGCAGGCTTCGATGAGCCGGTCCTGCAACGCCGTGTCGTTGGCTTGTGGATTCACCGGCCGCGGCTGCATGTGAAAGAAATACTGGCCGGTCACCTGTGCGGCCGGCTCGTCGCTCACCGCGAGCCAGACTTGCGTCCGGTGCGCCTGGTCCATGTCGTCCGGCGCGCCGGGACCGCCCATCTTGGTCGCAACCCAGCCGGGCTCGAGCGCATTCGATTTCACGCCGGGCCAGCGGCGCGCGATCGCAAAGGCGAGCAGCACATCGTGCAGCTTGCTCTCCGCGTAAGCCTGCGCGCCCTGCCACGAACGCCTGGTCCAGGTGAGGTCGTCGAGGTGCGCGTCGGCGCTGCGATGCATGCCCGAGCTGAGATAGACCAGCCGCTTCGGCTTTTCGATCAAAGCCGTCAGTACGTACGGCGCAAGCGTGTTGACCGCGAACACGTGCGGCAGCCCGTCCTCGGTTTTCCGATGCCCTTCCCGGTAGCCGATGCCCGCATTGTGGATCACCCCGACATAGGGCCCGAGCCGGTTGGCCTGCTCGGCGACATGCTTCGTACCCGCGATGCTGGAAAGATCGCCGGTCACCACTTCGGCATCGGGCAACGCCTTGCGGATGTCCTTCGCGCGTGCGTCGTTGCGCGCGTGGAGTACGGCCTGATGGCCCTGCTCAACCAGCAGTTCACCCGCCATCAGCCCGAGACCCATCGAAGAGCCGGAAACGAAAACCCGCGCCATCACGCCACCGCCCATTCCTCAGTCTCGGCCTGCGAGTTTTTAAGGCGACCGGGCCCAAAATCCATTGCAAAATCCCCTACTTTCGAGAAGCCTGCCTCGACAATCCGCATCCTGATGCGGCACACGGCTTGCTCACACGACTGGCCGACCGTCAGTGGGCTTTGGGGGACCAAGTGATGAAACCTGCGATGCAAGCATTGAAGGCGACGGCCGCGGCCGCGCTGCTCTCGATTCCGCTGGCCGCCGGGCTCGCGCCGGACACCGCCTTCGCCCAGGGCACCGAGAAGCTGATCATCCGTTTCACCTGGAAGCTCAAGGGCGAGTACGCACCGCTCTACGTGGCGCTGGAGAAGGGCTACTACAAGGCCGAAGGGCTCGACGTGCAGCTCGCCGAGGGCAACGGCGCGCAGAACGTGCTGAAGGCGGTCGCCGCCGGCAACGAGAAGTTCGGCTATGGGCCAGCGGTCGCGGCCGCGCAGGCCGTGAGCCAGAACCTGCCGGTCAAGGTCGCGGCGGTCTACCAGACCAAGGCGCCGATGGGCGTGATCGCGTATCCGGACACGCCGTTGAAGACGCCGAAGGACCTGGAGGGCAAGCGGCTTGCGGTCTCGGTCGGCGAAACCTTCGGCGACATGCTGGTGCCGTTCACCAAGGTCAACGGCGTGGACATCACCAAGATCACGCAGATCCAGATGGACGCCTCGGCGCGCACCGCGCAGTTCCTGACGCGGAAGATCGACGTGATGTCGGTCTATCTCAGCAACGAGCTGCCGCAGATCGAGAAGCGCGCCGGCGTCACCTTCAACGTGCTCAAGGTGTCGGACTATGGCCTGAACCTCCTCGGCGCCTCGATCTATGTCGGCAACGCCTTCGCCGAGCAGAATCCGGAGACCGTCAAGAAGCTCCTGCGCGCCACCGAGAAGGGCTACCGCGACGCCATGGCCGACCCGAAAGGCGCCGCGAAGATCATGGCGAAGCACATGGTCGTCCCCGAGCAGCCCGACGTGCTCGAGCGCCAGGTCGAGGCCACCGTCGTGTCGACCAACGCGCCCGCGGGCAAGACGCTCGGCTGGCAGGAGGCCGCCGACTGGGAGAATAACCTCAAGCTCCTGAAGGACACCGGCGGCATTGCCGAGATCAAGCCGCTCGACGCCTACTACACCAATCGATACCTGCAGTAGATGCCCAAACCTCGAACCGGTTTCGGCGGCGTCGGCGCGTGGATCACGCGCCAGGGTCCGGTGCTGGCGATTTTCGCCGCGATCTTCGTGCTGTGGGAGCTCGGCACCCGGCTGTTTCACGTGCCGGACTTCATCCTGCCGAGCCCGTCGATGATCATCGACAAGATCATCGTCACCTGGCAGCTCCTGCTGGTGAATGCCTTCGTCACCGCGCAGGAGATCGTGCTGGGCTTCGGGCTCAGCATCGTGCTCGGCATTCCCATCGCGATTGCCGTGGTCTATTCGCGCATCTTCGAGCGCGTGGCGTTTCCGTTCATGGTGTCGCTGCAGACCATCCCCAAGGTCGCGCTCGCGCCAATTCTCGTGATGTGGCTCGGCTACGGCATACTGCCCAAGATCATGGTGGCGTTCCTGATTTCGTTCTTTCCGATCGTGATCAGCGCGGTGGTCGGCATGCGCGCGACCGAGAAGGAGATGGTCTATCTGGTGCAGTCGATGGGCGCCGGCGAGTTGACGACGTTCCTCAAGATCCGATTGCCGAAGGCGCTGCCGAGCATCTTCGGCGGGCTCAAGGTCGGCATGGGCCAGGCCGTGGTCGGCGCGACGGTCGGCGAGTTCATCGCCGCCGAGCAGGGGCTCGGCTATCTTCAGCTTGTCTCGCAGGTGCGGCTCGACACACCGCTTTTGTTCGCCGCCGTGGTGGTGCTGTCGCTGCTCGGCGTGCTGATGTTCAACATCGTCGCCTGGCTGGAGCGGATTGCTCTGCCTTGGCACCATGTCCGCACCGAGATGGTCGAATAGCCCATGGTGCAAGCTTCCTCCACCGGAGCGGCGATCGAGCTGCGCGACGTGTCCAAGCGCTACGCGACCGCGAGCGGCGAAGGCGTGCAGGCGCTGGACCAGGTCGATCTTTCGATCGCGGCCGGCGAGTTCGTCTCGATCGTGGGCCCGAGCGGCTGCGGCAAGAGCACCCTGATGATGCTGGTGTCCGGCCTCATTCCGGCAAGCTCGGGCGCGATTCATGTCGGCGGCACACCCGTCAACGGAGCGGTCAAGAACGCCGGCATCGTGTTCCAGCGCGACGTGCTGCTCGACTGGCGCACCGTGCTCGCCAACGTGCTGCTGCCGGTCGAGATCAAGAAGCTCGACCGCGCCACGCACACCCAGAAGGCGCGGGAGCTTTTGCGCTCAGTCGGCCTCGGCGATTTCGAGGACACGTATCCGGGCGAATTGTCCGGCGGCATGCGCCAGCGCGTGTCGATCTGCCGCGCGCTGGTGCAAAGCCCGGGCCTTCTTCTGATGGACGAGCCGTTCGGCGCGCTCGACGCGCTGACCCGCGAGCAGATGAACCTCGACCTGCAGCGCATCTGGCTGCGCGACCGCAACACCGTGATCTTCATCACCCACAGCATCGAGGAGGCGGTGCTCCTCTCCGATCGCGTCGTCGTGATGACGGCGCGGCCGGGAAAGATCGCCGATATTCTGGAGATCGACCTGCCGCGGCCGCGCGGCGCGCACACCCGCAGCGAAAGGCTGTTCGTCGACAGTGTCGAGCGCATCCGCAACAACTTCATGGCGCTCGGCATCTTGTCGGAGACCTAGTTCATTCAATAGCCCTGCGGCCCGAACACCTTGATGCCGAAGCGCTTCTCCATCGCGCGGCCGAAGCGGTACTTCATCTCCGGGCCTTCGTAGGTCATCGGCGGTGTGCGGAGAAATCCCGTCTCCGGCTCGACCCGCAGCACCGTGAACGACGGTCCGTCCTCGCGCGCGATGTTCGGCATCTCGCGTTCCAGCACGTCGAGCGTCTCGATGGTGCGGGTGCGCGCGATGCCCGCGCCCTTCGCGATCGCGGCGTAATCGGTGCGACCCTGGTTGACCATCGGCAACGCGCCGACCGTCTGATAGACCTGATTGTCGACCACGAAATGCTTGAGGTTCTTCGGCGCCTGCGACGCCTCCGTCAGGAGGCAGCCTAGATTCATGCAGAGCGATCCGTCGGCGTTGATCAGCCAGACCGGCGCGTCGGGCAGCGACAGCGCCAGCCCCAGCGCAAAGCTCGCCGCAAAGCCCATGGCGCCGTGCATGTAGAAGGCGTCCTCGCCCTCGGTCACCGCCCACCATTCGTTCGCGGCCATCCCCAGCGCACAGACCGCGACCGCACCGCCGCGATGCTTCGCCACCACCTCGATCGCGCTGCGCGCCTTCATGCCGACGCTCCCTTGACCAGCTTGCGCGTCAGGAACAGCACGAACGGCCGCTTCTGCAATCGGCAGGTCTCGTAGGCGTCGGGGATCGAGGCGATCTCGTCGGGCTGATTGACGATGTGATACGGGAAGTCATAGGTCTGCAGCAGCGGAATGGTGCGACGGCCCTGCACCTCCTGATAGATGCGCTGGTCGTCGATCGAGCCGCGCTGGCTGACGATCAGGAACACCGGAATCTGATGGCGCAGGTTGAGCGTCGCGAGCTCGCCGGTGCAGGTGAGCAGCCCCGTCGCACCCATCAGCGCCACCGAGCGCACGCCGCCGAAGAACGCCCCGCTGCAGATCGCGATGGCCTCGGCCTCGCGCGCCACGCTGACATGGCGGATCGAGTTGTCGGCGGCGATCCGGTTTATCAGCGGCGCCACCCAGTCGTCCGGCAATGACGCCGCAAGCGTCACGCCGCACCTCTTGATCTGCTCGTGGATATTCTCGTTGACGTCCATCGGGCCGGTCACTTCGCGGGCCCCGCCGCCAGGACCTCGACCTCGACCAGGAATTCCGGCCGGGTGAAGCCCGTCACGATCATCAGGGTCGAGGCCGGCGGCGGATCGACCGTGAACTCGTCACGGACCGTCATGTAGCCTTTCATGTGCTCGCGGCCGGTGACGTAGGCGTTGATCCGGACCATGTCGGCGAAGCCCAGGCCGGCCTCCTTCAGCACCGCCTCGATGTTGCGGAAGCAGAGCCGGGTCTGCTCCTCCACCGTCTCGGGGATCCGGTCGTTCGGGTCGATACCGAGCTGGCCCGAGCAGACCACGAGGCGATAGCCGGCCGGGACCTCGACGCCGTAGCTGTAGCGGGCGAAGGGCGTGCGGATGGATTTGGGAGTGATGTGTCTCATGACGAGGATGCTATACCATCGCGTGACGACACCGGAAGGTTGATATGGCGCGAAAACGTTTCTGGGGCGAGCTGCGGTCGAGCGAGTTTTCCGAGCTCGATCCGAACACCACGGTCGCGGTGCTGCCGGTGGCGGCGATCGAGCAGCACGGCCCGCATCTGCCGGTGATGACCGACACCGCGATCATGCAGGGCATGATCGACACCGTGCTGGCGCGGCTCCCCGACGAGCTCAGCGTGCTGTTCCTGCCGATCCAGACCATCGGCAAGTCGAACGAGCACCTGCGCTCCAAGGGCACCATCACGTTCTCGGCCGAGAACCTGCTGCGCACCTGGTACGAGATCGGCGAGGCCGTGCATCGCGCGGGCCTGCGCAAGCTCGTCATCGTCAACTCGCACGGCGGCAACGCCGAGGTGATCGCGATCCTGGCGCGCGAGCTCCGCGTCAAGCTCGACATGCTGGCGGTGGCGACGCAATGGCGCAGATTCGGCCTGCCGCCCGACACCTACGCGGCCTATGACGCGACCTACGGCATCCATGCCGGCGACATCGAGGTATCGCTGATGCTGCACTTCAGGCCCGAGTTGGTCGACATGGCGAAGGCCAAGATGTTTCCCTCCAAAGCGGCCGACATCGAAAAGGAGTTCACCCATCTGCGGCCGATCGGCACGCACGCGTTCGGCTGGATCGCGCCGGACCTCAACCCGGATGGCGCGGTCGGCGATGCTTCGGCCGGCACCGCCGAAAAGGGCAAGCGCACCGCGGATTTCCAGGCCGACGGATTCATCGCGCTCATTCGCGACGTGACGCGGTTCTCGCTGGACCGGCTGGCGTAGAACGCCGCTGAAGCCGCTTTCGACGCCGTCTGCACCAATCTCCGCTGTCATGCCCGCGCTTGTCGCGGGCATCCACGCCTTTCTCAGGCACCAAGACCTGGATGGCCGGGACAAGCCCGGCCATGACGACTGATGGTTCAGTGCCGATGAAAATTGTCCTAGCGGCCAGACCAATGGACGAAGCGCCTTTCGATCAAAAGGAATAAGAGATTGAGGCCATAGCCAAGCGCACCGGCGGCGAAGATCGCCGCGTACATCCGCGGCATCTCGAACAACTGCTGCGCCTCGAACACGCTGTGGCCGAGACCGTCTTGCGAGCCGATGAACATCTCGGCGACCACGATGATGACCAACGCGAGCGACACGCCGTTGCGCAGGCCGACGAAGGTCTGCGGCAGCGATTCCAAAAGCATCACATCGAACAGCACGCGCAGCTTGGAGGCGCCCATCACCTTCGCGGCGAGGAGCCGCGTCTTGCGCGCGTTCATCACCCCGTAGGCGACGTTGAACAGGATCACCAGCATCGCACCGAAGGCCGCGACCGAGATTTTCGTCTTGTCGCCGACGCCGAACAGAACCAGGAACAGCGGAAACATCGCCGAGGCCGGCGTCGAGCGGAAGAAGTCGATGACGAACTCCAGCGATCGATAAAGACGCTCGGACGAGCCCAGCACGATGCCGAGCGGGATCGCGATCACGGCGGCAATGAGCGTCGACCACACCGTGCGCTCGACGGTGCGAACGAAATCGAAGCCGAGCGTCCCGCTCATGCCTTTCCACAGCGCGTCGAACGCGGCCTTGGGCGGCGGCAGCAGCACCGGATCGACGAAGCCGCCATGCACCGCGATCGACCACACCGCGAGCAGACCGATGACGCCGAGCACCGGCAGGAACGGTTCGAACTTGCCCTTCATGCGCGCCGCACCTCCCGCTGGAACACCTCAAGGCAATGCGCCTTGATGCGCACGAAATCCGGATCTGACAGCGTGACATCTGTCCGTGGCCGCACGCCGTCATAACGGACGAAATCGGCCACGCGTGCCGGATAACGCGACAGCAGCAGCACCCGGTCGGCGAGATAGACGGCCTCCTCGAGGTCATGCGAGACCAGCACCGTCGTGGTTTTCGTCTCCATGAACAGCTTCTGGAGCTGCTCGCGCATGAACAGCGTCATCTCGTAGTCGAGCGCCGAGAACGGCTCGTCGAGAAACAGGATCTCCGGCTCGACCACCAGCGCCCGCATGATCGAGACGAGCTGCTGCTGGCCACCGGACATCTGATACGGATACTTGTTGAGATCGAGCCGGACGCCGAGCCGCGCCACGAGCTTCTCGACCTGTGCACGGCGCTCGGCCTTGTCGACACCCGCAAGCTTCAGCGGATAGGCGATGTTGTCGAAGGCGCGCAGCCAGGGAAACAGCGCCTCGCGATAATTCTGGAACACGTAGCCGAACTTGATCTCCGACAGCAGCATGCCGTCGAACAGCACCTGGCCTTCGTCGAGCGGAATGAGTCCTGCGATCATGTTGATCAGCGTGCTCTTGCCGCAGCCGTTCGGCCCGAACACGCAGATCAATTCGCCGCGCGGAATGTCGAGATCGAACTTGTCGTAGATCACCGCCTTGTCGAAGCGCTTGCTCAGTCCCCGAATGGTGACGTGAGGTCTGAGTCCGGCGCCGCCGACTGCGGGCGATGAAGACAGGTCCGACGTCTGCACGCCTACAGGCCCAGGCCCAGATTCGGGCCTGAAGGCGTGCTCCCGCGCACTCATCGTGGCTCCCGGCGCCATCGATCAGAACGTCTTCAGGTACTTCTTGACGTCGACCTTCTCGGGCACGACGCCCATGTCGGTGCCGAAGTCGATGAACTTCTGCAGATAGTCGAGCTGCTTCCCGCTCATGTCCTTGACCATGGTGTAGCCGAGCATCGGCACGGAATCGACGAGGTCGTCGGGCGTGAGCGTGTTCTTGGCGAGATACTTGCGCGCTTCTTCCGGATTCTTCTTGATGAAGTCGATCGCCTTGCCCCAGCCTTCGGCGAAGCGCTTGGCCACGTCCGGACGCTTGGTGATGAACTCGGTGGAGAGCGCGCAGCCCGCCGCAAACGCGTCCGCGTCAGGCCCGCCTAGAATGTGCTTGGCGATCACGCCGGCCTCGACCGTCTTGGCGACGCCCATCTTGTGCATGATGGTGGCGCTCGGCTCGAGCGTGTAGCCGCCGTCGAAGGTGCCGGCCTTCATGGCGTTGACGTGCTGGCCCATGTCGAGCTGGTCCATGGTGTAGTCGCCGTCCTTGAGGCCGACCTTCGCCAGGATGCCCTTGGCGGTGTAGAAGTTCGCCGGCCCCGGCGGTGACATCAGCTTCAGCCCCTTGAAGTCGGCGAGCGTCTTGACCTTGTCGGCCAAGCCCTCGCGCACCACGAACTGATCCATGATGTAGGTCGTGGTCTGGCTGTGCATCGCGATGTACATCGCGACGCCCGGCTTCTTGATATCGGCGTTGAGGCCTTCGAGCGTGACCAGCACGGCCGCGGCGTCGATCTGGTTGGTCATCAGCGCCGCAATGTTCGGCGGGCCGCCCATCAGCTTGACGGTCTCGGGCTCGATGTTGAGCTCCTTGAAGTAGCCCTTCTCGATCGCGACGAAATACGGCAGCGACGACGAGATCGGAAACACGCCGACCGTGACCTTGTCGGTCGCGAGCGCGGGCTGCGCGGCGGTGATTGCCAGGGCGCCTGCTCCGATCAGCGAGAGAAAATGGCGGCGTCGCATGTCTTTGCTTCTCCTTTGGAAAGCTTCAGCTTTTCGCCATGGCGGGCAGGCCGGGCACCTCCTGATAGAGGCGGCGGAGCTTCGCCATGAATTCCGCCTCTGTTTTATGCAAGGTTCCTGCCACCGGATCGGCACCCTCCAGCATGGTGTCGGTGGCGTCGCGCGAGAATTCCATGGTGAAGTGCATCCGTTCTCGGCGGAGCGCCTCGATGGTTGAGAGCCAGGCCCGTGGATCGCGGCGGCCGGCCGTCCATTCGCGAGCGATGAGGCCCGCCGCGACGGCGGCGTCCTCGATGGCCTGCGTGGCGCCCTGGCCGAGCGTCGGCACCATGCCGTGCGCGGCGTCGCCGAGATAAAGCACGGGTGCACGCGGATCGGCGTAGAGCACGTCGTGCTCCTGCATCCGTGCCCAATGCACGTCGGCGACGTTGGCGCAGACGGTGTCGATGAGCCAGCGGGACTGATCGCTCAGATGCCCGCTGCGCGGCGTGAAGGCGGCGCGCAACGCGTCAGGCCGCTTCAGGCTTTCGGGAATCGGCTGGTCGGCAGGGATTGGAAACGCGGTCGCCACATAGACGTGATCGGGCGGCACGCGAAACGCCAGCAGGCGATTGGGACCGTTGAACCACTGCTCGTAGTCATCGATCAGGCCGTTGCTGGAATCGGGAACGAGCACCCGCGAGATCGCGACGCCGACCATGCGGCTCGCCGGCTCGCCCGCGAGCAGGCGGCGCACCTGCGAGTAGCGGCCGTCGGCCGCGATCAGAAGATCGATGTTGTCGAGGCGCCGCGACGCGCCGCCCTGCTGCCAGGCGATCGAAGCGCCGTCGCGGGCGATGTCGGCGATCGCGCAATCGTAGGACACCGCGGGCGCCGCGGCTTCGCGCAGCACGCGGTAGAGCTCCGACCAGCGGATGCGCCAGCCGTCGTTATGGGCGACCTCCGACAGCGGCAGGTCGAACAGCACCGTGCCGTCGGTCAGCGAAATCCGCCAGGTGCGCCACGGCAGCCCCGCCGCAGTGATGATATCGGCGAGCGCTGGATCATGCACCTGCAACGCGAGCCTCGCGTTCGGTCCGATGTTGAGGCCGGTGCCGGATTCGGCGTGATCGCCCTGCGCGACGCGCTCCAGGCAGATCGCTTCGACGCCCGGAAGCCGCGACAGCGAGCGCGCCATGATGCAGCCGGCGACGCCGGCGCCGACGATGACGATGCGCATCAGCGGGCGCTCCCCGGACGTTCGGCAATCGCCGCAATCAGCCCGCCGCCGTCGGGGCCCTGATGCTCGGCGCCGCCCGAGACGAAGATCCGGCCGTCGCCGATCACGGCGGCGACGAGACCGCCGAGCGCGCCGCGGACGTGGCGCTGGGCGTTGATGTCGGTGTCGTCCAGCATGGTGTGGCGCTGGCCGCGGATAGCGCCGCGGCGGTCCGGCTCGCATTTGACGAACACGGCGCGAACGCGCGGCAAGTCACCGGCGCTTACTTGCGGCTTCGCCTCGATGCCGAGGTCGCCGAGCATCGCAACCACGCCGCCGATGTCGAGCGCGTCGGCCATCGGCCGGTGCGCAATCACGAGATCTCCCGACCAATGCCGGCTGTTGCCGAGCACGATCACTTCGTTGGCCTCGACCTCGACGCCCGACGAGATGCTGGCGCAGTTCGACAGCACGCCGAAGTCGCGCAGCATCGCGCTCTCGTCCACCGCCTCAATCTCGCCGAGCGCAAGCGCCACGCCGAAGGCGCCGGCGGCGCGGGCGAGCGCCATCGAGCGGTTGGGGTCGGTGGTGACGACGGTCTGGCCTCGGACTTTGGCGGACTCGGCGCGGGCCGAGGTGATGCACGGACATTTGACCTGGACGAAATGCACGTCGCGCGGATCGCTTATGTGCGCTTCGGCCATCGCGGCCTTCACGGCAGCCGCCACGCTCTGCACATGGGCGTTGCGCCCGACCTGCTCGGCCGGCAGGGCTGCGCTGATCGCGGTGCCGATCGCCAGTGCCTGTTGCGCATGAGGCGCTGCCGGCGCGGTGCCGCTCCGCGCCAGCACGACGTAATGCGGGCTGAGCACGCCTTCGGTGCCGCCGGACAGCACGCAAGGAATGCGCCTGATCAGTTCCTCGGGCGGAGCGCCGAGCTTGCGGCCCAGAAGGCCCATCAGGCTCTGGGTGAAATAGCCGCGGGTGAAATCGTTCACGCCGCCGTTGCCCTCGGTCTTGCCGATCACCGCAGCGATGTGCTCGGGCGCGAGAAGGCCTTTGGCGAACAGCTCGTCCAGGGCGGAAACGTCGCCGGGATGAGCCATGGAAAGTCTGAAAACGGAAGCTTGCATCGCCCCTGCCTAGCAAAATCCCTGCCGCTCGCGGCAGGACCTGTTTGTGATGAAGATATGCGGGCGTGAGTCATCGGCCCCTGACAATGGCAAGGCGCGGGGCTGCGCCTTCATTTCTTTGCTCCCTCGAACATGAGGGAGCGGAGC
>CAKZHN010000413.1 GCA_936924235.1 uncultured Rhodoplanes sp. | reverse complement strand
TGCCAGGGACCATCTCAACCGCCTGATCGCGGCCGGCGCCTGGATCGATGCGGCGCTGGAACTGCTGAACCTTGAAGCCCCGCACTGGAAGCTCCGCCGCCTCGCCTTGGATGACGGCGAATGGCTCTGCACGCTGTCGCGGCAGCCGCAGCTCCCGATCGAGCTCGACGACACGGTCGAAAGCCATCACCAGAACGCAGCCATCGCGATCCTGCTGGCCCTGGTCGAGACGCAAAGGCGCACGACGCCCGCAGAACGGCCGCTACCGGCCGCCCTGGAACGGCGCCCGGCGGCAGCGCTGATCTGCGACAACTTCGCCTGAAGGCGCTGATGCTGTGCTTATGCCGGGCAGTCTGGTCCTTATGCGCGGCTTATAACGTTGTCCGCCGTCCACCCTCGAATTCAAATGCGCCCCTCTGCACATTCCGGTCATCGGACATCGCGCGAATCTCACGACGCGATCCTTGCAAGGGCATGTGTCATGAACCATTCGGAGCCTCCTTTATCGAAGTCCCACCCCGCCGATGACCTGTTCTATCTCGGCAAGGACCGCGAAGGTCATTGGGTGGTGAGGGACCGGCGCGGCCTGCGTGGCGGGCTGTTTGTCGATCGTGCGCAAGCGCTGCGCTTTGCCTTGTTCGAGAACGGCCGCGATCCCCGCGCAGTGATCATGGTCCCGGGAATCCTCAATCTTGACCTCAACACGACGCCCGACACCGCCCAAGGCAACACTCGCCAAGACAACGGTCGCGACACTCCCGCTGCGCGGCTTGTCGCTTGAGATCGGTGCATCCATGTCCGCCTTCGGCCGCCACGTGATCAAGCTCTCAGGCTTTGCGCCAGCGCTGCCGACGCCGTTCGACGAAACCGGGCGGCTCGACGACGATGCGTTTGCGGCATTCTGCGACCGCCAGCTCGATGAAGGCGCGTCCGCGCTGGTGGTCGCCGACACCATGGGCGAAGCGCCCACGCTGACATCGGCAGAGCATACCGAACTGGTCCGCATCGCCCGCGACGTGTCGCGTGGCCGCGTGCCGGTGATCGCGGGTTGCGGATTGAATTCGACCGAGCATGCCGTGGAGTTGACGCGGAAGGCGGAAATATTCGGCGCCGACGCGATCCTCTCGGTCGTGCCCTACTACAACAAGCCGATGCAGGCGGGCCTTTACGAGCATTTCCGCACCATCGCGCAGGCCACTGGACTGCCGGTTTTCCTGCACGACGAGCCGGCGCGCAGCGTCTGCGGGCTCTCCGATGAGACGGTGGCGCGGCTCGCCGAACTGCCGCACATCATCGGCCTGAAGGACGGCACCGGCGATGTGACCCGGCCTTGCCGCCTGCGGCCGCTGGTCGGCGACGACTTCAGGCTGCTGACCGGCGACGATGCCACGGCGCTGGGCTATCTGTCGCAGGGCGGCGACGGCTGCATCTCGGTCACGTCCAACGTGGCCCCGGGGCTATGCCGCGCCATGTTCCTGGCCCACCGGCAGGGGCAGATCTCGCGGGCGCAGCGCCTGGCCGTCCAGGCCGGGCGACTGACCGCCGCGCTCCTTGGCGAGCCGACGCCCGCGCCGCTGAAGCACGCGCTAAGCACGCTCGGCTGGATGGCGCCGGATCTCCGATTACCCATGGTCCCGGCGAGCGAAGCCGTCAGGACGCAACTCGATGCCGTGATCGAGCAATCCTGCGTCGAATATTCGGCGGCCATGATCGGACGCCGCCTGTCCTTCGGACACGAGCCGCGCGCCGCCTAGGGCGCTTCGACAAGACGGATATCTAGGGGAAGAAGTTCAGCAGCGTGGTCAGCTTGGCGATGAGATTGACGCCCAGCGCTTGGATGACGGCAATAATGGCCACGCTGATGCCCGCACACAGCAGGCCATATTCGATTGCGGTTGCACCCGACTCGTCGCGAACAAAGCGCTTGAACACTTGCACCGTGAACACTTGCACCATTGCTCCTCTTCCCGAATTGCCGTTTTGACATACGGGACAAAGCTTTTCCGGGTGCAAACCCGATCGTTAAAATGCAACTTCCGGTTTCACCGACCATCGGCGTGAAATGGAACGGCCGGAGCTCAAGGCTCCGGCCGTTTGACTCTCACGCTCGAATTGAGGCGGACGGCTATTCGGCCGCCACCACCTGACCGGCCTGCCGCGCGGCACGCCGCGCGAGCTTCACCGGCGAGTAGACCGGCTCGAGGTTGAACAGCCGCTGCGCGTTGCCGCCGAGGATGTTGCGCTTGCCCTCCTCCTTCAGGAACGGCAGGTCGTAGATCGTCGACGGCAGGTCCATGTCCCAGTGCGGATAGTCGGACGAATAGAGCAACTGGGTGTCGGCCTTGATCATCTTGAAGGTCAGCTCCAGCGCCTCGCGGTTGTCGACCATCTCCATCGGTTGCGAGGTATAGAACATCTCGCGCATGTATTCGCTGGGCTTGCGCTTCAGCAGCCCGCAGTCCGACGTGCGCATCATGAACTCGTTGTCGAGGCGCTGCATCAGGAACGGGATCCAGGCGAGCCCGCTCTCGATCCAGACGGTCTTCAGCTTGGGGAAGCGCTCCGGCATGCCATTGGTGATCCAATTGGTCATGTGCAGCATGTTGCACCAGGAAAAGCCCAGCGCGTGCACGCCGATGAAGCGATTGCAGAGCTGCAGGCTCTGGTCGGTCCAGGTGAACGCGGCGTGGAAGCCGAGCGGCAGGTTGCGCTCTTCCAGCGCATGGTAGGTCTTCATGTAGGCGTTGTCGTAGTTCGCTTTGTAGTGCGTCGACGTCACCATGAAGCCGATCACGCCCTTCCTATCGGCGAACTCCTTGACGATCTCGTAGCTCGCCTCCGGATCATGGAACGGCAGATAGAGCATCGACTTGATGCGCGGATCGGCGTCGAGGATCTTGTCGCAGAGCCAGCGGTTGTAGGCCTTGGCCATGGCGACCTCGACCTGGATGCGCGGGCAGTTCGACAGGTTGAGCATCGGCGTCGGGAACATCACCGCCATGTCGACGCCCATGGAGTCCATCCAGCGCTCCATCAGCGTCAGATCGCGGTGCTTGCTGGTCGGTACCTTCTCGTTCTTGCGCTCCGGATAGCGCGTGATGCGGCCGGCGATCTCCTGGTAGGAGCCGGTCTCCGAGGTAAAGCCGCCGCGCGAATGGCCCTGGAACTTGGCCTCGTAGCGCATCACCGGATCGTCGATGTATTCGGCGATCTCCTTGAACGCTTCCGTCTCGTAGTGATGCGAGTCGGTGTCGACGATCAGGAAATCCTCGTACTTGCGGTCGATCGCCTGGGTGACGGCGTTGCGAAGGAGCGTGCGGGTGTCGAATTCCTCGCTCGCAAGATCGCGAAAATCGCGGTTGGCCTGGTTCTGCAAATCCTGGCGGTCGGTCAGCATGGACATGGAGGAGCCTCGTTTAACGGTTGCCGCCCTGCGGCGTGAGACGGCCGATGCCCGACATCGATTGCCAGGCGCCCAGTTCGAACACTTCGATACCCGCGCTTTCGAGCAGCGCGGTGCAGCCGATCGCGACGTCGGTCACGGTGACACCGCTGTTGCGGCCATAAGGCCGCGGCGCGTTGCCCATCTGGGCCTTGGCGGCGTAGAGCCGCACGATCGCGCCGAACGCCTGGCCGAGCGAGTCGTCCGGAATGTCGTCCAGGCGCCCGGCCTCGATCGCCTCGGCGCACGCCGCCGCGAGATCGCTCGCGAGCTCCGGAAACGCGCCGATGCGTGTGGCTTCAGACTGCGACATAGATCTCGCCGCCCCGCTCGATCACGTCGTATTTCTTCAGCTTGTGACGGCGGTCGATGACGTGGCAGCCGTCCTTGAGATGGAACTCCCAGCCGTGCCACGGACAGACGATGTGCATGTCGCTCTCGTCGAAGTCCTGGCCCAGGAAGACACCCTTCTCGCCGATCTTCTCGACCACCTGCGGCATCTTCAGGCCTTCGCAGGCCGGACCGCCCTGGTGCGGGCACTGATTACGGTAGGCGTAATAGGCGCCCTTGTGGAAGATCACGCCGATCTCGACGGCCCCGCTCTTCACCAGGCGGGTGTGGCCTTCGGCGATCTCGCCCTTCTTGCACACGCGGATTTCGGCCAAGGCGTCTGCTCCCTTTGATTATCAGAAGTCTTATTATAAGATACCTTATGATCAGGTCAACGCCATCGACAGGCTGGATTCAGAGGAATTGCCGGTGACCGCCACGGTTCGAAAGCTGGAGAAGCGCGGCGCTGACGCGGCGCAGCACGACGTTCCCAACATCGGTCTCGGCATGCTGCTGCGCGACGCCAACGCGGTGTTCAACCGCGCGCTGCGCGAGGAGCTTGCCAGGCACAAGATCACCTTCAGCCAGTACCAGCATCTGCGCCAGCTCTGGCACGCCGACGGCCTCGCCCAGGTGGAATTGTCGCGACGGATCGGCATCGAGACCGCGTCGTCCACCGCCGTGATCGATCAGCTCGAAAAGCTCGGCTATATCCGGAGAAAGCGCGATCCCAACGACCGCCGCCGCATCATCGTCACGCTGACGCCGTCAGGCCGCGCGCTGGAGAGGCCGCTCGACGATTGTGCGATTGCCGTCAATCTCCGCGCCCGCGCGGGCCTCGGCAAGGCCGAGGTCGCCGACGTGTTCGAAGCGGTCGGCAAGATCATCCGCAACCTGCGCAAATGACTGCGATGCCGGATTTAGTTGCGCCCTGCTTCAGCAACCAGGCCGGCCTTGGCGGCAAGCCCGCGCCACAGCGCAATCTCGTTCTTGATGCGGTCGTGCAGCTGCTCGGGGCTGCTGCTGGTGGCGACGATCGCCTGGCCCGCCAACGCGCGCTTCACGTCGGTCTCGGCCATGATCTCCTTGATGTCGTTGCTGACGCGCGTGACGATCTCGGCCGGCGTCTTCGGCGGCATCATCACAGCAAACAGCAGCGAAACCTCGAAGTCCTTAACGCCGGCCTCCGCCATGGTCGGCACATCCGGCAGGTCGTCGCTGCGCTTGTCGGTCGCGATCGCCAGTGCGCGGAGCCTGCCGTCGCGGATCATCTCGAGGCTCGTGCCGAGAATACCGAACTGCATGTCGATGCGGCCCTCGACCAGATCGATCACCGCCTGCGTCGAGGTCTTGTAGGGCACGTGATTGAACTCGGAGCCGGTCTTCGCCGAGAACAGCTCCATCGCGAGATAAGCGAGGCTCGCCTGCCCGACCGACGAATAGCTGAGCGTGCGCGGCTTGGCCTTGGCGAGCGCGATCACGTCCGCGACTGTCTTCACTGGCAGCTTCGGATTCACCACCAGCACGTAGGGCGACACACCGACGAGCGCGACCGGCGCGAAATCGTTGAGTGGATCGAACGGCAGCTTGGCGTTGAAGATCGGCGCCGTGACATGCGTGGTCGACGTCGCGATGCCGAGCATATGACCGTCCGGCGCGCCCTTGGCGACAACATCCGCACCGAGAATGCCGCTTGCGCCGGCGCGGTTCTCCGCGATCACCGGCTGGCCGATGCGCTCGCTGAGCTTCTGGCCGATCAACCGCGCCATCACGTCGGCTGCGGAACCTGCCGGCAGCGGAACAATGAAGCGCAACGGATGGTCGGGCCATTTCTGCGTTGCGGGTTGCGCCTGCGCTGCATTCGCAGCAAACATCGTTGCAACAACAAGCGCAGCACGCACGGCTCTCATCCGCCTATCCTTTGTTTTCGACGTTTCCCCTGCGCCATGACATAACCGTCTACGCGATCCCGTCAACCTCGTCCGTGTTCACGCTCCGGAGTTCAGAATGCCCTATCAGGATTTTCGCCAGTTCCTCGATGTGCTGCGTCAGCAGGGCGAATTGATCGATGTCGACCGGCCGATCGCACTCACTGATGTCGGCAAGGCATTGAAGCAGGCCTACCAGAAGGGCCGGCCAGCCGTGTGCTTCAACGACAACAGCACCGAATATCCACTGGTGTGCGGTCTCTATTCGGATCGCAACAAGGCGCTGCTCGCATTCCAGAGCGACGAAAAATCCATCCTGCAGAAGGTGCTCGACGGTCTCGACAATCCGATTGCGCCGGTGATGGTCAACGGCAAGGCGCCTTGCCATGAGGTCGTGATCGGCGAAGCCGACGTCGACCTCTACAGCCTGCCGATCCCGACCTACAGCCCGAAGGACGGCGGCCCCTACATCACGCCCGGCATCGTGGTGTCAAAGGATCCGGAAACCGGTGTGCCGGACATCGGCCACTACCGCTTTCTCATTCTCAGCAAGAACACCGTGTCGTTCTCGGCGCAGCCGTTCCACCGCTTCGGCAAGAATCTCGCGAAATGCCAGAAGAT
This sequence comes from uncultured Rhodoplanes sp., assembly GCA_936924235.1. Taxonomy (GTDB): domain Bacteria; phylum Pseudomonadota; class Alphaproteobacteria; order Rhizobiales; family Xanthobacteraceae; genus Z2-YC6860. Next base: position 5,499 of record CAKZHN010000413.1, on the reverse strand, counting down.
GGGCATCAAGCCGCGCGCCGCGCTGATCATCGGCGTCGATCCGATCCTGGCCTACACCTGCCAGGTCCAGGTGCACGATCAGACCAACGACTGGGAGGTGGCCGGCGGCTTGCGCGGCGCACCGATCGAGCTCACCAAGTGCAAGACCTGCGACATCGAGGTGCCGGCGACGTCCGAATTCGTCATCGAGTTCGAGGTCGACATGGACAACACCGTGATGGAAGGCCCGCTCGGCGAATACACCGGCTATTACACGCCGGCTTCGCTGAAGCCCGTCGCGAAGGTCACGGCGATCACGCACCGCAAGAAGCCGATCTTCCAGGGCCTCCTCACCGGCAAGCCGATCACCGAGAACCACATCCTCAAGCAGATTCCGTTCGAGGCCTCGTTCCTCAAGACGCTGAAGCGGCAGTTTCCGACCATTGACCAGATTTCGGTGCGCCCCTCGGCCGGCGTGTCGTTCTACGTGGTGATCTCGATGAACCAGCGCTTCGCCGGCGAAGCCCGGCAGGTGATCCTGGCTGCGATGTCGAGCAACATCCGGCCGAAATGGGTGATCATCGTCGATCCCGACATCGACGTGCATTCGTCGTCGGACGTCGAATGGGCGATGGCGTTCCGCACCCAGCCGCAGAAGGACGTAATCATCGTCGACCAGATTCCGGCGGGGCCGTCCGATCCCTCGATCGACGATCCGACCAAACCGCGGCCGTTCCGCACCGCGTCCTCCATCGGAGTCGATGCGACGCGACCGTTCGGCAAGCCGTTCTCGGAAGTGGCCGACGTGCCGGGCTGGGAAGACTTCGAGATGCCGGAGCTTGACGGGCGGCGTTGATCGCCAGTCCCGGCGAAGCGAGCCGCCTCGCCGTCCAAGTGCCTGCCGAACGCAGCGGGCACGCGTCCCATGCGTGCCGATGAGTTGACAGAACCGGCGCGGCGATATCGCTTACCCATCCGAAAAATAAGACGCGCGTCAGGGAGAGAACATGCGGACCATCACGCTTGAAGAGCATTTCGGCAGCCCGGGATTTCTGGCCGGTCCAGGCAAGGAATTCATGGAGCGGATCCGCACTGGGGGACCGCGCGGCGCGAAAATCTACGAGCAGCTCAAGGATATCGGCGACAAGCGCATCGCCGACATGGATGCGGCCAACATCGACATGCAGGTGCTCTCGCAAAATTCACCCGGCGTGGAGCAGGCCGACGCCGCGGAGCAGATTTCGGCCGCGCGTGAATCGAACGATTTCCTCGCCGACGCCGTCAAGAAGCATCCGACCCGCTTTGCCGCTTTCGCCGCGCTGCCGACAGCGTCCCCGGAAAAGGCGGCCGAGGAGTTCGATCGCCGGGTCCGCCAGCAGGGCTTCAAAGGCGCGCTCATCAACGGCCATACCCGCGGCCGCTATCTGGACGACAAGTTCTTCTGGCCGATCCTGGAGCGGGCCGAGGCGCTCAACACGCCGATCTATCTGCATCCGACGCCGCCGCCGAAGGCGGTCTTCGACGCACAGTACAGCGGCTTCAACCCGGTCGTGAGCACGGTTTTCTCGACCGGCGGCTGGGGCTGGCACATCGAGACCGCGATTCATCTCGTTCGCATGATCCTCGGCGGTGTCTTCGACGCCTATCCCAAGCTGCAGATCGTAATCGGCCATCTCGGCGAAGGCATTCCGTTCATGCTGCCGCGGATGAACAAGAACCTGCCGACGGAGATGACCAAGTTGGCCCGCCCGGTCGGCGCGTATCTGCGCGAGAACGTCCACTACACGTTCGGCGGCTTCAATTTCACCGCGACTTTTCTCAACCTGATGCACGAGGTCGGCATCGACCGGATCATGTTCTCGGTCGACTATCCGTATGGCTCGATGGCGGAGGCGCGCGCGTTCCTGGAGCAGCTTCCGATCAGCCCCGCGGACAAGGAGCGGATCGCCCACGGCAACGCGGAGAAGCTGTTCGGCTTCTAACGGCTCAAACGGCTAGTTAAGGGGTGCAGCATGCGTGTGGTTCGCTCGGCGATGCTGTTCGCCGGTCTCGTTCTGGCCGCCGGAGCCCAGGCCCAGGACTACCCGACCCGCCCGGTTACGATCGTGGTACCGACCGGGCCCGGCGGCGGTATGGAGATGGTGGCCCGGCTGCTCGCGCCCAAGCTGGAGCAGCGGCTCGGCAAGCCGTTCATCATCGAGAACCGGCCGGGAGCGGGCACCAACATCGGCGCCGCTGCCGTCGCTCGTGCCGCGCCGGACGGCTATTCGCTGTTGATGGCGACATCATCGACCATGTCCATCAATGTCAGCATCTACAAAAGCCTGCCGTTCGATCCGCAGAAGGATTTGATGCCGGTTGCGCTTTATGCGCGCGTCCCCTTCGTGCTGGTGGTCAATCCCTCCTCTCCTGCACGCACCGCTGCCGATCTTGTCCGGCTTGCCAAGCAACAGCCCGGCAAGCTGAGCTTCGGGACGTCCGGCACCGGAACGGCGTCGCATCTGTTTGCCGAGCTCTTCAAGATTCAAACCGGCGTCGAGGTCACCCATGTGCCCTACAAGAGCATGGTGCAGCCGTTGAACGACGTGCTGGGCGGCCATCTCGACTACATGTTCAGCGATCTGTCGCCGGCCCTGCCCCTGATCCGCGACGGCAAGCTGCGCGCGCTCGGTGTGACGTCGGCAACGCGGGTGCCGACCGCGATGGAGATCCCGACGCTCGCGGAGTCGGGCGTGCCGGACTACGAGGCGGTCGCCTGGCTGATGATCGTCACGCATGCGGGCACGCCGCCCGGCGTCCTCGACACGCTGCACCGGGAGGTGAAGGCGGCCTTGGCCCAACCCGATGTCCGCGAGCAGATCGCGCGGCTCGGCATGATCCCGCAAGACACTCCGTCGCCGGAGGAGTTGCGCCGCTACGTCGCGTCCGAAACGGTCCGCTGGCGCAAGATTGTCGAGCAAGCCGGCGCGGTCGGCATCGAATAATACGAACGCTAGCCGGGCATGAACATCGCGAACGGCTCGTCGAGCGTCCGCTTGAGCTGCTTGCGATAGAACGCGTGGTTCGGATCGCTGGCGTTGATCCGCCCGAAGCTCGGCTTCGACACGCTCTTGAGCGGCACAAACGCAATCGGGGCCGCGATCGGCGTCAACAGCGAGCCTTTGCCGGCGAGCAGCGTCATCAGGATGCCGTACATCTCGCCGGTGATGGTCGGGCGTGACACCGTCACCAGCCGGTGCTGGCCGCTGCGGTTTGTGACCAGGTAGACATGCCCCGACTGGTTGGGCACCGCGACCTCGCCGAACTGCGTGAAGTCCGCGTCGAGCCGCTCGCCCTCGCGAAACAAGAGACACGACGCCTTGGCGTCCCAGGCGATCTCGGTGCGATAGGCGTAGATCGAATCCTTGTCGCCGAATGACGGCCGCAGCGTCACGTAGGTGCCTTCGATCCAGGCCACGGCGCGGCGCGAATAGGCCCCCAGATGGTCGGGCGCGACGTCGCCATTGGCGGGCGTGGCCACAACGGGAGCGTCCGTGCGCTTGCGCAGCGACACGCCCAGCGCCTCCTCCAGCCGCACCGTGGTCGCAAGCGTGAACGGCCGGCGGCCGCCGAGCGCCTTCTCCAGCGTCGACATGCTGATCTTGGCCAACTCGGCGAGCTGCTGCCGCGAGATGCGCCGCCGGGCGAGCTCTTCACGGACGGTCGCGGCCACCTGCTGGCTCTGCTCGGCCGAGAGCTGCTTATCCATTGCCAGCATCGTCACCCCTCCGAATCCCTGCAATTCTAGCGGACGCACAAACCATCACAAAACCGCACCGCGCCGTACGCACCGCGGCGGACCGCGGCCGGTCCCGGCCGCCTGCGGCGGAACAATCCAGATCATCACGCTCGCGGAAAAGAGCGCTCCAACGCACAACGGCAGCGGGCGGAAGGCTTGTTTCGGGAGCAGCGGAAATGAACACGTGCGGTGAAATCCAACTGGCCGGCGGACCACGCCAGCCCAGTGCCAGGGAGCCCCATTCTGCAAAGCTTTGGGGACTCCAGATCATGCGAAGTCTGGCCGCGATTCTGGTGGGAATTGCGGCATTTTTTGTCAACATCGGGCCGGTTCGGGCGGCGGGCGACGCCACCCTCATGGCCAAGCCCGGTGACGCCCGTTCGGGGTCGCTCCTGATCAAGACCGAGGACGGCTATGCCGACGCCAACCGGCTCGGCATCGACGTCGACCTGACGGTGTCCGGGCCGACCATCCGGGCCCGTGTCACGCAGATCTTCCGCAACCCGACCCAGAACTGGGTCGAGGCGGTCTACGTCTATCCGCTGCCCGAAGGCGGCGCGGTCGATACGCTGAAGATGGTGATCGGCGACCGCATCGTGGTCGGCGAGATCAAGGAGCGGCAGCAGGCCCGTATCATCTACGAGCAAGCCAAGCAAAACGGCCAGAAGGCAGCGCTCACCGAACAGGAGCGGCCGAACATCTTCACCAATTCGGTCGCCAATATCGGCCCCGGCGAGACCGTGCTGGTGCAGATCGAATACCAGGAGCCGGTGCACCAGTCGGCCGGCGAGTTCTCGCTGCGCGTGCCGATGGTTGTTGGCCCCCGCTACAATCCGGCGCCGGTCGTGCAGAGCGTCGACCTTCGCCCGGACGGCAGCGGCTGGGGCGTTGCCACCAACGACCCGGTGCCGGACCGCAACCGCATCTCGCCTGAGGTGGTCGATCCGGCGCAGAACGGCCCGGTCAACCCGACGCAGATCACGGTGCGCCTGCAGGCCGGCTTCCCACTCGGCGAGGTGAAGAGCCACTTCCACGCCGTGAAGGTCGAAAGCCCGGACGACACCACGCGCATCATCAAGCTCGCCGACGGCCCGGTGCCGGCTGACCGCGACTTCGAACTGACCTGGAAGCCCGCGGCTGAGATCGCGCCCTCCGTGGGTCTGTTCCGCGAGAAGGTCGGCAACACCGACTACGTGCTGGCTTACGTCACGCCGCCCGTGGTCGAGCAGGCCGAGCAGAAGCCGCTGCCGCGCGAGGTGATCTTCGTCATCGACAACTCCGGCTCGATGGGCGGCACCTCGATCGTGCAGGCCAAGGCGAGCCTGATCTATGCGCTTGGCCGCCTGCAGCCGAACGACCGCTTCAACGTGATCCGCTTCGACAACACCATGGACGTGGTGTTCCCCGACGCGGTGCCGGCCGACAGCGAGCATGTCGCCCAGGCCAAGCGCTTCGTCGACGCTCTCAATGCCGCCGGCGGCACCGAGATGGTGCCGGCGATGCGCGCCGCCCTCACCGACCGCGGCCTCGCTGACGGCAATTATGTCCGTCAGGTGGTGTTCCTCACAGACGGTGCGATCGGCAACGACCAGCAGTTGTTCGACACCATCAGCACCATGCGCGGCCGCTCCCGCGTCTTCATGGTCGGCATCGGCTCGGCGCCGAACACCTACCTTATGACGCGCGCGGCCGAACTCGGCCGCGGCACCTTCACCCACATCGGCTCGGTCGAGCAGGTCGAG
>CAKZHN010000412.1 GCA_936924235.1 uncultured Rhodoplanes sp. | reverse complement strand
CGCCCTCCTGACGACTTGTGGGCAGGGGCGAATTGGTCTCAACTCGCCCGAGTTGCCATTGGATGGGGGATCCGATGCGGCGACGTACCCTTTTGCAATTTGGAACTGCCGCGCTTTGTGGGGCGCTGCTGCCGCGCGCGGCACGCTCGCAGGCGGGCTATCCGGACCGGGCGATCCGGCTGATCGTGCCGTTTCCGCCGGGTGGCGCCTTCGACACCATCGGCAGGCCTTGGGCGGAGCGGATCAAGAGCCTGCTCGGCACCATGGTGATCGAGAACATCGGCGGCGCGGGCGGCGGCGTCGGCGCGGCGCAAGCCGCGCGCTCGCGGCCCGACGGCTACACGCTGCTCCTCGGCGGCGCGACCACGCACATCACCGAGGCGCTGCTCAAGACCAGGCCGACCTTCGATCCGCTCAAGGACCTCGAGCCGATCTCGCCGGTGGCCTACACGGCCTTTGCCATCGCGGTGCATCCGTCTGTGCCGGCGAAAGACCTCAACGAGCTGGTCGCCCATGTGAAGGCCAATCCGGGCAAGCTGTCCTGGGGCTCGGCCGGTCACGGCTCGCTCAACCACCTGACGGGCGAGCTGTTCAAGCTCAAGGCCGGGCTCCATGACTTCCCGCACGTGCCGTATCGCGGCGCGGGACCCGGCCTGACCGATCTGCTGGCGGGTCAGATCCCGGCGCTGGTGCCGGCCATGACCAACATCGTGCTGGAGCATCATCGCGCCGGGCGGCTGCGCGTGGTCGCGGTGACCAATGCGCGGCGGCTCGCTGCCGCGCCGGAGCTGCCGACCGCGGTGGAGCAGGGCTTCCCGGACATCGTGGCGCCGAACTTCATCGGCGTCTTCGCGCCGGCCGGCGTGGCGCAGGAGATCGTCGACACGGTGTCGGCCGCCAACCTGAAGCTCCTCGCCGACAAGTCGTACCAGGAGCTGCTGATCTCGGGGACGTTCGAGCTCGAACCGCCGACGAGTCCCGCCGAATACAAACGCTATGTCGAGTCGGAGCTCGCCCGCTGGCGCCCGATCGTGACCACGATGGGCATCAAGATCGATTGAGGCGTTTTTGAAAGGTGCCCGTCATGGCCGGGCTTGTCCCGGCCATCCACGCCTTGCTTCGCCGCCAAGACGTGGATGCCCGGCACAAGGCCGGGCATGACGGAGAGTGACGCAGCTTTAGCGGAAATACTCGCCGTTCAGCTCGCGAGCGCGGCCTTGGCGTCGCCTTCGATGCTGCGGTAGGTGCCGGGCACGGCGAGCCGCGCCGACAGGTCGGCGCGGTCCATCGGGCGGCCGAAACGGTAGCCCTGCATGCAGTGCACGCCCGCGGCGCGCAGGAACAGGTGCTGCTCGGCGGTCTCGACGCCCTCCGCCGTGACCTTCATGCCCAGGCCGCGGCCGAGGCTGACGATGGCGTGCACGATCGCGGCGGCGTCCGCGGCCTTCTCGATCGCGAGCACGAAGCTGCGATCGATCTTGAGCCGGTCGAACGGAAAGCGGCGCAGATAGAGCAGGCTGGAATAGCCGGTGCCGAAGTCGTCGAGCGCGAGCTTGACGCCGAGCGCCTTCAGCCGAAGCATCGCCTCTTCGGCGCTGTCGAGATTGCCAAGGAGTGTGCTCTCGGTGATCTCGAGCTCAAGCCGCGACGGGTCGAGGCCGGTGTCGGCGAGCGTGCGCTCGACCATGTTGACGAAATCGAGCCGGCGGAACTGCAACGGCGACACGTTGACCGAGACCGTGATGCCCGGCCAGGCGAGGCTGTCGAGGCAGGCCTGGCGCAGCACGAATTCGCCGAGCGGAATGATCAGCCCGGAATACTCGGCGATCGAGATGAACTCCTGGGGCGATATCACGCCGCGGACCGGATGGGTCCAGCGCGACAGCGCCTCGACGCCGACGATCTTGTCGCCGGAGGCATTGAACACCGGCTGGTAGGCGACCTTCAGGCCGCCGCTCTCGATGGTCTCGCGCAGCTCCTGCTCGATCGCCTTGCGCAGCGACAGGTCGGCGTTCATCGCCTGGTCGTAGATGCAGGCGCGGTTGCGGCCCTCGTTCTTGGCGCGGTAGAGCGCCATGTCGGCGTAGCGCATGATGTCGGCGCCGTCGGTGGCGTTGATGCCGTCGATCGTGGCGATGCCGATGCTCGCGCCGATCACGATGGTGTGGCCGCCGATCGAGTAGGGCGCACACAGCGCGCTGATCATGCGCGCCGCGACGCCTTCCAGCGTGGCATGGTCGCTGCCCGCGACGGTGATGACCGCGAACTCGTCGCCGCCGAGGCGCGCCACCATGTCGTCGCCGCGCATCAGGCGCGACAGCCGCATGGTCACGAGCCTGATCAGTTCGTCGCCGACCGGGTGGCCGAGCGTGTCGTTGACGTCCTTGAAATGGTCGAGGTCGATGCAGAACACCGCCGCGGCCTGGCCGCCGCGCCGCACGTCGGCGATCACGGTCTCGAGCCGCTCGGTGAACGAGGCACGGTTCGGCAGGCCGCACAGCGCGTCGTGCAGGGCGAGATAACGCAGCCGGTTCTCGCCCGCCTCGATGGTCGCCGCGGTGTGGCGCATGTAGCGCAGCACGAGGCCGGCGAGCAGCGCGAAGCCCGACAGCGCGATGCCGATGAACGGGAACAGCGACTCGATGATCTCCGCGCCGGGCTTCTGCGGCAGCCAGGCGAAGCGGGCGACCGAGCGGCCGTGATCGTCGACGAATTCGTAGCTGTTGTAGTCGTCGAGCTTGTCGCGGCTCGTGACCATCCGGAGGTCCTGGAGCTGAAGCCGCGAGCTGATCTCGACGAGCATGCGCGGGCTGATCAGGCGCAGCGCGATCACGATCGGCCGGGCCATAGTCTCGGCCTTGCCGCCCGGGTTGCCGACCAGCATCGCCGCCGCGACCGCCAGTTGGCCGTCGATGTTGAGCAGGATCACGCCGCCGCCGGGGCGCTCGCGCGTCAGCCTGATGCCGGCCGGGCGGGCCGGCTCGCGGCCGCGCAGCGAGTCGGCGAGCGATTGCAGCCGCGCGAACACGCCTTTGCTCAGGATTGCGTCGCCCGGATCGATGCCACGCTGTGAAAAAGCGATCTCGTTTTGCGAGTTGAGCACCAGGACGAGGTTGTGATCGGCGAGCGCGCCGAGCCAGGACCCGAGCCGTTGCTGCACCAGCGAGGGCGATTGCTCGATGTCCTCGGCGCTGACCGACGCCGGCGACTCGACCAGGTTCTTTAGCCGGCTGAAGCTCCAGTCGCCGAAGGTGCCGACCGCCCGTGCCAGGAGCTGGCGCTCGCGGTCGAGCGCGACGTCATCGGCGCGGTGCGCAGAGAGCAGCGCTGCCACCACGATGCAAACGATGGCGATCGCGACGACAATGCCGAGCGGCGCCAGAACGCCGAAACGCGTCCGGTCCCAGCCGGGAAAGCTGGCTCGCTGGCCGGCGCTCTCCGTTCGCGGATTCGTGTCGTCCGCCACCCTGTCGCGCTCCACCCAATGTCGCCGCCGACGGAATGTTATGAGGCAAAATACTTGCGAATTGGCTTGCGCGCTCGCTCATCGGTTGCGTTTTTGGTTATTAATAGTCGCAAATCGCGGTCGTGCGTTAATGCATGGTAAATGGGGGCGGACAAGACCGGCGTCCGGGACCTTCGAACCGCGACGCCAGCCGCAACGCCAGCCAACCGCTACACTAGCGAGGCGTGATGTAGGGCGGCCGCGGGATGGCGATGTGGGCGGCACGCAACGCCGCCGACCAGCGCTCGCTGAGATCGTGGAAATAGGCGTCGCCCGGCTCGATCCGGTACACCAGCTCGGCGTCGCAGGCGTCGCGCCGGATCACCGTGACGTCGAGCGGCATGCCGACGCCGAGGTTCGAGCGCAGCGTCGAGTCCATAGACAGCAGCGCGATCTTCAGCCCGTCGTAGATGTCGATGCCGTAGCGCACTGCGCGGTCGAGGATCGGCTTGCCGTACTTGTGCTCGCCGATCTGCAGGTAGGGCGTGTCGACGGTGCATTCGATGAAGTTGCCGGCGGTGTAGATCATGTAGAGGCGGAGCTTGTCGCCCTTGATCTGGCCGCCGAACAGGAACGCGACGTCGAAGCGGACGTCGGAGGCCTCCAGCGCATGGCCCTCGATGTCGTGGACGCGGCGGATCGCCTGGCCGATGCGCTGCGCGGCCTGGAACATGGTCGGCGCGTTCATCAGCGTGTCGAGTTCCCCGGTCGCCGGGTTCTCCATGCCCTCGTTGAGGAGCGCCAGCACCGACTGGCTGATCGACAGGTTGCCCGAGGACGACAGCGCCATGACCCGCTGGCCGGGCTCGCGGATCACGTGCAGCTTGCGGAACGTCGAGATGTTGTCGAGGCCGGCATTGGTGCGGGTGTCGGCGATCATCACGAGGCCGTCGCGCACCAGAATGCCACAGCAATAGGTCATGGAAGTTTCTCCGCCCGGGTAGCGTTATAGCGATGCCGGCGCCGGGACGGCAACGGCGCCAAAAGTCATAAGAAATGCCTGTTCGGGGGCCATCGGCTCGCTTGAGCGGTCCCGGCCGCCGGGGTAGATGAATTTGAGGCGGCGCCGAGCGCAAATCCGGGCCCGCGGGAGGTCAGTAATGAGCGATACGTCGGGCACCGTCATCACCGCGGCGATCCTGGTGATTGGCGACGAAATCCTGTCCAGCCGGACCAAGGACAAGAACATCGGCTATATCGCCGAATATCTGACCAATATCGGCGTCGACCTGCGCGAGGTCCGCGTGGTGCCCGATATCGAGGAGGAGATCGTCACCGCGCTGAACGCGCTCCGCCACCGCTACACCTACGTGTTCACCACCGGCGGCATCGGCCCGACCCATGACGACATCACGGCCGACTGCGTCGCCAAGGCGTTCGGCGTGTCGATCGACGTCGACCCGCGCGCCCGGGCGCTGCTGCTGACGCGTATTGCCGAGAAGGACCTGAACGAGGCGCGGCTGCGCATGGCGCGCATCCCCAAGGGCGCCGACCTGATCCTCAACAAGGTATCGGCGGCGCCGGGCTTCCGCATCGGCAACGTTCATGTGATGGCCGGCGTGCCCTCGATCATGCAGGCGATGCTCGACGAGGTGGCGCCAACGCTCAAGACCGGCGTGAAGATGCTGTCGGAGACGGTCCGCGCCAATTGCCGCGAAGGTGACATCGGCGGGCCGCTCGGAGAGGTCGCCAAGGCGCATCCGGACGTGATGATCGGCAGCTATCCGTTCCAGGAGGACGGCCGGCCCAACACCAATCTCGTGGTGCGCTCGCGCGACCCGCAGAAGCTCGCTGCCGCCAAGGCTGCGGTCGAGGAGATGCTGGCGCGCGTGCACGCCACGCTGAAGCAGACCGCTTAAGCGTCCGAATGCACGGCGGAGCAGGGGCGATGATGGCGCAACCGCAAGCTTTTCCGGACAAGGCCTTTCCGGTGTCGTGGGATCAGTTCCACCGCGACGCCCGTGCGCTCGCCTGGCGGCTCCACGCCGCGGGGCCGTTCAGCGCGATCGTCGCCATCACGCGCGGCGGGCTGGTGCCGGCCGCGATCGTGGCGCGCGAGCTGAACGTGCGGCTGATCGAGACGGTCTGTATCGAGAGCTATCAGGAGTACACCAAGCAGGGCGAGCTCAAGCTGATCAAACCGGTGGCGCCAGACATCACGGCGAACCGCGGCAAGGGCGTGCTGATCGTCGACGATCTCGTGGACACCGGAAAGACCGCCAAGGTGGCGCGCGAGCTGCTGCCCGAGGCGCATTTCGCGACGGTCTATGCCAAGCCGATGGGCCGGCCGATGGTCGACACCTTCATCACTGAGGTATCGCAGGACACCTGGATCTATTTTCCCTGGGACACCGGGCTTGCGTTTCTGCCGCCGATCCGCGAGGGCGGCGCGTAAAGAAGAAGAGAGCGTGCCGCCGGACGGCACGCTCGAACAATTTGGGAGGACACGATGCTGACACGGCGCGCGATCGTTGTGGGCGCAGGCGCAACGCTTTGCGCGGCTCCCGGCCTGGCGCAGGATCGTACCATCCGGATCATCGCGGGCTTTCCGGCGGGCGGCGGCATCGACGTTTCGGCGCGGCTGCTGGTCGATCCGATCAAGGATACGTTCGGGGCGCCGGCGATCGTCGAGAACCGCACCGGTGCGGCCGGCATGATCGCGGCCAACACCGTGGCCAAGGCCACACCCGACGGACGCACGCTGCTGGTGGCGACCTCCGGCGAGATCGCGATCAGTCATCATCTCTACAAGGAGAAAATGACCTACGATCCGCTGAAGGAGCTCGCAGCCGTGGCGCTGATCGGCATCGTGCCCTGCGTCGTGGTGGTGGCGGAAGGGACGCCGGTGCGCACGCCGCAGGAGTTGATCGCCTATGCCAAGGCCAATCCGGGCAAGCTGTCGTTCTCGTCGTCGGGCGTCGGCAATCCGCAGCAGCTCGCGGGCGAGCTGATGAACATGATGGCCGGCATCAATGTGCTGCACGTGCCGTATCGCGGCGCGGCGCCGGCGGTGACCGACGTCGCGACCGGCGCCGTGACCATGAGCTTCACGAGTCTGGCGGCGGCGCAGGGCCTCATGCAATCGGGCAAGATCCGCGCGGTGGCGGTGACCTCGCTCGAGCGGATGCCGCAGCTTCCGGACGTCGCGCCGCTGCAGGAAGGCTCGCCCGGGCTGAAGGGCTACGAGCTGCTCAACTGGTTCGGCCTGTTCTCGACCGGCGGCACGCCGGCCGACGTCGTCGACAAGCTCAACGCCGTCACCAACAAGACGCTGGCCGAGCCCAAGACCGCGAAGACGCTGGTCGACCAGGGCATCGTGGCGCGCAAGACCAGCCCCGCCGAGTTCAAGGCCTTCGTCGAAAACGAAAGCCGCAAGTTCGGCGACGTGATCGAGAAGGCGAAGATCAAGGTCGAAAACTAGGGCGCTCTCACAGAAGCGAGATGTGCTTTTGATCCAAAGCCGGCAGCAGCCGCAGCAGACGTTCTGCATCGCACAAGCGACTGGGGTTTCCTGACGCTTCGTGAGCGATAGGGCCTCGCTGTGGCTTCCTGCCTCCCAGGCCGGATGTTAGCCTTCGCTGGGGACGACGACACATAAACGGCAACAAGCCGGATCGTCATCAGTACGGGGGAGGGGAACGTCGTGGCTCAGACCATTGAAAGTTTTGTCGGCACCTCGCTGGACAATGCGAAGGTGTCACCACTGCATCGGCGGATCATCGGACTCATCGCGGCCGGATATTTTTTCGACGTCATCGATTTCGTGGCGTTCGGCGCGCTGGTGCCTTTCATCCTGCAATCCAAGTTCGCCACCGGCGCGGAGGTCGCGGCGGTCGGCAGCGCCACAATCTTCGGCATGTTCATCGGCACTGTCGGCCAGGGTCAGTTCGCCGACCGGTTCGGCCGCAGGTTCATCTATCAATTCAATCTGCTGCTGTTCGGCGTCTTCACCATTCTCGGCGCGCTCGCGCCGAACGTGACGCTGCTGATCGTCTGCCGCTTCATCGCGGGCATGGGCCTCGGCGCCGAGCAACCGCTTTGCTTTGCCTACGCCGGCGAATATTCGCCGAAGGCGATCCGCGGTCGCATTCTGGCGATCATCCACTTCATCGGCGGCGCCTGCGTGTGGCCGATCAGCACGCTGGGCGTGCTGGCGCTGAGCGGCGTGGTCGACGCGCCGGATCATGTGTGGCGCGCGTTCTGGCTGATTGCCGGCGCAGGTGCGTTGGTCGTCTGGGTGCTCCGCTTTACGCTGCCGGAATCGCCGCGCTATCTGGCGACTCACGGCCGCGGCCAGGAAGCCCTCGACGTGCTCGGCCGGCTCGGCATTGCGACGCCGCCGCCCAACACGCTCTCGGCGGACGCCGCGAGCGACACCAAGAGCGATCCGTTCGCCGTGGTGTTCAGCAAGTTCCCGGTGCGCGTCATCGCCGGCATGATCTGTTTCACGGCGTTCTTCGGCGTTGCCATCGGACTCGGCGCCTGGCTACCGAACATCATGAACTCGAAGGGCTTCTCCGTCACCAAGTCGCTGCAATACACGCTGGTGATGAACTTCGCGGTGCCGTGCGCGAGCATCTTCATGATGGTCGCGCTCGATAAATGGGGACGGAAGATCACGTCGGTCTGTGCCTTCATCGGCGCCGGCATCATGGCGATCGTGTTCGCCAACGCCGGCACGCCGGTGCAGCTCATGGTGGCGGGCTTCATCATGGTGTTCTTCGTGCAGGTCGCCGGCAATGCCATGCAGATTTTCGCTTCCGAGGTGTTCCCGACCAATGCCCGTGCATCGGGATTCGGCTGGGCGGCTGGTGTCGGGCGGCTGGCGACGGCGTTCATCATGCCGACCATCCTGTGGGTTCAGAACGGCTGGGGCCTGATGACCGTCTTTGTCAGCCTCGCGGTCATGCTGCTGATCGCCGCCGCCTCGGTGACCCAGCTCGGTCCGGAAGCCAAGCAGAAGGGCCTTGATGAGATCGCCGCGCCCACGGGCTGACCGGGACGTGGACACACCCATCAGCGACTGTGGTCGAGCGCCTCACAACGTCTCGCCCCAGTCGCTGCGCGAGGCGCGCTTGTAGCGCTCGCCGTCGCGGCGCGAGATGAGTTCTTCGCCGGCCGTGCCGTCGGGCCGGCAGAGCTTCAGCGTGACGCGGCCGCTGGCTTTGCGCGGCCGCGCAATGACACGCGCCCCCGCGGAGGGTACGGGCGTTCGCGACAGCGCCACATAGCTGAACTTCTCGTCCTCCCACGGCACCTCCGCGCCCTTGGCCTGCCGGTGCAGCCGCGAGCGCGCGACGCGCTCGGCGAAGTGGCACCAGTCCGGCGGTTGAATCGGACAGTCATGGGCGTGCGGACACGGCGCGATCACATGGGCGCCGGCGTCGATCATCTGGCGGCGCGCCGCGAGGATGCGCTGCCAGCCGGCCGGCGTTCCCGGCTCGACGATGACGAGCAGGCCTGCCGTCATCTGCCACAGCCGCTGCAAGGCTTGCGGACGCGCGTCCGGGGCAAGCTCGTTCAGCACATAGGCCAGGGTGACGAGATCGTGCGGCGGACCTTCGATATCGTCCTTCGCAATGTCGGCGCTGCGCCAGACCGCGCGCGGCAGCGGCGCGTCGGTGGCGAGCTGCTCGCCGCATTCGCGAAACACCGGGCTCGCTTCGATCAGCAGGGCGTCGCTCAGCTCGGGCCAGCAATCGGCCGCGGCCCAGAGCGCGGTGCCCGGGCCAGCGCCGATGTCGAGCATCGTCTTCGGCGCAAAGTCCGGACACGCTTGCGCGGTGGCGGCAAGGCTCGCGCGCACCGCCGCATAGGTCGCGGGCAGCCGCACCGCAAGATAGGCGAGCGCGTCGCGGCGGCTGCCGACGTGAAGCGCGCCGTCGCGCCGTTCCTCGCGATAGCGCTGCGAAAGTTCCGCCGCGGCATCGGCGAGGCCGGCGAGCGCGACGCCGGTCAGCGCGCGGTCGACGGCTTGGCGGAGCAGGGGTGGCAATTCCATCGATGACCTATGACCGAACGCTCAGTCTGCCGTGTCGTTTCATGCATACATCACCTAGCGACGGCCCGCCGCCATCCGCTATCATGGCGGCGAGCCCCGAGGTCCAGCGCCCGTAAACGGAGGATCGTCATGGACGCCATCACGCCGAAACACATCACCGCCGACGAGCATTCGCACGTGGTGAAGCCTGCCGACATGGAATGGAAGCCCACGCGTTTTGCGGGCTGCGAGGTCAAGACCTTATTGATGGACGAGAAGACCGGGCTGATGACCGCGCTGATGCGCTTTGCGCCCGGCGCCGTTCTGCCGGACCACGAGCACGTCAACATCGAGCAGACCTATGTGCTCGAAGGCCGGCTGGTGGACAAGGAAGGGCCGGTCGAAGGCCTCGAGGCCAAGACGGGCGAGTTCGTGTGGCGCGAGCCGGGCAGCCGGCATTCGGCCTGGTGCCCGGAGGGCGGCCTGATGCTCGCGATCTTCCAGGTGCCGAACAAGTTCTTCGAGAAGGACGGCCGCGTCACCGATCCGACCGGCAAGATCTGGGATGAGGTGTGGGGCCACACCGGCAAAGGCTGATTCGGGTCGATCCCGAGACCGGACCTGAGCGGCTGCGACGCCAGCGCGGCCGCTGGCCGTTGAATAACCGCACGCGGCTTCTTGGCGTCGGCGGCGCGCCAAGGTTATAGATCGGCGTCCGTGGGCGTGGCTGTTGCGGCGCAGCCCGCTGCCCCCTTGACGGAATTGGTAGACGTACGGGACTTAAAATCCCGGGCCTTCGGGCGTGCCGGTTCGATCCCGGCAGGGGGCACCATTTCCGCGCTTTGGCGCGCGCCGGCCCATTCCAAAAAATGCCCGAGACGCCGGTCCAAAACACCGCTGGTTGTGTGTGCGGCGCGGACTCGCGAATCAGGCTGTCAGGAAATGCCTGCCATGATGGTTTACGCGATCTTAAGGCGATTCACCAATTTTTGAATGCGGGAATGCTCGTGGCGCAACGCTGCGGGCGTCTGCCGGAAATCCATTCTCCTCGCGCCATGGGCACCCAATGATTCAGCGACTGTCCGTCAATCTGCTCTTGAAGTCGGTCATCCTTACGCTGTCGGCCGCAATCGTGGTGGTGCTGTCGTTCAGCGCCTGGAATTCATGGCAGCGCGAGGCTGCGGTGAAGCGGATCGCAAGCGTTGTCGATGTCTCGTCGAATTTCTTCACGGCGCTGCACAACATGCGCGTCGACCGCGCCACGACCTTCCGCGAGCTCAATGCCGACCGGTTGAACAACCCTTTGCCGGCGCAGCTGAAGGAAGTGCGTGAGGCGGAAATGCCGGCGTTGAAAGCGGGCCTTGCGGCGCTGGAGACGGTCAATTTCCCGGGCAAGGATACGGCGGTCGCGACACTCGACAAGGCGATCAAGAAGCTCACGGCGCTGCAACAGGAAGCCAATGCCGCGATGGCGCAGCCGAAGGCCTCGCGCAAGGCGACGCTCGCCAAGGAATACTTCGACGAGGTCGATGGCCTGATCGCCTTCCTCGACAAGCTTGGCTCGCAGCTCACCACGTCGGTGAAGCTCGAGGACGCCTATATCGATCAGCTTCTGCAGATCAAGCAGCTCGCCTGGGTGGCGCGCAACAATGCCGGCGATTCGTCGGTGATGATCTCGAACAAGCTCGGCGGCCAGCCGCTGCCGGCCGACGCGATGCTCAAATACGCAGCCTTTGTCGCCAAGACCGAGGGTGCCTGGACGGCGCTCGAGGATGTGGCCTCGGGGCTGACGCTGCCCGCGAAATTCCGCGACGCTGCGGCCACCGCCAAGCGCGAATTCATGGGATCGGAATACACCGAGCTGCGGCTGAAGACGCTGAAGGCGCTGATCGCCGGTGAGCCTGTCACCGTCAACGTCATGGACTGGTCGGTCATGTCGGTGTCCAAGCTCGCGACGTTGCTCAAGGTCGCTGATGCGGCTCTTGAGACGGCCAGGGATCATGCGGCGGCGCAACGGTCGGCAGCCATGTCATCGTTCTGGGTTGCGACTTCGCTGCTGATCATTGCGGTGCTGTTCGGCGCCGGCATGATGGTGCTGGTGACGCGGCGTGTGACGGGGCCGCTGCGGCAGATCCAGCAGGCGATGCTGAAGGTCGCCGAAGGCGACTTCTCGGTGGTGCTGCCGGGGCTCGATCGCAAGGACGAGATCGGCGACGTGTCGAACGCCGTCGAGAAGTTCAAGGTGCTGG
>CAKZHN010000411.1 GCA_936924235.1 uncultured Rhodoplanes sp. | reverse complement strand
CAACGTGTCTGCGGGCGCTCAGCGTCGAGCAGGTGCTGAAGAGCCAGGCACCTGTCGTGAGCCGCGTCTCGGATTTCCCCTCGGTCGACGGCACCGTGATCACCAAGTGGGCCTATGACGCGTACCGCGACGGCGACTACAACCGCGTGCCGATCATGACCGGGCTCGTGCAGGACGAGCAGGCCTTCTTCCTGCCCGAGGCCAACACCAAGAAGCCGCTGACCGCTGACGAGGTGAAGCGCTACGCGGCGACCTTCGGCGCCGAGCATGTCGACGCCTTGATGGCCAAGTATCCGCTCGAGAGCTATCCGAGCCCGAGCCTCGCCGAGATCGCCATGGCGCAGGGCAGCAAGGCCTGCACGGCGCGGATTCTCAATGCGCAATGGTCGAAATACGCGCCGCTCTACGCCTACCAGTTCGAGGACCGCACCGCGCCGTCGTACTTCCCCGAGCTCAGCTATCCGATGCGCGCCTACCACACCGCCGAGCTGCAATACCTGTTTCCGCTGTTCCGCGGCGGGCAGGGCACCTCGCATCCGCTGAATGCCGCGCAAGAGAAGCTGTCCGACACCATGGTCGACTACTGGACCGCGTTCGCGCGCACCGGCAACCCGAACCGCGACGGCGCGCCGAATTGGCTCGCCTATTCGGTCGAGAAGGACAACGTCCTGGTGCTGAACCAGCCGGCGCCGAAGATGGCCTACGGCTACGGCGCCGCCAACGACTGCGCGATGTGGGACAAGATCCTGCCGTTCAAGTAGCGCTCACCACCGCACCGCCGGTGGCGCGAGCCGCCCGCCCGCTGCCGTGCGCACGCGGAGCGCCGACTGCTTCGCCTCGCGAACGATCTTGTCGACGTCATAGCCCGTGAGCTTGCCGCCGCGTTTGACGATACGGCCGTCGACCAGCACGGTGTCGACGTTGGCGGGCGCCGCGGCCTGCACCACGGTGGTTTCGACATTGGCGATCGGCGCGATGTTCACGTCGCGGCCGCTGATCAGGATGATATCCGCGCGCTTGCCGACCGTGAGCGAGCCGGTGATGTCGCCGATCCCCAGCGCCTTGGCGCCGTTGATGGTCGCCATCTCGATGGCTTCGTGAAAGGTCATCTCGGGCAGGTTCTCGGTGGGCGTGCCCTTCCACGGCATGCCGAGATTCCAGGTCACCCGCATGGTCTCGAACATGTTGAGTGGCGCGATCGAAGTCGCGTCGAACGACAGCGAGATCAGCACGCCCGCTTTGCGCATCCGCAGCAGGCAATCGCGCGGGTCGCCGGTGCGGCTCAGCCGCATTTCCGACAGCGTCGAGAAGCTGTGCGGCGTCCTGGTGCGTGCCATTGCGGCTGCGTCCGAGTCGCTGGCCGGGATGTAGTGACAGATCAGCAGATCGGGGCCGAGCCAGCCTTTTCGCTCGTAGTCCTCGGCGTCGAGGGTGTTCGGCCCGGACTGTCCGGCATGGAGCGCGATCTTGAGCTTGCGGTCGCGCGCCTGCTTCATGTCCTCGAAGTAGGTCGGCTCGTCGCTCTGCGAGAGCCCGCGCAAATTCACGCCGAAGGTCGCGAGGCCCTCGAAGGCCGAGCCGGTGCCGAAGTAGTTCGCCTTGACGCGATCGATGTCGGTGAAGCTCAGCGGCTCGTTGCGCGGCATCTGGTCGATGTGCCCGTAGGAATAGCGGGCGCGCAGCATGCCCTCGCGATGCGCCTGCAGCTCGGCATCGGCGTGGGCGGGCGTGCGCGTGTTGTGCGACCAGTTGTGCACCGTGGTGATGCCGGCATTGGCGCATTCGGCGAGGCCCAGCATGACGCTGCGGTAGAAGTCGACCGGCTCGTAGAGCTTCGAGGTCGCGGCCTTGGCCGGGAAGTAACCGAAGCCTGCGTCGCCCACGAAGTTGCGGCCGATCGAGCTCCACATGTGATGATGCGTCTCGATGAAACCCGGCATCACGATCATGTCGGTGGCATCGATGGTCTCGGCGCCGGTGACGGCGAGGTCGGGACCGATCGCTTCGATGCGGCCGTTGTTGACGTGGATGTCGGCGCGCGGGAGCGTGCCGAGCGCGGGATCGACCGTGATCACCGCGCCGTTCTTGATCAGGTAATTGCCGCGAGCGACAGCCGGCGCCGCGCCTTGCGCGAAGCTTCTGGTGATCAGCGGCGGCGCGGCGAGCCCGCTCAGTGCCGTTGCGCCCAACAGGGCCCCAAACCTCCTGCGATCAAGCATCGTCGCCCTCCAGCTTCGGCATTTATGACAGAACGATGAAAGCGTATCGCAGCTTCGCGCAACCGACATCGCCGGTTGCGGCTTGGCAGGTCCGCGTTGCGGTTGCCACGCGCGGCGTTTCCAGCGGAAGTCGATGGCAGGTGAGGATTTTTGGCGACACTCGCGCACGCGCGGCAGTCCGGGCACAGCTTGATCGATGCCCACCTCTTTCCAAGGATGCCCTGGTGTCTATAGTCCTTCCTCGGCTTGGAGGGGGCCTCAGTCCACACGCGTATGACAAGGATTCACACGATTGTCATAATCGCGTCAGTCGCCCTCGTGACCTTTGACGCACAAGCCGCCGATCAGCCGGCGCCACTGCCGGTGAAAGCCCAAGCATCTGCACCGGCCTATCGTTGGACCGGTCTCTATTTCGGCGGCCATTTCGGTTACGGCGGTGGCGGCTTCGGGCCGGGCACCAATCCGGCGCACAACGAGGCGGTGGTCTTTCCATCGTCGGTGACCGGCCTCATCGGCGGCTATCAGGTCGGATACAACTGGCAGCTTCCCAACAACGTCGTGCTCGGCGTAGAGGGAGACATCACATTCCTCAGTCCGCTCGATGTGAACGCGACTGCGACTGCGCCGTTCAACACGACACTCAACTACGTTGCGACCGCGCGGGGCCGCGCCGGCTATGCATTCGGCAACTTCGTGCCTTATGTGACCGGTGGCCTCGCAGTCGGCCAGAGCAAGGTCGAAGCGCTCGACGGCGACGGCGCGGTGCTTTCACCCAAGCAGCACACCCATGTCGGCTGGACCGCGGGCGTCGGCGTCGAGGTCGCGCTCGACCGGCATTGGAGCGCCAAGCTCGAATACAACTACATCGATCTCGGCGCGCAGACGTACAGCCTCGACCAGGGGCCGTTGAACGTGATCGCGGTCGATCCCAAGCTGCACATCGCCAAGCTCGGCCTCAACTACAAGATCGACAACACCGCCTCGCGCAGCGAGCCGACGTTTCCGGCCATGACGGTGCCGGACGCACCCAAGTCCGAGAACTGGAACGTTCACGCCCAGACCACCTTCATTCTTCAGGGCTATCCCGGTTTCCGCTCGCCCTATCAGGGCGCGAACAGCCTGCCCGGCGGCGGCCAGACCCGCGAGACCTGGACCAACACCGCGTTCCTGGGCTGGCGGCTGTGGGACGGCGGCGAGCTCTACTTCAACCCGGAGCTCGCGCAGGGATTCGGCCTGAACTCCACGCTGGGACTGGCGGGCTTTTCGAACGGCGAGGCGCAGAAGGGCGGCGCGGCCTATCCGCGGCTGCGCGCGCAGCGCTACTTCTTCCGCCAGACCTTCGGGCTCGGCGGCGAGCAGGAGAAAGTCGAAGATGGTCCGAACCAGCTCGCCGGTCAGCGCGACATCGATCGTGTCACGCTGACGGTCGGCCGCATCGCGATCGGCGACATCTTCGATGCCAACACCTACGCGCACGATCCGCGCGCCGATTTCCAGAACTGGGCGATGTGGTCGTCGGTGGCCTATGACTTCCCGGCCGACCTGCCGGGGTTCACGCGCGGCGTCGTGGTCGAGCTCAATCGCAAGATGTGGGCGCTGCGCGGCGGTTGGTTCCAGGTGCCGGAGGCGCCCAACAGCGACGCGCTGACCTTCAAGACCGGCGGTGGCCTGGTTGAGTATGAGCAGCGCTGGGAGCTCTGGACCCAGCCCGGGCGCTTGCGCGTCGGCACGTTCTGGAATCGCGGCAACACCGCCAGCTACCGGCAGGCCGTGACCGCGGTGACGATCGATCCCACGGTCGACATCAACGCATTCGTTGCGGCGAACCGCCAGCAGCGCAACAAATACGGCTTCTACCTGAACGGCGAGCAGGCGGTCAGCAAGGACCTCGGCGTGTTCGGCCGCTTCAGCTGGAACGACGGCCAGAACGAGATTCTGTCGTTCACCGACGTCGACCGCAGCGTGTCGGGCGGCGTGTCGCTGAAAGGCAGCGCCTGGAAGCGGCCGGACGACACGATCGGATTGGGCGGCGCGGTCAACGGGCTATCCGAGGCCCATCGCAACTTCCTCGCCGCCGGCGGCCTCGGCCTCCTGATCGGCGATGGCGCGCTGAACTACCGCGAGGAAAAGATCATCGAGGCGTATTACGCCTACAAGGTCGACAAGACCTCGACGCTGACCGCGGACTACCAGTTCATCGACAATCCGGCCTACAACGCCGACCGCGGACCGGCGCACGTCTTCACCGGGCGGTTCCACGCCGAATTTTGACGTGGGTTCCAGCGTCGCCGTGGCGCCTGAATTGCAAGAAAATTGTGTGAAATTGCGGCTGTTGCGCGGGGGCTTCTCGCCAACCTTTTCGAAGGGCCTTGAAAAAAACGGCGACTCAACAAATTGACTCTTCTGAGCATCGCGAATGGTGGGCCACCGGTAAGGGGGGTGTCATGAGTCGGCGAACATTCCTGACAGGCGCGGCAGCGTTTGGTTTTGCCGGGAAGGCGTCGCGACCCGCCTTCGCTCAGTCCTTTCCGGCAAAGCCGATCTGGATTGTGGTGCCGACCTCGGCCAGCACGCCGCCCGACATCCTCGCCCGCATCCTCGCCGCGGCGCTGTCCGAGGGCGAAGGCTGGAAGGTCGAGGTCGAGAACAAGGCCGGCAACGTCATGACCATCGCGGCGATCGACGTGCTCAATCGCCCGGCCGACGGCTACACGCTGTTTCCGGTGAACGCGCCGATCTCCGCCCTGCCGACGCTGATGCCCAACGGGCAGTTCAACCTGGAACGGGACCTGGTGCCGGTGATCCAGACCGGGACCAGCTACAACGTGCTGGTGGTCAATCCGTCGCTGCCGGTGAATTCGGTCGGCGAGCTGGTCGCCTACCTCAAGAAGGATCCCGGCAACCACACCTTCTCGTCAGGCGGCATGGCCACGCCGGCGCATCTCCTCGGCGAGATGTTCAAGCTCGAAACCGGCGTGCAGGCGACCCATGTGCCTTACGTGCAGTTTCCGCAGGCGATCGCCGATCTGGTCAACGGCGTCAACACCTATCAGTTCATCACCACGCTGCCGGTGATCGAACTGATCAAGGCCGGCAAGCTCAAGGCGCTCGCGGTCATGGGCCGCAAGCGCGTCGCGGCGCTGAAAGACGTGCCGAACATTGTCGAGGCCGGCTATCCCAGGCTCGCGAGCGAAGACTGGGCCGGCATCATGGTGAGGACGGGGACGCCGGCGCCGGTGATCGCGCAGCTCAACGCTGCCATCGACAGGGCGGTGAAGTCGCAGAAGGCGCGCGAAGCGTTTGCCAGGCTTGGATTCGATCCCGGCGGCGGGTCCCCCGAGGCGTTCGGCGCGCTGGTGCACGCCGAGGTCGTGCGCTGGGCCAAGGTGATCAAGGACGCCGGCGTCAGGATGAGCCCGTGACGGGCGGCGTGCGAGCTTATGGTGTGATTCGACTTCGTTGAATCACACCCGTTGCTCTTTCGTTTGTTTGGGCATGATCTTTTCCGAAAACCGCTTCATACTTTTCGGGATCGTGCCCTAAGATTTCGCCAGCGGCTTTGCGAAGCCGCGGACGTTGTCGATGAAGAGCTGCGCGAGCGGCGTCAGCGTCCGGTTTTTCACGGTGATCAAGCCGATCGGCATCGGCGTGTTGGGCAACGCCACCGGCAAGGCCTTGAGCGGGGGATTTCGGCTCGGATCCCGGAGCACAAAGCTCGGCTGCACGGTGAGAAAACGGTGCGTCGCCAACAATTCATTCTGAACGTAGAGCGAGAGACTCGCCACCGTAAGGCGGGGAAGCTCGTGCCCGTTCGCGCGAAAAGCCTCCGCGATCACCGAACCGAAAAAGCTGTCGGACGGAAACAGCGTCCACGGTTCATGGGCAAGCTCCGCAAACGTGAGCTTGCGCCGTCGTGTCAAAGGATTCTTGGCCGACGTCATGATCGCTACGGCATCATGAAAAAGCACCTCCGCGGCCAGATCGTCGGGCAACCGGCCGATCATCCGGCAGATCGCGAACTCGATGTTTCGTTGGGCCACCTCGCGGTAGAGAGTTGCGGTATCGCCCGCGACGATATGAAAAAACATCTCCGGGTATTTGCGCGACAGCCGATTGATCGTGGGCGACACCATGGCGCTGAAGATCGGTTCGGTGGCGCCGATGCGGACTTCGCCTTTGGTCGGGTCGGCCAGAAAATCGATGTCCTGCACGCCCTGTCGCAGATCGTTGAAGATCGCGACGCTGCGCTTGGCGAGCGCCAGGCCATAGGGCGTTGGCGTGGCGCCACGTTTGCTGCGGTCCACCAGCGGCACGCCGAGCGAATCTTCCAGCTCGACGATGGCCTTCGATACGGCGGGCTGTGAGATGTTGAGACGGCGGGCGGCCCTCCCCATGCTGCCGCTCTCGATCACGGCCATCAGGATGTCGAGATCGCGCAATTTGAGACGGCGCTTGGTGCGGTCGTTCCAAGGCATGGCCGGTACCACATCCCAAATTGCTATGACATCATGCGAAAATAATATTATTCTGGAATGATCCCTCGGCGTAGCTTTTTGGCAAGCCTCGGACACAAGAGGCTTCCGAAATCGATTGATCTGACCATTTTAAATGCACTGCAATAAGCCAAGGGGAGATTGCCATGGGTAGGCGAGCATTGGATCGGCGGGCATTTCTGACCGGCGCGGCGGCGCTGGGTTTCAGCGGTGCTGCGGGGCGGCCCGCGTCGGCGCAGTCCTTCCCGGCCAACGTCATCCGCATCGTGGTGCCGACCTCGGCCTCTACGCCGCCCGACATTCTCGCGCGCATCATCGCGACCGCGCTGTCGGACAGCGAGGGCTGGAAGGTCGTGGTCGAGAACAAGGCCGGTGCCGTGATGACCATCGGCGCGATGGACGTGCTCAGCCAGCCGGCCGACGGCCACACGCTGTTCTCGGTGACGGCGCCGATCGCAGCCCTTCCGGCGCTCGTGCCGAACGCGCAATTCAATTTCGAGAAGGATTTCATGCCGGTCATCCGGACTGGCACCGGCTACAACGTGCTGGTGGTCAATCCGTCGGTGCCGGTGCAATCGGTCGATGAGCTGGTTGCCTATCTCAAGAAGAATTCCGGCAAGCACACGTTCTCGTCGGGCGGCTTCGGCACGCCGGCGCATCTGCTCGGCGAGCTGTTCAAGCTCGAAACCGGCGTGCAGGCGACGCACGTGCCCTATGTGCAGTTTCCGCAGGCGATCGGTGACCTGGTCAGCGGCATCAACACCTACCAGTTCATCACCGTGCTTCCGGTGGTGCAGCTCATCAAGACCGGCAAGCTGCGCGCGCTCGCCGTGATGGGCACCAAGCGCATCGCGGCGCTGCCCGATGTGCCGACCATCGCCGAGGCCGGCTATCCGAAGCTTGCGAGCGAAGACTGGGCCGGCATCCTGATCAAGCAGGGCACGCCCGCGCCGGTGGTCGCGCGGCTCAACGCTGCGATCGACAAGGCGATCAAGACCGAGAAGGTGCAGGAGGCGCTGGCCAAGCTTGGCGTCGATCCGGGCGGTGGCACGCCCGAGGCCTTCGGCACGCTGGTGCACACCGAGGTGGTGCGCTGGTCCAGGGTGATCAAGGAAGCAGACATCAAGATCAATCCATGACAGGCAGCGATTTTCGCGTGACCCTGCTCGGGACCGGCGTGCCGATCCCGAGCCCCGACCGGTTCGGCCCCTCGACGCTGGTCGAGGCCGGTGACCAGAAATTCCTGATCGATGCCGGCCGCGGCGCGGCCATCCGGCTCTATCAGCTCAAGGTGCCGATCGGCCGCATCGATGTGCAGTTGCTGACGCACTATCACTCCGACCACACCTCGTGCCTGCCGGATATCTGGCTCACCGGCTGGCTGGAGTCGCATTTTGGCACCCGCAAGACGCCGTACCGGGTGATTGGCCCGACCGGCGCCAAGCGCCTGATGGAAAATCTCGAACGCGCCTATGCGGACGACATCAAGATCCGCGTCGCCGACGAGAAGCTGCCGCTGTCGGGCATCGCCACCGACGTCACCGAGTTCGACCGCGACGGCCTGGTCTACGAGAAGAACGGCGTGAAGGTGATCGCCTTCGAGGTCGACCACGGCGACGTCATCAAGCCCTGCTACGGCTACCGCTTCGAGTATGGCGGCCGCGTCGCGGTGTTCTCCAGCGACACGCGCTACAACCAGAATGTCATCAAGTATGGCGCCGGCGCCGACCTCCTGGTGCATGAGGTGGCGAGCGCGCGGCCGGAGCTGATGAAGGAAGCCTACGTGCAGCGGATCATCGGCCACCACACCACGCCGCGCGAGGCCGGCCAGGTGTTTTCGCTGACCAAGCCGAAGCTCGCGGCCTTCACGCATATCGTGCAGCTCGGCAGCGACAAGATCGCGCCGCCGACGTTAGAGGAGATGCTGGCTGAAACACGCGAGATCTATGACGGGCCGCTCGTGGCCGGCGAGGACCTGATGGCCTTCGAGATCGGCGACACCGTCACGGTGCGGCGGTATCAGCAGGCCTGAAATACTTCAGTATTGCTGGAGCCGTTTATGCAGCCCTGGGTCCCCGCGAAAGCGGGGACCCAGGGTCACAAACTCCGAAGCGTCGAGTGAACCAGTCCTCGAGGCCTACTCACCCGCCGACGTTGAACGCCGCCAGCGCCGCCATGTTCACCAACGTCGCGTCCTTGGCGCCGAGCGGCACGATCTGCACCGGGCGGTCGAGGCCGACCAGCAGCGGGCCGATCACGGTGGCGCCGCCGAGCTCCTGCAGCATCTTGGTCGAGATCGAGGCCGAGTGGAACGCCGGCATGATCAGCACGTTGGCGGGGCCGGTCAGCCGGTTGAACGGATAGGGCGCGGCGGCCTCAGGGTTCAGCGCGACGTCGGCCGCCATCTCGCCCTCGTATTCGAAGTCGACGCGGCGCTTGTCGAGGATCTGCACCGCCTCGATCACCCGCGACGACCGCTCGCCCGGCGGATGGCCGAAGGTCGAGAAGGCGAGCAGCGCGACGCGCGGCAGGTAGCCCATGCG
Organism: uncultured Rhodoplanes sp.; assembly: GCA_936924235.1. Classification (GTDB taxonomy): domain Bacteria; phylum Pseudomonadota; class Alphaproteobacteria; order Rhizobiales; family Xanthobacteraceae; genus Z2-YC6860. The sequence continues at coordinate 2,479 of CAKZHN010000411.1, read as the reverse complement.
GCGGGCGACGCCCGCGGCCTCGATCGCGATCTCGGCGAGGTCCTCGGCGCCCGGCATCTCGGTGATCGCAGTGTCGGCGACCAGCACCGGCTGATGGCGCGACAGGATCACCGACAGGCCCATGACGCGATGGCCGGGCTTCGGATCGATGACACGGCGCACGTCCTCCAGCGCCACCGAGTAGTTGCGGGTGACGCCCGTCACCATGGCGTCGGCGTCGCCGAGCGCCACCATGCAGGACGCGAAGGTGTTGCGGTCCTGGTTGACCATGCGCTGGCAGTCGCGGAACAGATAGCCCTGGCGTTGCAGGCGCTCGTAGATGAACGACGCGTAGTTGGAATTGCGGGTCGACAGCGCGGCGTTGATGATCTCGATCTTGCCGCCGAGCGCGATGCCGAGATTCTTGGCGGCAGTGCGAATGGGCTCCTCGCGGCCGACCAGCAGCGCGGTGCCGAGTCCTTCGTGGGCGAAGCTCGCCGCGGCGCGGATCACCTGCTCCTCCTCGCCCTCGGCGAACACCACGCGCTTGGGCGATTCGCGCAGCCGCCGGAACACCTGCTGCAGCACGCCAGCGATCGGATCGCGACGGGTCCGCAGCGACTGGCGGTAGGCGTCCATGTCGGCGATCGGCTTCCTTGCCACGCCGGTGTCCATCGCGGCTTTCGCCACCGCGGGCGGCACATCGGAGATCAGCCGCGGATCGAACGGCACCGGGATGATGTAATCCGGTCCGAACTTCGGCCGCGCACCGTAGGCTGCAGCGACCTCGTCGGGCACGTCCTCGCGGGCCAGCGCGGCGAGCGCTCGCGCGGCCGCGATCTTCATCTCCATGTTGATGGTGCGGGCGCGCACGTCGAGCGCGCCGCGGAAGATGTAGGGGAAGCCGAGGACGTTGTTGACCTGGTTGGGATAGTCGGAGCGGCCGGTGGCGATGATCGCGTCGTCGCGCACCTCGTAGACGTCCTCCCAGGTGATCTCCGGATCGGGGTTCGCCATGGCGAAGATAATCGGCTTCGGCGCCATTGCCTTGACCATGTCCTTGGTCACCGCGCCCTTCACGGATAGGCCGTAGAACACGTCGGCGCCCTCGAGCGCCTCGGCGAGCGTGCGCCGCGAGGTCTTCACCGCATAGGCCGACTTCCACTGGTTCATGCCGTCCTTGCGGCCCTCGTAGATCACGCCCTTGGTGTCGCAGAGGATCAGGTTCTCGGGCTTGAAGCCGATGGAGCGCAGCAGCTCCAGGCACGCGATGCCGGCGGCGCCGGCGCCGTTGCAGACGATCTTGGTGTCTTCCATCTTGCGCCCGGTGAGATCGAGCGCGTTGAGCAGGCCCGCCGTGGCGATGATCGCGGTGCCGTGCTGGTCGTCGTGGAACACCGGAATGTCGAGCAGCTCGCGGAGCCGCTGCTCGATGACGAAGCACTCCGGCGCCTTGATGTCCTCGAGGTTGATGCCGCCCCAGCCTTTGCCGAGCAGCTTCACGCAATTGATGATCTCGTCGGGATCCTCCGACGACACTTCGAGGTCGATCGAGTCGATGTCGGCGAAGCGCTTGAACAGCACCGCCTTGCCTTCCATCACCGGCTTGGCGGCGAGCGCCCCGCGGTTGCCGAGCCCCAGGATGGCGGTGCCGTTGGTGATGACGGCGACGAAATTGCCCTTGGTGGTGTAGTCGTAGGCCTTGTTCTCGTCCTCGGCGATGGCCAGCACCGGCACCGCGACGCCCGGCGAATAGGCCAGCGACAGGTCGCGCTGGGTCGCCATCGGCTTGGTCGCGACCACTTCGAGCTTGCCAGGGCGACCCTGACTGTGAAAAAGCAGCGCCTCCTGATCGGTGAAGGTCGGTCGGTTGCTGGTTTTCTTCGCCATTTCAACACTCTATTTCTGCCGGGAGACGGGTCCTGACGTTACCGGAACCGGCCATGGCTGCTCAAGGGAGCGAAATTTCGCCACTGCGATGCAGCAAGAGAAAGATTGAACGAACGCGCCAGCCGCGCTAAGCGGTGCCTCGGGAAGGCGCTCGGAATTGGGTCATGATCCGGTTTTTATTGCGCTTTATCGGGCTACTGCTACTCGCGCTGGCTTTCATCTTCGTGGTCTATGACGGCATCCGGACGATTTCGGATGGCGCCCTGCTGATCACAAAGACGAGCTATGTGTGGAACGCCGTCAACGACGGCAGCCTGCGCATGCTGCAGGCGCTGGTGGAACAGAAGCTCGGCGCGGAGGCTTGGCAGATCGGCGTTGTGTCCGTGCTCGATCAGCCGGCCGCGGCGGTCTTCTGCGTGCTCGGCGTCATTCTGATCGTGCTGGGCCGCAAGAAGAAGCCGCTGATCGGCTACGCCCGCGACTGATCAATCCAAAGTTCCTGCTGAAAGAACCACCGGCCCGGGTTTCCCCGGAACCGGTGGGCACGCCCCGTCATAGGCGAGCGAAGCGACGCCGTCCTACGGACGGCTATGCGGCAGGGTAACGGGGC
>CAKZHN010000410.1 GCA_936924235.1 uncultured Rhodoplanes sp. | reverse complement strand
CGAGGGTGAACAGGAAGATCAGGCCGACTGAAAACAGCATCGGCGTCTTGAACTCGATGGAGCCGCCCCACATCGTGGCGATCCAGGAGAAGATCTTCACGCCGGTCGGCACCGCGATGACCATCGTGGCGGCGACGAAGTAGGCCTGCGTCGCGGTCGACATGCCGACCGTGTACATGTGGTGCGCCCACACCACGAAGCCGATGCCGCCGATCGCGACCATGGCGTAGGCCATGCCGAGATAGCCGAAGATCGGCTTGCGGCTGAAGGTCGAGATGATCTGGCTGATGATGCCGAAGCCCGGCAGGATCAGGATGTAAACCTCGGGGTGGCCGAAGAACCAGAACAGGTGCTGGAACAGCACCGGATCGCCGCCGCCGGACGCCGTGAAGAACGTCGTGCCGAAGTTGCGGTCGGTGAGCAGCATGGTGATCGCGCCGGCCAGAACCGGCAGCGACAGCAGCAGCAGGAACACGGTCACGAGCTCGGCCCACACGAACAGCGGCATCTTGTGCAGCGTCATGCCGGGCGCGCGCATGTTGAAGATCGTGGTGATGAAGTTGATGGCGCCGAGGATCGACGAGGCGCCGGCGATGTGCAGCGACAGGATCGCGAAGTCGACCGCCGGACCCGGATGGCCGGTGGTGGAGAGCGGCGCGTAGATGGTCCAGCCGCCGCCGACGCCGGGCGAGCCCGGCTCGCCCTCGACGAAGGCCGAGGTGAGCAGCAGCGCGAAGGAGGCCGGCAGCAGCCAGAACGAGATGTTGTTCATGCGCGGGAACGCCATGTCCGGCGCGCCGATCATGAGCGGCACCATCCAGTTGCCGAAGCCGCCGATCAGCGCCGGCATGACCATGAAGAAGATCATGATCAGGCCGTGGGCGGTGGTGAACACGTTGAACTGGTGCGAGTCGTGGAACACCTGCATGCCCGGGAACTGCAGTTCCATGCGGATGGCGACCGACATCGTCGCGCCGATCACGCCGGCGCAGATCGCGAACACCAGGTACATCGTGCCGATGTCCTTGTGGTTCGTCGAATACACGAAGCGCTTCCAACCCGTCGGGTTGTGGTGCGCGTGATCGTCGTGTGCGTGGTCGCCGTGAGCCGCTGTAGCCATCGTCAGTTCCCTAAGACCTGTCGTTATCGCCCGCTATGTCGTTCTGTTCGTGACGCTGTTGCCTGCTGCGACTATTTGGCCGCGAGCTGGTTCGGCGTCCGCGTGCCGTCGATCGCGGCGTACTTCTTCTTCGCCTGATCGAGCCACGTGGCGTAGTCCTTCTCGTTGACCACCCGGACCGAGATCGGCATGAAGGCGTGGTCCTTGCCGCACAGTTCCGAGCACTGGCCGTAGTAGACGCCCTCGCGGGTGGCCTTGAACCAGGTCTCGTTGAGCCGGCCCGGAACCGCGTCGATCTTGATGCCGAAAGCCGGCACCGCGAAGGCATGGATGACGTCGGCGCCGATCACCTGGACCCGGACGGTCTTGTTCACCGGAACCACGATCTCGTTGTCGACCGCCAGCAGGCGCGGCTGGTCGGCCTTGCGCTCGTTGTCCTTGAGCATCAGCGAATCGAACTCGAAGTTCGAATCCGGATAGGCGTAGCTCCAGTACCACTGCTTGCCGGTCGCCTTGATGGTGAGGTCGGCCTGCGGGATCGTGGTCTGCAGGAACAGGAGCTTGAAGGAGGGCACCGCGATCGACACCAGGATGATGACCGGCAACAGCGTCCAGGCCACCTCGAGCAGCGTGTTGTGGGTGGTGCGCGACGGGATCGGGTTGGCCTTGGCGTTGAAGCGGACGATGATGATGATCAGGAGCGCCAGGACGAACAGCGTGATCGCGGTAATGATCCACAGCAGGATGTTATGGAACCTGGTGATGTTTTCCATCACCGGCGTGGCGGCTTCCTGGAAGGTCATTTCCCAGGGTGCCGGCTGCCCCTGAATCGCCGCGTAGGCCGCACCGCCCATTGCCAGTCCGGCCACAACCACAGCCGCGAGAGCGGCCAACCGCTTTAGCACCAGCATCGTCGTCATTGCTCCTTCGACGAAATCGTCGTGACGCGTCCTTGTCGCACCGGGGGGCCTCTTTGCAGATCAAGACCCGCTCCCGAGCCCGGCGCCCTGATGGGCGGCACGGTCCGGCGGCGGTGCGGCGGGAGGGGGTTTCCCGGGCTTCTCAAACCATAATTCCGGCGCAGTCGCAATGTGCCTGGACGCCGGTTGGGCGCGCCATCCTGGATATTTCGCATATGTGACGATCCGGTCCCCGAACCCTTGCAAGTCCAAGCACTTTGCGGGGTCTGGGACAGCATCCAAAGTCGACAAACGGATGGCGGCCCTGTTCACAGAACCGTTCATCGGGCCGTCCGGCCGGTAGCTCAAACCAGTATCGCGATGCTATCCAGGTTCCAGCGATTCGAAGGCGCCGCCCTGAAGTTGCAAACTCCGAGAACAGAATGATGGGCAAAATCGGCCAAGGCATGTTTCGGCTGCTTCGGGGGCTCCCAATCCTGGCATTGGCCTTCCTGGCATTGGCGGCACTGCTGCCCGTCGGGCAGGCCCACGCCCAGGGGGCGGTCCGTTCGGTCCACAACGACTGGCAGGTGCGCTGCGACACTCCGCCGGGGGCCCAGGGCGAGCAATGCGCCCTGATCCAGAGCGTCACGGCGGAAGACCGGCCCAATATCGGGCTCACCGTCATCGTGCTGAAGACCGCGGACAAGAAAACCCGGCTGATGCGGGTGATCGCCCCGCCGGGCGTGCTGCTGCCGTCGGGCCTGGGGCTGAAGATCGACAATGCCGAGATCGGCCGCGCCGGATTCGTGCGCTGCGTGCCCAACGGCTGCGTCGCCGAGGTGATCATGGACGACAACCTGGTCACCAAGCTGCGCACCGGGCAGTCCGCCACCTTCATCATCTTCCAGACGCCGGAAGAGGGCATCGGCTTCCCGATCAGCCTGAAGGGCTTCGGCGAAGGCTTTGACAAACTGCCCTGAGGCTTCCGATCATCGGCCCCGGTCGACCGACCAGGAAATCGAGCAAGGGGCGTTGAAGTGAACATCGGATTTATCGGCCTGGGCGCCATGGGCGAGTTGATCGTTCCGCGGCTCATGGCGGCCGGACACACGGTCACCGGCTGGAACCGGTCGCGCGGCAAGGCCGAGGCGATGATCGCCGCCGGCATGAAATGGGGCGACACGCCCAAGGCGGTGGCGGCAACGTCCGAGATCGTGTTCTCGATCGTGACCGATTCGGCCGCGGTCAAAGCCGTGGCGCTGGGGCCGGACGGCGTCATCTCGGGGCTGCGCAAGGGCGGCATCTACATCGACATGAGCACCATCGAGCCCGACGCGAGCCGCGAGGTCGCGACCGAGTTCGCCAAGGCGGGCTCGATCATGCTCGACGGTCCCCTCTCCGGCAGCCCGGTGACCGTGAAGGCCGGCCAGGCCTCGGTGATGATCGGCGGCGACGAGGCAGCTTTCGAGCGGGCCAAGCCCGTGCTGCTCGCGATCGGGCCCAAGGTCACGCGGATCGGCGGCAACGGCCTCGCCTGCCAGATGAAGATCGCGGTCAACCTGCTGCTGATGGTCGAGGTGATCTGCTTCGGCGAGGCGGTGGCGCTCGCCGAGAAGGGCGGCGTCGGGCGCGAGGTCGCGGTCGACGCCATCCTGAAAAGCGTCGCGGCCTCGCCGGTGCTGGGCTATCGCGGGCCGTTCGTCATCGAAGGCAAGATGCCGGCGGTGCCGCTCGCCGACGTGACACTGCAGCAGAAGGACATGATGCTGGCGCTCAATCTCGGCCGGAAGCTCGGCAGCCCGGTGCCGCTGGCGGCCGCGGCCAACGAGATGATGAACGCCTGCCGCGGCTTGGGCATCGACGCCAACGATTTCGTGGTGGCGCATCAGGTTTACCGCCGGTTGGGAGGACAAGCGTGACAAGCAAGGGCGAAAAGATCGGCTCGGCACTGGCCAAGGCCGTAAAGGCCGCGACCGGCATCACCGCGGCCACCTTCGGCGGCAAGATGTACCGCACCAACATCCGCGATGTGCCGAAGGTCGAAGGCCTCAAGCGCGACGACGGCTGGATCGACATGCAGGTGCAGTTCCTGATCGACAAGAAATCGGCCGGCGCCAACCACGTGGTCGGCTGGACCGTGCTCAAGCCCGGCGCCAGCCACGAGCAGCATCTGCACCGGAACTGCGACGAGTTCTTCATCGTGCTCAAGGGCAAGGGCCACATCATCACCGACCACGGCCTCGAGCCGTCGGGCGAAGGCGATGTGGTCTATTCGCCGCGCGGCATCTGGCACGGCTTCAACAACACCTCGGATGAGGACGTGGTGCTGGTCTGGGGCTGGATGGGCGCAGGCTCGATCGAAGACTCGGGCTACGAGAACCCGCCCGGAGGGCACCAACCGAAATGAGCGCGACGCTCGACGATCCGCGCATCGCCGCCGGCATGCGCGCGCAGATGGACCTGCGCAAGCGACGCTTCAACGAGGGCGCGCACCAGGTCGGCTGGAAGGTCGGCTTCGGCGCACCGGCCGCCTTGCAGAAGCTGAAGCTGACCGCGCCGCTGGTCGGCTTCATCCTGGACCGCGCCATGCTGTCGTCCGGCGCCAAAGTGCCGCTCTCCGGCTGGCAGAAGCCTGCCGCCGAGGCCGAGATCGCAGCCTATATCGGCCGCGATCTGCCGGCGCATGCCAATCGCGACGACGTGCGGGCCGCCATCGCGGCCATCGGTCCGGCAATTGAATTGGCCGATATCGACAGCGCCATGGACGACGTCGAGGGTGTGCTCGCGGGCGACATCTTCCAGCGCCACGTCATCCTCGGCCAGCGCGACATCATGCGGCAAGGCGCGCGGCTTCAAGGGTTGAAGGGCCGCCTCACCCGCAGCGGGACGGACGTGCCGGTGCCCGCCGACCTCGAGACCAACATCGGCGACATCGTCAACACCGTGCGCCACGTGGCGGACGTCGCGGCCGCAATGGGCGACCGGCTGCGCACTGGGCAGTTCGTGATCTGCGGCTCGCTGACCGCGCCGATGCTGCTCGAACCGGGTGACACCGGCATCGACTACGCGCTGGAGCCCATCGCGCCGATCTCGGTGAAGTTTTAGCGTTTGGGTTTCGGGTAGTATTTGAACGTCTAAAGACGAAAGGACGTGTCCTCATGGCAAACACCACAGCGGAGCTCGAGGCGCTCCTCATGCAGCGTTCGCTCACCGATCCGCAGCTTCTGGCTGCGGCGGATGGAGCGCCGGAATTCCGGATCCTGCCGGATGCCACGGTGATCAAGATCGGCGGACAGAGCGTCATCGATCGAGGGCGCGCCGCGGTCTATCCACTGGTCGACGAGATCGTCGCGGCCCGCAAGAAGCACAAGCTCCTGATCGGGACCGGCGCCGGCACCCGGGCCCGGCATCTCTACTCGATCGCGGCCGGACTCAAGCTGCCGGCCGGCGTCCTTTCGCAGCTCGGCTCATCGGTGGCCGATCAGAACGCCGCGATGCTGGGCCAGCTCCTGGCCAAGCACGGCATCTCCGCCGTGAGCAGCGCAGGCCTCTCGGCCGTGCCGCTGTTCCTCGCCGAGGTGAACGCCGTCGTCTTCAGCGGCATGCCGCCTTACGCCCTGTGGATGCGGCCTTCGACCGACAGCGTGATACCGCCGTACCGGACCGACGCCGGGTGCTTCCTCGTCGCCGAGCAGTTCGGCTGCAAGGCGATGATCTATGTGAAGGACGAGAACGGCCTCTACACCGCGAACCCGAAGACCTCGAAGAACGCGACCTTCATTCCGAAGATCTCGGTGGCCGAGATGAAGGCGAAAGGCCTGCAGGACTCGATCCTGGAATTCCAGGTGCTCGATCTGCTCGCCTCGGCGCGATACGTGCACCAGGTGCAGATCGTGAATGGCCTTGTCCCCGACAATCTGACCCGCGCGCTCGCCGGTGAGCACGTCGGCACCATCATAACCGCCCGCTGAGAGGACAACCGCCATGGCCGACACCAACCAGATCAAGCACGTCCTCTCGCCGCTCGCGCGCCAGACTCTCCTCGACCGCGATCTCACCCGTCCGGTCGCCGGCGAACGCCCGATCCGGCTCCTCCCATGGGTTCAGGTCATCAAGATCGGCGGCCGCTTCATGGATCGCGGCCATGAGGCGATTCTGCCGCTCGTCGACGAGTTGCGGTCGCTGTTGCCCGAGCACCGTCTGCTGATCCTGACCGGCGCCGGCATCCGCGCCCGCCACGTCTACAGCGTCGGTCTCGACCTCGGCTTGCCGGTCGGATCGCTGGCGCCGCTCGCCGCGAGCGAAGCCGGCCAGAACGGCCATATCCTTGCGAGCCTGCTGGCGCCGGAGGGCGTCTCGTATGTCGAGCACCCCACCATCGCAAACCAGCTCGCCATTCACTTGTCGGCGGCTCGCGCGGTCGTCGGCAGCGCGTTCCCTCCGTATCACCATCATGAGTTTCCGAATTCGCGCATCCCGCTCCACCGGGCCGACACCGGCGCGTTCCTGCTGGCCGACGCACTGGGCGCTGCCGGCCTCACGATCGTCGAGGACGTGGACGGCGTTTACACCGCCGATCCGAATGGTGACGACGGCAAGAAGGCGCAACTCATCAAGGAGACTAGCTCAGCCGATCTGGCGAAGCACCAGGGCACGCTGCCGTTCGATCGCGCCTTCGTCGAGGTGCTGGCGAACGCGCGGCACATCGCGCGCGTGCAGGTCGTGAACGGGCTTGTTCGCGGCCGGCTGACTGCGGCGCTGCGCGGCCAGCACGTCGGGTCGATCATCCACACCGGCGCACGAGTGGCCTGAGTTGACACCACCGGTGGGACGGTTGTGCCGGCGATTTCGGTGAAGTTTTCGGAATGACAGCTGCCGCCCCTTTCGCTGTGGGAGCAAGGGGCGGCAGAGTTGCCCCAATGTCAGTTCAACGCTTGACGGTGATCTTTCGTCACTTGCCAGGCGCCTGGCCGACAGTTGCCGCCCCGGCGCGCTTCCACACGAGTGCGATTTGACCGCCTGCCACCGCCGTCGGGTTTTGGTAGCGCAGCTCATCAGCGTTGATCGAAGTGACCAGCCGCTTCTGCTCGATCCCGACCTGGTTCGTCAACGTCGTCGCCTCGACCGTTAGGCTGACCGTCTTGCTGGCTTCGTCGACGGTGTAGGTTCCGTAATAGGCAATCGCCCCCGTGGAAATGGCCTGAGCTTCCTCCGGCGCAACCTTCATGGGGTCGCCCGACGCCACTTTGGGAAGGTCTGGCCGCATGATGATCAGCGAAAAGCGTCCATTGGCATCATAGACGTTGACGCCCTTCGGATTGCTGCCGAACCGCAGGAATTTGCTGCCGTCGGACTTCGTCTGTTCCCACGAGGACAGCGTCCAGGTGCCGACGAGCTGGTCTTTGAGCGACCTTTGTTCGCCGGCGGCGACAGCCGGCAACAAGGCAAACCCCAGGACGGCCATTGCCGAGAAACTGAGAACGGTACGCCAATTCATTGCTACCTCCTCTGTTTGCGTTTGTGCAATCACTTGAGTGGCGCTGCGCCAATCGCGCAACGCCTGAACGTTGTCGTGTGCCGGCAAAAAAGAATGTCGGTTCGAAGATGCAAAGCCCGCCGACGGCATGATCGCTGCCCGTTCGTCCAACAGGGACATCGGCACGTCCCGCTTCCAGCGGCAGCTGGCAAAAGCTTAGCCGTTTTCCTGCGGCTGAGAAATAGAGCTTGGCGGGCGTGACGGCGGAGTTGACGCAACGGGAATAGAAAAAGCTTCTACTCCTTTACCTCCGTGCAGGCGCCGATCGGCTCGATGTCGCGCTTGCGGCCCGTGAGCTTGAAGGCGTGAAACTGCCGCTTCGTGCTCGGGCCGGTCGGGACCGTGATGTCGCCGAGCGGCGTCACGTCTGCGTAGAAGCGCTTGAGCCGCGAGACCACACCGCACTGGCTGACGAAAACCACCGGCTCCTGCGCTGACGAATCCAGCGGCCGGGTCAGATCGAACTGATGGTCGGGAATCTTGCTGCCCGGCCAGGACAGCGCGCGCACCGGCGCGTCGCGCAGGTAGTAAATCAGCGCCGCGGTCTCGGCGCGGCCTTCCGAGGCCACGGTGCGCGCGCCGGTGGCGCGCGCGAGATCCTCGGTGCGCAGGCCCAGGCCGCGCCAGCCGAGCGTGCGTTCGTAAAGATCGCCCTTGGCACCGAGCGCCGGAATGGTGATGCGGTCAGCAAAGGCGTCGCCGGCCATCAGCAGCACCTGGACGACGAGACCGACCGTGATGGTGCCGCGCAGCCAGTGCTTCCAGCCGAAGCGCAGCCACCAAGCCACCGCGAGCACCGTCATCGACACCACCGACGGCGCGGCCCAGTTGCCGTTGGCGCCGCGCACGAAGGAGAGCGCCGTGACGAGGAGCAGCGGCGGAATCGCGAAGGCCAGCATCAGCTTGTCTTCGCGGGTCACCGACGCGCCGAGATGCCGCGCGAGGATCCAGAGGAACGCCGCGAACACCATCGGGCCCATCACGGCGAACTGCGCGCCGACGAAGTCGCCCGCGCCGGACCAGCGAAAGCGGAAGCCGTCGCCCGAGATGTTGTCGCCGGTGTGCTTGAAGGTGAGGAAGTCGTGGGTGGCGTTCCAATAGAGATTGGGCAGCAGCAGCACGATGCCGATGGCAAGCGCGATCCAGACCTGCGGACGCTTCAGCACGGCGCGCGCGTCGCGGTCGTAGATGCAGGCCCAGGCCGCGCCGAGCAGGAAGTAGATCATGGCGTATTTGGCGAGCATGCCGAGCCCAAACGATACGCCGAGCACCAGCGTCCAGCGCCAGCCGGGCTTCTCCATGAGATGGATGTAGGCGAGCAGCGCGGCGGCCCAGAAAAAGAGAAGCGGCACGTCGGTCGAGATGATGCGCGACGAGAACACGAGCCCGGTGCCGAGCGCAAAGGCCAGCGCCGACCAGGCCGCCGCCTGGCGGCCGTAGAGCTTGTCGCCAATTGCATAGACCAGGAGGCTCGTGCCCAGATGAAACAACGGCGAGCCGAGCCGCACGCAGGCCTCGCCGCTGCCGCAGATCGGATCGGTCGCGGCGATCACCCAGGCGAGCAGCGGCGGCTTGGAGAAGTAGCCGAACGCGAGCTCGCGCGACCAGGTCCAGTACTGCGCCTCGTCGAAGAACAGATCGACCACCGAAAAATGCAACCCGATGATGCGGATCGCGGTCAGCGCCAGAAGCGCGATCAGCACATGGCTGAAGCTGAGCTCGGCCACGATCGGACGCGCGGACGCGCTGCCGGCCGCCCCGGGAAAATGCGTCGCATCGGCAAGATTGTCGGAACTCACCCGGAATTGCTCCTCGACCGGAAGCCAAGTCTCTTTGCCCCTGAGGGCGGGTTGTACGCCAATTCCGGCGGGGTGAGCTAGCGCTCGCGCGACGGGGCAGATCCGAGCGCCGCCTTGATCTTCAGGCGCCCGCGCGCGAGGAAGGCCTCGACGTCGTCCTCGGTGAGGCGCGTGCGCGTCCAGCGATAGATGCAGCCGTGCAGCAGCCACACGATCAGGGCCGTGAACACGCCGGCAAACACGATGTCGGTGGCAAAATGCCCGCCGACCGCCATGCGCATCACGCCGATCGCGGTGCCGTAAATGACGGCCGCGCCGATCGCGAGACTGCGCCAGGGCGCAGGCGCGACCACGGCGGGCGCGAGCAGCGCATAGGCCCCCGACGCCTCGCCGGACACGAAGGAGCAGTTGCCATCGCATTCGCCGCGGAAATCCCACCACTGCACGAAGCGCTGGGTACCGCCGAGCTCGACGACGGCGGCTGGCCGGGGCCGGTTCGAATGGGCCTTGAGGATGCCGTTGACGAGCAGCCCGGGCGCGAGCGCGAAGGTGGCAAGGATCAGCAAGGCGGCCCGCGCGGTCATCAAGGTCCTGCGATGCGGCGCGATCAGCTTGATAACAAGCGTGCCCGCCGCGACCACGACGAATACGGCGGTGAACGCGACGTTGCCGTCGCGCACGGTGTCGAACCAGGGATTAAGCGGCGCGAGCGTGACCTTCACGGCGGGGCTCTGCAGCCAGGCGGCAATCTGCAGATCGAGCGCCGGATCGATCCATACGGCGATAGCCGCGATCACCGCGGCCAGGACGATCAGCACCAGCCCTTTCCATGCCATCAGCCGTGTTCCCCGGCCCCGGCAGGAGGCCGCGCGGACGGCAATACACGAACTCAGCCGATGGCCAAAGAGGCTGCGATGTCCAAAAGAGGCCGATGCCGAAAGGCGCGGCCGCCTCACATCACGATTTTGACGTCCTTGATGAACTCGGTCGTCATGGACTTCATGTAATCGGTCTCGGCCTTGAGCAGGCCCGCCTCGACCAGGAAGTCGCGGGTCTTCTTCCAGCGCTCCTCGGTGATGATGCCGACGCCCATCGTGGCTGCGTCGCCGCTTTCGATGGCTTTGACCTCGCGCATCTTGCGCAGCCCGAACTCGATCTGGCCGTCGTCCATCTTGGCGTTGGTGCGCTTGATCAGCGCATTGCCGGTCGAGGGATCGGCCATGTAGGCCTTCCAGCCTTCGACGCTGGCCTTGGTGAAGCGCGCCAGCGCATCACGGTTGCTGTCGATGAAGGCCGATGTGGTCGCCATCGTGTTGGCATACGAAGGATAGCCCTCGCTCGCGAACAGGAAGAACTTGGTCGCGACGTTCTGCTTCTCGGCGACGTAGGGCTCCGACGTGATGTAGCCCGCGACCGCCGAGGTCGGATCGACCAGGAAGGTCTGCAGATTGGGCCCTTTGGGCCCCGCCATGTCGTCGGTGTAGCCGTATTTCTTTTTCAGCCACGGCCAGTAGGTCGAGTAGCCGTTGCCCGCGAAGTAGACCTTGCGGCCCTTGAGATCGGCGAGCGAACTCACGTCGGGCCGCGTCAGCAGTCCGATCAGGTCGAACTGGAAGCAGGTGAAGAACGCCTTCACTGGCACGCCTTTCTCGTAGGCGCTCATGATCTGGATGTCGTAGCTCATGATGACGTCGGCTTCGCCGCCGGCGAGCAGCTGCATGCTGTTGAGCTGCGGGCCGCCCTGCTTCAGCTCGACATCGAGCCCGGCCTTTTCGTAGAAACCGGCTTCGACCGCGTGATAGAGGCCGCCGTGCTCGGGCTCGGCGAACCAGTTCGTCACCACGCGGATCTTACTCGCGGCGCGCGCCGCGCGCGGCCGCAGCATCGACACGCCACCGGCCGCAAGTCCGCCCGCCAAAACCCGCCGCCTGGAAATCCGGTTCATCGTGCTGATCCCTCGTCGTTTTTCGCTGTTGCGCCGCCCTGCCCCGGCCGCTTGCCGGAGGTGGCGCAAAAACAAGCAAAATCCGCACCAGGGGTCAGGACCGCCACAGCGACACAAACTGCGTCGCGACGACCTCCTCGTAGGCCGGCCGGCGCTTGAGGACGCCCGCCCCGATCGAGAAATCGATCATCCGCTCAACGGCCTCCGATGAGACCGCAGCGTCGTAATACGGCAGGTCGCGGCGGATCAGCGTGGCGATGAGACCTGCTTCGGTTTCCGGGTAGAGCCGCCGGCCGATCGTGCCGGCGAGTTCGACGTTCTCCTTGAGCAGCCGTTGCGCCTTCACGATGGCGCGGACCGCGGCCGCCGCGACTCCGGGCTTCGTTTCGATCAGCCGGTCGGAGGCGACCACCCGGGTGGGGTCGAAGGGGGTC
>CAKZHN010000409.1 GCA_936924235.1 uncultured Rhodoplanes sp. | reverse complement strand
GTGCGCGGTGACGAGATCGACCGGCACGTCGCGGCCGCTCGCATACATCATGCCGAGCTCGAACATCGTGTCGGCGGTGGCCGGCGCCTCGCCGAGTCCTGCGAGCGAAAATTCCGGCATCTCAAATCGAGCCATGTGACTTCCCCTGTCCTTGCGCGGGCCGGTCCCTGCCGTGCGTCGCGCTTTGCCCCCGGGCCGGTTGTCCGGCCTGATGACGCGATCATGGGTGTCAAATTTGAATCGCAGTTTAAGCGTTTCGATGAATCAAACGTGAATTGCGATGATTTCTGGGGCTCTGAGGCAATTTTGCTTCGGCAGCGGAAATGTTGTCGCGGGAGAGTCAACCAATTGCTTCTTTCAGCCGATGGCCTCTTTCAGTTCTGCGTAGGCGCGCACCAATGCCTCGAAGCTGAAGTTGAGATTGCGCCCACTCGGATTCGGCAGCACCCAGGCGATCGCCCCGCCAAAGGGCTCGGGCTGCCGTCCCCAGGTCACCGTGTTGTTTCCGGTGATCGCCGCGAAAGCCGGCTTGCCGAGAAACGCGATCACACGCGGCGCGTAACGTCTGATCTTTTTCTCCAACGCCGCACCGGCCTGCTTCAGCTCCAACCGGGACAAATCGTTCGCGCCGGGCGTTGGCCGCGCGACCGCGGCGGTGAGCCCGCAGCCGTAACGCAGAATGCTCCGGTCTTCCTCCGGCACGATCTGCTCCGGTGTGAATCCCGACCGATGCAGCACGCGCCAAAAGCGGTTTGTGCCACTGCTGAAATGATGCCCGGACAACGCGGCTGTCGTGGCAGGATTGATGCCGCAGAAGATCACCGAAAGGCCGGGAGCCAGGATATCCGGCAGGCTAAGCTGTCGGCCCGCTTCGTGTGGCTTTCGCAAGGCTGCTGTACCTCTCCGGCTTACCGCATTGAACTCCATTGGCGGACGGCACGACCAATGAGCAAGTCAAGGATCGATCTCGGTCGATCAAATGTCCATCACGTCGGGGATCGATGAAGCACCTCACCTGTCTGACCGTTCTTCTCGCGGTGGCGGCCTCGACGGGCATCGCTCAGGCCGAACCACAAGAGACTCGCAGTTGCGAATTCAAGGTGAAGATGCCCCGGGTCTTCGGCCAGGCGAGCGTCACGCTTGCCGATGGCAAGCTGACCAAGCTCGAGGTGAGCGTCCTTTATGTCAGCGGCGAGCGCGGCCGTCCGGGTTACACCTGCACCATCGACTCGTCGCCGCGCGATGGCGAATCCAAATGGTCGGACGACAACGGCGCGACCGTCATCGCCAACACCACGCCGTTCAATGCGACTGCGCCCGATCGCGTCAAGGTGACAGTGGGCAAGTTTGTGTCGATCGACATGGAAGAAACGCAATCGCTCGGCCGCTGCGGCGTCGGCGCCGCGTTGCCGAAGGCGATCGTCATTCCGGCGAAAGGCAAAGTCTGTCGCGTGTGGCAGGTACAGCCCTAGCCGTGGCATGAAACCCATCGCGCGCATGCGCACTTGCCGCCCATCGCAGTCGGCGGCAAAATCCCGTCAGCACTCAAAACAAACGCCAAGGGAGGTCTCGATGGGATCGACGCTCGATCGTCGGCGCTTCATCCGCGCCACCGCGCTCGGAGCAGCGGGCGCAGCAATCGGCCACAACAGCGCGGCCCTCGCCGAGGCCGATGGCGCCGCGATGACCAGGCGCTTCTCCGAGCAACGCTGGGCGCTCGACAACATTATCCGCGCCAACGGCATCGACTGGGACCAGCCGCGCTCGGTCTACCTGTCGGCGCCATGCGGCGTGGAGGCCGGCGCCGACTTCGCCGCCATTCGCGCCCGCGTCCAGAAGATGGCCGATATCGGGCCGGCCTTCGAAAGCACGGCGCTGCGCCGCGAGGCCAAGGCGAAAGCCGCCGAGGCGGAAGGCGCCATGATCACGGCGCGCGACAACTATTTCATGGCGGCGATTCACTATGGCGCGGCCGAATGGCCCTACGACGACTCCGGCAAGAAGCACCTCGCGCTGCATCAGAAGAAGCGCGAGTGCTACGCGGCCTACGCGAAGCTCGCCGACCACAAGATCGAAGCGGTCTCGGTGCCGTTCAAGGACAAGTCGATCCCGGCCTGGTTCCACCTGCCGCCGGGCTACAGCGGCGGCAAGATTCCGGTCATCATCGCGGTGCCGGGCATGGACAGCTTCAAGGAAAGCACCATCGCGCTCGCCAACGACCGCTGGCTGCAGCGCGGCATGGCGGTGCTCGCCATCGATGGTCCGGGCCAGTACGAGAGCCCGCTGCTCGGCGTCTACGTGTCGATGCAAAACTGGATCGACGCGGCGCCGGTGCTGGTCGACTGGCTCACGAAGCGGCCCGAGGTCGACGGCGCCAAGATCGGCGTCACCGGCGTGAGCTTCGGCTCGTTCTTCGGCACCATCCTTGCCGCGAGCGAACCGCGCATCGCGGCGACCGCCGTGATGTCGACATGCCTCGAGCCCGGCTGCCACACCATCTTCGAGGAGGCTTCACCCACGTTCAAGAAGCGCTTCATGTGGATGTCGAATTATACCGACGAAGCGAAGTTCGATGCCTTCGCCAGGACGCTGACCTGGGAAGGCCACGTCGAGAAGATCCGCAATCCCTATCTGGTGGTGGCGGGCGAGGCCGACGAGCTGAGCCCGCTCGAGCACACCGAGCGCATGATCGGGACCATGTCCGCGCCACGGCAGCTCGTGATCTATGCCGACAGCCGCCATTCGGTCGGCGGCGTGCCGGCCGCCAATCTCGGCCCGTTCCCGCCGGGGTTCGTCTCCGACTGGCTGCTGGCACGGCTCAACGGCAAGCCGGTGACGAGCGAGCGCTGGTTCGTCGAGCCGACCGGACGGATCGCCAAGCAGACGCTCGAACAGAGGGGCGTGAAGCTTTAGGCCGCGGATGCGGACAATTGCAGCCCCGACCAAGACGAAAGCATGCCGCGTGAGGCTCCGGGAGTTCTGAGCATGGTGTCTTGCAATCCCTTCAATTCATCCAAATAGGCTCAATCAAAGCGCAAGTGGCTCTTATAAATGAAGGAAACTTGTTCAGTTTGTCACAGCCGTGCCTCGCGAATATTGCGATTATCAGGAGATTGCCAAGCGCAAAACAAGCCAGCATGAGATAGAGTTCTCTGTGCCACAGCGCGTCGATACCTCTCTGGGACGACCTTCCGTATTCGGAAAATGCTGAACGCCCGTTGAGCACCTTTCTCATCAACTTGGTATTGAGGTGGCCAATTGCAAACAAAGTCGCGAGAAACGCGAAAATCAAAACTATCTCGGCAAATGAAGTTTCATCGGATGGCATAGGCGCACCTGCCTTTAAGATTCTGGGCAGAAGACATTGACGTCCGAACTGCTACCCCCGAAATCCCGTAGCCAGCACATAAAGCTCCGCCGAATCCGAGCGGCTCGCAGAGGGCTTCACGTGCTTTACAGCGGCGAAGTCGCGCTTGAGCTGGGCGAGCAGCGTGCCTTCGGTGCCGCCCTGGATCACCTTCGCGAGAAACACGCCGCCGGGCTTGAGCACTTCGCTGGCGAACTCGGCCGCGGCCTCGACCAACGCCATGATCTTGAGGTGGTCGGTCTGGCGATGGCCGGTGGCGTTGGCCGCCATGTCGGACAGCACCACATCGGCAGGACCGCCCAACATGGCTTTCAACCTGTCGGGCGCGGCCGGATCGAGAAAGTCGATCGTGGCGAATTCGACGCCGGGGATCTCGTCCATTTCCAGGATGTCGATGCCGACCACGCGGCCCAGCGCGCCCACTCGTTTCGCCGCCACCTGGCTCCAGCCGCCCGGCGCAGCGCCGAGATCGGCGACGCGACCGCCCGGCTTGAACAGCCGGTGCTTGTCGTCGATCTCGATCAGCTTGAAGGCCGCGCGCGAGCGGAAGCCCTCGCGCTTCGCCCGCGCCACGTAGGGGTCGTTGAGCTGGCGCTCCAGCCATTTGCGCGAGGACTGCGACTTGCGCTTGTCCTTGACGCGGACCTTGAGACGCCGCTCGCCGCGATCGGAGGTCATTGCCACACCCCGTCTTCGCGCATCATCTGCACCAGCATGCCCTCGCGCAGGCCACGGTCTGCAACGCGGAGCCGCGGGCACGGGAACGCGCGGCGGATCGCTTCAAGGATGGCGCAGCCGGCGAGCACCAGGTCGGCGCGCTCGGCGCCGATGCAGGGGTTGGCGACGCGCGCCTCGTAGCTCATGCCGAGCAACCGCCCGATCACGCCGGTGACTTGCTCGTCGCTCATCCAGCAGCCGTCGACGCGCCGGCGTTCGTAGCGCAGCAGATCGAGATAGACGCCGGCGATGGTGGTCACGGTGCCCGAGGTGCCGAGCATGTGCACGCCGTCAGTGCCGCCATGCATCTCGGCGAAACGGCCGACATACACCGCCACCTCGGTGACCATGCGCTCGAAGCTCTCCGGCGTCACCGTGACGCCGCCGTGGCGCTCGGCGAGCGTGACGACGCCGATCGGCATCGAGGTCCAACCCTGAATGGCCGGATGCGGCGGGCCATGCTGCATCGGCTCGCAGGGGCCGAGCCGAACGAGCTCCGAGGAGCCGCCGCCGATGTCGAACAGGATGACGCCCCGCGCCTGCGGATCGACCAGCGGCGTGCAGCCGGTGGCGGCGAGCCGCGCCTCGGTCTCGCGGTCGACGATCTCGAGCTCGATGCCGACCTGGTCGCGGACGCGGTCGAGAAAATCGAGGCCGTTGCCGGCGGCGCGGCAGGCCTCGGTCGCGATCAGTCGCCGGCGGGTAACGCCGCGGTTGCGCATCTTGGCGCCGCAGACCCGCAGTGCCTCGACGGCACGCACGATCGCGGCCTCGCTCAGCCGGCCGGAGGTCGAGACGCCCTCGCCCAGCCGGATGATGCGCGAGAACGCGTCAACGACTCGGAAGCCGTCGCGCGTCGCCCGCGCCACCAGCAGACGGCAATTGTTGGTGCCGAGATCGAGCGCCGCATAGGTCGGACCGGACAGGTCGGCCGCACCGCCGAACCCGCCTCCCCCGAACGCCTTCGCTCCAGCACCGTTCCGGGGTTCGCCCGGTCGCGGATGCCGGTAGGGCGACCGCCGGCCCCGCCGGGGTCCGCCCTTGGACGAATCCTTGGGCTCCCGGTCAGGCACGGGGCCGAGGCCGGTCGCCCGGGCCTCGTCGTCCATCTAAAACCTTTCCCCGCGCCGAAGCCCAAAGTGCGCTCGAAGCGCCCGGCTCGACGGCACGGCGGTCAATCCAACTTCGTGAACGACTCTAAAGAGCGCCGCAGACGGGCGCAACCGGCCGCGCAAGCCTGTCATCCGTGAGAACATGACGGAAACAGACGGCCGTTCTTGTGGAAGCAACGCTGGTTGGCTATCTCAGACCCACGCCATTTTCCCCAAGATTCCAGAGTTTCCAGGCGAATTGATCCATGAACATCCAGGATACCGCTGCCATCCGGTCCGCCTCCCTGATCGGTGAGCCGATCGTGCGCAAGGAGGACGGCACCCTCCTGCGCGGCCAGGGCCGCTA
>CAKZHN010000408.1 GCA_936924235.1 uncultured Rhodoplanes sp. | reverse complement strand
CAGCTGCATCTCCTCACAGGCCATACACATTATTCGACCACCTTCGGCACGAGGAAATATTTGCCATCCGTATTCGGCGCGTTGTGCAGCACCGCGTCGACATTGTCGCCGTCGGTCACCACGTCGGTGCGCTTCTTCATCACCATCGGCATCACCGAGGTCATCGGCTCGACGCCCTCGACGTTGACCTCCGAAAGCTGCGCGACGAACGACAGAATCGCGTTGATCTCACCGCGCAGGTGCTCGACCTCGTCGTCGGCGACCGCGACCCGCGCCAGATGCGCGATGCGGCGGACGGTTGCGGCGTCGATTCCGGTGGACATTCCAGGCCTCTCTCATCAGCGAACCACACGGCCGCCTCCAGCCGCGTATAGCAGACGCCGGAATCCCCCGGCAACTGGCCCAGGACGCCCGAAAATCGGGCATTCCGGAGGGCGCTCCGGCCGCATTGCGACGGAAACCGTCCGACACGATATAATGGGTGCATGGACGCACCCAACCCCTCCGCCCTGCCCACCTTCGCCAGCCGCACGCCGCTTCGCATCGGCTCGGTTGGGCTCGTGGCGCGCGACCTCGACAAGCTCACGAATTTCTACCAGGGCCTGCTGGGCCTCACAGTCCAGGAGCGCACCGATAAGGTTGCAAAGCTCGGCACTGGCGGCACGACGCTGCTCGAAATCGAGCACCGGCCGAACGCGCTCCCCGACGATACTGCCACTGCAGGCCTCTACCACACCGCGTTCCTGATGCCGACGCGCGCCGACCACGCGCGCTGGATCATGCACATCGCGAACAACCGCGTGCCGATCACCGGCGCCTCCGACCACGGCGTCAGCGAGGCCTTCTATCTCGACGACCCCGAGGGCAACGGCATCGAGGTCTACAACGACCGGCCGCGCGAGCGCTGGCAGTGGGAAGACAAGCGGCAAGAGAAGCTCATCGTGATGCAGACCAAGCATCTCGACGTCGAGGCGATCCTCGAGGAGATCGATCCGAAAACTGCAACTTATCGCGCGGCGCCCGAAGGGCTTCGCGTCGGACACATCCATCTGCGCGTCGGCAGCACCGAGCAGGCCGAGGCGTTCTATCGCGGCGCCATCGGCCTCGACCTGACAAGGCGGCGCGGCGGCGCGACCTTCATGTCATCGGGCGGCTACCACCATCACGTCGGCGCCAATGTCTGGCACAGCGGCGGCGCGGGCCCGCGTGATCCGAACCGTGCGGGACTGTCGTGGTTCAGCATCGAAGCCGAGGCGGCGGCGGCCGATGCGCTCGCCGAGCGGCTGAAAGCTGCGAATGCGCCGGTCGAAACCACGGGCGGCCGGATCGAGACCGCCGATCCGTGGGGCACCCGCGTCCGTATCGTGAAGGCCTGAACGGCAACGACGGCTCTATGCCTGCTCCGATCCTTGCTCTCGTTGATGCAGCCCAGCACCTGCCGCCGCGCGGCAGCCTGCTCGGCCTCGACCTCGGCACCAAGACCATCGGCGTGGCCACATCCGACGCCGACCGCAGACTTGCCACCGGCGTCGAGACCATCATGCGCAAGACCTTCACCGAGGACGCCAAGCGGGTCCTCGCACTCGCGGCCGAGCGCCGCTGCGCGGGCTTCGTGCTGGGCCTGCCGCTCAACATGGACGGCAGCGAGGGCCCGCGGGCGCAATCGGTCCGCGCCTTCGCGCGCAACTTTTCCAAGCTGACCGAGCTGCCCATCGCGCTGTGGGACGAGCGGCTGTCCACCGCGGCGGTCGAGCGCGAACTGATCTCGGCCGATGTCAGCCGCAAGAAGCGCGCCGCGGTGATCGATCAGCACGCCGCGATCTTCATTCTGCAGGGCGCGTTGGACCGTCTTTCGCGGCTCTGATCGACATTCCAAAACGCGACGAGGGGCCGGCTTGCACCGGCCCCTGCGTCACGCACCGATCGGGATCTGTTTGGTCGATCCCTGTTTAGTCGATCCCTTGCAGCTTGCGGTCCTGCCACGGCGCCAGCGTGTTGCTGTTGTAGCCCGCACCCGGATCGTAGTGACGCGGCGCCGACTGCGTCGAAAGGTCGGGCCGGCCGTAATAGCCATAGGCCGGCGCCGGCGCGTAGGCCGGCTCGTAAGCGTAGCCCGGCGCATACGCATAGGCGTCATAGCCCGGGTCGTAGGCGTAGCCCGGCCCGTAGTAGCCGCCGTTGTAGTACGCCGAGTTCGCCGCCGCGGCGCCGACCGCAGCACCCACCGCAAAGCCCGCGGCACCCGCCACCCAGCGGCCCGAGCGGGCCTCGGAGGCCGTCACCGAACCGAGCGCCAGCGCGCTCACCGCACCAAGCACCAGCGCGGATTTGGCAAAGGTATTCATGACAATCTCCTGTCCATGATGTCGCTTGACTGGGCGCGATACGCCGCCCACCCCGCCGCTCTGACGCGCACGCGGGTTCGGCTTGTAAACGCCAGTTGAAATCTGTTGTTCCGCGAACATAGATCGCGGTGTCACAAGAATTTTGTTCGCCTTGCCGTGAGTGCCGGAACCAACGCCTAGGCGGGCAGAACCCTCTTGAGCAGCAGCGAAATTTCGGCTGGCTCAAGCTGCGCCGTGCCGTAGGTCGCGCCCTGCCAACCGTGGCCGAGTCGCATGCGTGCATACGCTGCCGCGACCTTGCCGGCCGGACCGGTGGCAAGCGCAGCGGCGGCGGCAAGCTGCGCGATCCGTTCGGTCGCGGCACGCGCGTAGGCTTCACTGGTTTCCATCGTCAACGTTTTGCCGATGAAGTCGGCGGCTTCCGCCGCGCCCTGCAATGCCTTGGCTTCGCGTGCCAACTCCGCGATCACCGCCCTCGCCGCCTCGGGCTCGCGGCCGAACGCGCGCAGCACGTCGAGCCCCATGACATTGCCCGAGCCCTCCCAGATCGCGTTGACCGGCGCCTCGCGATAAAGCCGCGCCAGGGAAAGCTCCTCGACGTAACCATTGCCGCCGAGACACTCCATCGCCTCGTAGACCAACGCCGGCGCGGTCTTGCAGACCGCGTATTTGATCGCCGGCGTCAGCAGCCGCGCACGCGCGGCTTCAGCCGGCGATGTCGCCGCCAGATCGAAGGCCCGGCAGAGCCGCATCACCGACGCGAGCGCGCCCTCCACCTCCAGCGCCATGTCGGCGATGACCGTGCGCATCATCGGCTGCTCGGCGAGCGCCTTGCCGAACGCCTGGCGCACCCGGCAGTGGTGCATCGCCTGCGCCACCGCGGCGCGCATCATGCCGGCGGACGAGATCGCGCAGTCGAGCCGGGTCAATTGCACCATCGGCAGGATGGTGCGGATGCCAGCGCCCTCGTCGCCGATCTTGAGCGCATAGGCGTTGTCGAACTCGACCTCCGACGAAGCGTTGGAGCGGTTGCCGAGCTTGTCTTTCAACCGCTGGAAATGCAGTGCGTTGACGTGGCCGTCGGGCGCAAAGCGCGGCAGGAAGAAGCAGGTCAATCCTCCTGCCGCCTGCGCCAGCACCAGGAACGCGTCGCACATCGGCGCCGACATGAACCACTTGTGGCCAGTGATGCGCCAGGCGTCGCCATCGGCTTCAGCCCGCGTGGTGTTGGTGCGCACATCGGTGCCGCCCTGCCGCTCGGTCATGCCCATGCCGAGCGTGATGCCGATCTTCTCGCGCCACGGCCGCAGCATCGGGTCGTAATGCCGCGACATGAGCTTCGGCATAAGCATCTTCACGAACGCAGGCTCGCCGCCGAAGCCCGCCACCGCGGCCCGCGTCATCGTCACCGGGCACATGTGCCCGTTCTCGACCTGCGCCACCATGTAGAAGCGCGCCGCGCGGGCCACCTCGGCGGGAGCGCGGGCCCGCGTAGCCTCGGGCGTCCAGGTGGAGGCATGCAGCCCGGCCGAAATGCTCTCGGCCATGAAGTGGTGATAGGCCGGATGGAATTCGACGGTGTCGCTCCGGCGGCCCTTGGCGTCGAAGATCTTCAGCCGCGGCGGAAATTCGTTGGCGAGCCGCGCCATCTCCAACATCGCGGCCGAGCCCCAGCGGCGGCCGAAGGCGCCGAGCGCCGGTCCCTCGGCCTCGGCGCCGTTGGCGATCACCGCCTCCTTGAGCGCGCTGTCGCCGCCATAGAGGTCGATATCCGCGTAGGGCGGCGACTGGTTCGGAACTTCCGCTGGCATTTGGGAATCGGTCATCGGCCCGGCATTTTCCGGCAATTTACCAGGAAAGCGACGATCCGCGCGGGCACTCGCACAGGCTGGGGATGCTTTGGCTCCCGCCCTTGCGGGCCCCCCCGGGTGGGCCTATACGACAGGCTTTAATGAACATCGCCCACAAGTCCACTTTCGTCCTCAGCAGCCGCCATTTGCTGGGAATCGAGGGGCTTTCGCACGACGATATCGTGGGCCTGCTCGATCTCTCCGAGGAATTCGTCACCCTCAACCGCCAGATCGAGAAAAAGACCGCCTCGCTGCGCGGCCGCACCCTGATCAACATGTTCTTCGAGGCCTCGACCCGCACCCAGGCCTCGTTCGAGCTGGCGGGAAAGCGGCTCGGCGCCGACGTCATGAACATGTCGGTGTCATCGTCCTCGATCCGCAAGGGCGAGACGCTGATCGACACCGCGGTGACGCTCAACGCCATGCATCCCGACCTGATCGTGATGCGCCATCACGCCTCGGGGTCGGTCGCGCTGCTCGCCCAGAAGGTCGACTGCTCGGTGATCAACGCCGGCGACGGCCAGCACGAGCATCCGACGCAGGCGCTGCTCGACGCGCTGACCATCCGCAGGCGCAAAGGCCACATCGAGGGCCTCACCGTCGCGATCTGCGGCGACATTCTTCACTCGCGCGTGGCGCGCTCCAACATCATCCTGCTCAACACGCTCGGCGCCCGCGTCCGCGTGGTGGCGCCGTCGACGTTGCTGCCGCCCGGCATCGAGCGCTTCGGGGTGGAAGTGACGCGCGACATGCGCGAGGGCCTGTCGGGCTGCGACATCGTGATGATGCTGCGCCTGCAGCGCGAGCGCATGAACGGCTCCTTCGTGCCGTCGATCCAGGAATACGCCGCCTATTTCGGGCTCGACCAGAAGAAGCTCGCTTACGCCAAGCCCGACGCGCTGGTGATGCATCCCGGACCGATGAACCGCGGCGTCGAGATCGACTCCATCGTCGCCGACGGCGCCCAGTCGCTCATCCGCGAGCAGGTCGAGATGGGCGTCGCGGTGCGCATGGCGGTCCTCGAAGCCCTGTCGCGGAACCTGCCGAATGCGTGAGCCATGCTAGTCGACCGCCGCGACCGCCGTCCGATCCTGCTCGCCAATGCGCGGATCATGGACCCGTCGCGCGACCTCGACATGGTCGGCGATCTGCTGCTGGCCGATGGCATCATCCGCGAGGCCAAGCGCGGCATCGGTGCGGCGGGCGTGCCCGAGGGCACCGAAGTGGTCGACTGCCGCGGCAGGATCGCGGCGCCTGGCCTGATCGACATGCGCGCCTTCGTGGGCGAGCCCGGCGCCGAGAGCCGCGAGACCATCGCCTCGGCAAGCCAAGCCGCGGCCGCGGGCGGCGTCACCACCATCGTCTGCCAGCCCGACACCAAGCCCGCGATCGACGATCCGACCA
>CAKZHN010000407.1 GCA_936924235.1 uncultured Rhodoplanes sp. | reverse complement strand
GCTGTCATGGCCGGGCTTGTCCCGGCCATCCACGCCTTTCTTATAGCCAAGACGTGGATGGCCGGGACAAGCCCGGGCATGACATGGCGGTAGAAGTGCACGGCAAAAACGCCGAGCGTGCGGGAAGAGGAAAAAACGGCTACTGCGCGCGCAACCCCGAGGCGCGGATGATCGGCCACCACTTCTCGATCTCGGCCTTGTGGAAGGCCGCGAGCGCCTCCGGCGTCTGCTGCTCGCGCGGCCAGACGTCCTGCCCGATCTCGGCGAGCCGCTTCCGGGTGCCCGGATCGGCCAGCGCATGCACCACCGCGGCATTGAGCTTGGCGATAACCTCCTTCGGCGTACCCTTCGGCGCCCACATCGCGTGCCAGTAGGCCACGTACAATCCGGGCGTACCGGACTCGTCGATCGAGGGCACATCGGGCAGCGGCGCCCAGCGCTCTTTCGACATCACCGCATAGGCCTTGATGCTGCCGCCCTTGACCGGCCCGAGCGCATTCGCGGCCTGATCGAACATCAGGTCGACCTGCCCGGCCATCATGTCGGTCACGGCCGGCCCGCCGCCGCGATAGGGCACGAAGCGGAACGTGGTGCCGGTCTCCTTCTGGAAATACACCGCCGAGACCTGCGCGCCGCCGGCGACGCCGACGGTCGCGGCCGTCGCCTTGTCCGGATTGGCTTTCAGCCAGGCGACCAGCTCCTTGACGTCCTTCGCCGGAAAATCCTTGCGCGCGATGATGAGCTGCGGCGTGTTGGCAATGAGCGCGATCGGCTCGAAGTCCTTCACGATGTCGTAGGGCACCTCATAGGTCACCGGATTGACCACATGCGTGCTCCACTGGCCGATGCCGACGGTGTAGCCGTCGGGCTCGGCCTTCGCGAGCTTGCCGACGCCGAGGTTGCCGCCGGCGCCCGGCAGATTTTCGATGATCACCGGCTGGCCCAGCGTCTCGCGCATCGGCTCGGCGATGATGCGCGCGATGACGTCGAGCGGCCCGCCGGCCGGGAATGGCGCCACCAGCGTGATCGGCCGCGACGGGTAGGTCTGCGCATTCGCAACGCCAACACCCGCGCCGATTGCAGCGAGCACCACCGCACCAAGCCAATTTCTCATAACGGTCTCCCGTCGGCGCGGGGCAATCCCTCTATGCGGTACGCCGCGCCCGTGCACATAGTAAGCAAAGGTCGTGCCTTCAGGCGAGCAACGGAGTCCACGGAATGGCGGCGCGGAGCGGACAACAATTCATCGACGGCCTGCGCCGCGCGCCGCGCGAGGTCTGGGCCGCGGGCCGGAAAATCGCCGACGTCACCACCGATCCGATGTTCGCCCGCCCGGTGCGCTCGATCGCCGAGCTCTACGATCTGCAGGTCTCCCCCGCCCATCGCGACGCCATGACGCAGCGCGAGGACGGCACCGAATACGGCGCCTCGTTCCTCATTCCGCGCGTGCCGGCCGATCTGGCCAAGCGCCGGCTGTCGATGAAGATCTGGGCGGAAGCCACCTTCGGCATGGTCGGCCGCTCGCCGGACTATCTCAACACCACGCTGATGACCTGGGCCGAGGGCGCCGACTTCTTCGGTCAGCGCGGCGCGCAGTTCGCCGACAATGTCCGCAATTACTACAAGCTCTGCCGCGAGCAGGACCTGTTCCTGACGCATGCGATCGTCAATCCGCAGACCGACCGCTCCAAGGGCTCGCACCAGCAGGGCGAGGAATACGCCCATCTCGGCGTGGTCGAGGAAACCAAGGAAGGCCTGATCGTGCGCGGCGCCAAGATGCTGGCGACCCACGGCCCGACCGCCGACGACATCCTGATCTATCCGCAGCCCGGCATCCGCGAGGGCGAGGAGAAGTATGTGCTGGCCTTCGGCATCCCCTGCGCCACCAAGGGGCTGCGCTTCATCTGCCGCGAGCCATTCGACGACGGCAAGCAGTCGGTGTGGGACCATCCGCTCGGCGCGCGCTTCGAGGAGCCCGATGCGGTCTGCGTGTTCGACGACGTGCTGATCCCCTGGGACCGCGTGTTCCTTTATGGCGACGTCAAGATGGGCAACGCGCTGTTCGCGCAGGCATCGATCCGCAATCACACCGGCCACCAGACCGCGGTGCGCGGGCTCGCCAAATGCCAGCTCATGACCGGCATCGTGATTGCGCTCACCCGCGCCGTGAAATCCGACGGCTTCCTGCATGTGCAGGAGCAGCTCGGCGAATTGCTCGGCTATCTGCAGATGATCGAGGCCGCGATTGTCCTGGCCGAGCAGAAGGCCGAGCCGACCGGCCGCGGCGCGATCCGTCCCGCCTATGCGCCGCTGCAGGCGCTGCGCTATCACCTGCCGAAATGGTACGAGCGCATGGTTCAGGTGACGCAGACGCTCGCCGCGGGCGGGCTCCTCATCAGCCCGACCGAAGCCGATCTACGTTCCGAGATCGGTCCCGACATCGCGCGCTATTACAAGGGCGCGGGCATCGAGGCCGAAGAGCGCATCCGGCTCTACAAGCTCGCCTGGGACGCCACCGGCACGCAGTTCGGCCAGCGCATGCTGCAATACGAGCGCTACTACGCGGGCGATCCGGTGCGGCTCGCCGCGTCCTACTACAACGACTCCAATGTCGGGCCGCTGCTCGACCTCGTTAAACGCGCGCTCGCTGTGGATGGGAAGTCCTGAGCGCAGCAGCAGAATTTCTGCTGTGCTGAATTCGCGTGAACATCATTGCGTTACATCGTGCGCGGCAGCGGCCGCGCGGCTTTTTTTTTCAAAACAACGAAAGCTCCAGCCGCAACGCTACGGCCTTCTGTTTTTGCAGCAAACTTTTCGACGCACCTGTGAATATGTGGAACAGTTGAAAGCGTCGGGCAAAACTACTTGACCGCGATCCGGCACGGCTGCTTAATTTTTTGCGAGGCGAACTTGAGGGGCACATCGTCATGTCTTTCGCCGTTGCGGCTACGCCTGCTGCTGACCACCCGCTATTTCAAACGAATATTCGAACGGCGCTGATCGTCGCGTCGGGCTTGGGACTGGCGTTTCAGGTCGGCCATTTCTTCGAGCACGCCTTCCAATTCGTGGTGTGGTGTCTGGGCGATCTCTCGGAGATTTGCGGACGCGACACACCCTGGCTGTCCGACTGGGCCGCGAACTTCGTCCTGAATATCGGCCGCGCGGTCGCGCCGGCCGCGGACCGGGCGCGTCAGTCGATGTTGGGGCTCGAGGTCTTGCATCTGTGCGGCAACAGCGTCTTTCTCGCCACGCTCGGATGTCTTTACTTCGTGACCGACAAGAACCGATGGGTGCGGTGGGGCTTCTACATCGAAGCCTTCCACCTCTATGAACACCTGATGCTCACATCCACAGCGTTTTTCGTGGGCAAGCCGATCGGCCTGAGCACGCTGTTCGGCGGCGCCGGGCTGGGCCCGCGCGAATTCTCTGTCGGCGTCAGGGTCAGCTGGCACTTCGTGATGAATCTCCTGCCGATGCCCTTCGCCATGCTGGGCATCATGGAATATTGGGATGATGTGAAGGCTGCAAAGCTCCGCTTTGCTTGATTGCAGATGGAGGTGTCGGTGTTGCGCTTTTCATGGATACGCCTCGTCGGAGGCGTCATGTGCGGTGCGATGGTGCTGGCTCTGCTCAAATATCTTTTCGACACCTACAGCCACAGCAGCATCGTTGTTGCACTTCTTTCGAGCCTACTGGTGATCACGACGCTGGCGATCCCCTGCCTTATGCACCGGCGACGCTGCGCGCGGAACGCACAGCTATCAAGCATGCAGATTCCGTCGGAAGCCTGAAGGCCGCCGCCGACTGCAGCGGGGCGCGTCCTCAGGGCGCGACCTGGCTGCTTTGCAAGGCCTTCATTCTTTCGAGGACCTCGGGCGGCGACTTGGCAAGCCGGCCGACCAGCTTCAGCATCGCGCCGCCGTCGATCGGACTCACATCCAGCTTCAGCGCCGCTGCTTCCGCGAGAAAGTTGGGATCTTCGCTCGCCTTCATCATCGCGGCCTCCAAGGCTTTGGCACGGTCCGGCGGGATCGCCGGCGGCGCAACGAACGGCCGTGACATCCGGTACGGCAGTTCGGCGAGTTCCACCAAGGCCAGGCTCGTCGGATCGCGCGCCAGTTCGCGCGCGGTGGGCACGTCAGGAAATTGCGGATGCCGTGTGGTCCGCGCGAATTGCACGAGCACACGCATGGGACTGTCCGGCAGAAACCACGCCGGCCGCGCCGCACGGGTCCCCGACATCGCGGTCAGGCGCGCATCGACCTCTCCGCGATCCATCGCAAGGTTGATCTCATTGCCGCCGCGATAGCCCGGGATGATCTTGAAATTGAACCCGAGCACATCGCGAAACAGCACGGCGACGTCCTTGTCGGTCGCGCCGTCGGCAGTCACGCCGACAATGAGCTTCGGGCCTCCCGGACTCCGGGCATCCTCTACCGTCTTCACCGCGACGTCCTTGCGGACAAACAGCAGGAAAGCGTCGTCGGCAAAGCTCGAGGTCGATCCGAGCCACGTGAACTCGGCAGGATCGAAGCGGGCATTGGGGTTTGTGCCGAGGATCGCCATCAACGGCAGCCCGCGATCGATCAACCCGATCACCGTGCCGTCTCTCGGGGCCTTGCTGTAGAGATAGTTTGCCGAAACGAGGCTCGCCGCCCCCGTCATGTTCTGGACCACGATGGTCGGATTGCCGGGAATGGAACGGCCGAGATAACGGGCGAGCAAGCGCGCGTAGATGTCGTAGCCGCCGCCCGGGCTGTGGCCCACGAGCATCTGGATCTGCTTGCCCTTGTAGAAGTCGGCAACCGGATCGGCCTGGGCCGCACGGGGCAGATCGGCGGCAAACAGCAATGCGGCGAGCACCCATGCGGCCAGCACTTGGTTCTTCATGACGCGCAGGCCTGTTGCATGAGCGAGCGGTCCGGCTCAAAGCCGTAGCCATCGCCGTCGCGGACGATCATCCCGATGCCGGGCGACGGCAGATGCGCGCCCGCAACGGCAATCCGTTCGCGCACCACCCAGTCGAGCACGGTGAGCCGCGTAGCTTTGGCAACGGCCGGATCGAGGTCGTACTCCATGGCGATATGCGGCGACGGCAGGTGAACCTGCGCGATGTGGATCAGATCGCCCCAGGCCAGCATGGCCTGCGCGCCCGAGCGAATGAGCCAACCGGTGTGGCCGGGGGTGTGGCCGCTCATGAGATGGGCCGCGACCTCCGGCGATCCCTCGTGGTCCTTCACGCGGCGGAGCCGGCCCGCATAAAGCAACAGCACCTCCCGCGTGGCGTCGAGATAACGGCGCGCGCGGGCGGGCATGGCCCCCGCCTCGCCGTCGAGCCAGAAGCGCGCCTCGGCCTCGTGCAGCACCAGCTCCGCATTCGGGAACGCGGCTTTGCCGTCCGCCGTCACCAGGCCGCCGAAATGGTCGCGATGCATGTGCGTCATGAAAACGGTCATGATCTGCGCCGGCGCGACGCCTTGGGCCGCAAGCGCCGCGGCCAGGCGCCCCAGGCCGGGGTTGGCCATCCGCCCCGCGCCGGCATCGATCAGCGCCAGG
>CAKZHN010000406.1 GCA_936924235.1 uncultured Rhodoplanes sp. | reverse complement strand
GCAGGTTGCTCAGGTCGCCGGCGCGGTTCTGCAGGCCCTGGGCGGTGAAGAAGTTGACCGGGTTATCGAGCGCGCTGTTGACGCGCTTGCCGGTGGCGAGCTTGTTCTGCGTCGAAGTGACCAACTCCGCGGTGTTCTGCAGCTGCAGAAGGTTCGCGCGTACGCCGGCCGAAAGAACGATATCACTCATCTGGGATTGCTCCTACTAAGTCCCCACACAGTGTGGTCCCTGATCCCTACTGGATCGGGGGCGATCATCTGCGCGCGCCAGTAATGCCGTCCTAAAAAAAATGGCTAACGAATTCCCCTCGGTTTCTCGGTTAAAAATCGCTGGGGAAACTGCGTGACTCGCGTGTGAAGAATGATGGCTGACGGAGTCTTAAAGGCGCGGCGGCCGGAGAAATAGCGCGAGATATTCCGCACGTTTTCGTGGTTAACACGCGGGCGTCGCGATCTGTGCGGGACGATGACGGCCCGGCCGGTTTAAACTTTTAGACCGCGCAATGCTGTGAATTGACTACAGCGATCGCGACCGACACGCCGGAAATCATAAATCATAAGCCGAGACACGGCAGGTCGTGGTGACCCGCGCGCGACCCAAACTTGCCGTCACTTCAGGAAGCCGCCGCTCTGTCGAGCTCGACGCCCAGTCGGGCTGAGGGGCCCATCAGGCGATAGTATTCATCAATGCAGCGATCGAGTTGAAACCGCAGCCGCTGCGCGCTTTCGATATCGAAGTTCATGTAGTTTGTGGGCGATCCTTCCGCACCGGCATACGCATCGGCCACCATCTTGAGACCTATAAGATACCCGTCGCCTCGCAAGTCCTTCTTGACGCGCCAGTGAAAGAGCGAATGCGAACTCTGTCCGTTCACTCTGGGTGTTTCGAATACGACCTCACCAAGCGTCGCATTCAGAATCTTCGACCTCGCAAAAGTCTTTTTGAGAAAAGCCCACATGGAACGCCCCCTGCGTGAGCAATGGTGATCCCGGCAAGACTCGAACTTGCGACCTTCGGTTTAGGAAACCGCTGCTCTATCCAGCTGAGCTACGGGACCACGGCCTGTTCAATAGCAGAGCGTCGCAAAATGGGCCACCGTCTAGGCGAGCCCGTGTTTGCTCAAGAACTCCAGCGTCAGGCGGATGCATTCGTCGGGCTTCTCGATCTGCAGCAGGTGCCCGGTGCCTTCGACGAAGCCGTAGTCGTAGCCGCCCTCGAGGCCTAATGCCTGGTTGGCCGGCCCCGTCGCCGGCGCGCCCTTGAAGTTCGGATCGCAGCCGACGAGCTTCACCGGCCCGCCGAACTCCGATGCCTTGGGCCAGAGATTGAGCGTGAGCGCCTGCGCATAGATGTTGGCTTCGTTCTCCGGCGCGCAGACGAGCTCGTAGCCGTTGCCGTCCGGCGATTGGCGCAACACCGACTGCGCCATCAGCTCGTGCATGCCGGGCACCCAGTTGCGCGTCGCGCGCGACGCCCGGTACTCCTCGGTGAGCTCCTCGACCGTGTTGAACTTCCGACGGCGCGTCTTGGCCCATTCGGTCAGCCTGTTCTCGAACACCTCCATCGCCTCGTAGAGCGGATGGCCCTTCAGCGGCACGTCGGGCGGATCGAACAGCACCAACGCGTCCCAGCGCCAGCCGATCTCGATGGCGTGCTTCATCGCGGTGCGCGCCGACATCGAGTGGAAGATCCCCGCGGTCTTCTTCGCGCCAAGCTTCGCATTGACTGCCTGCACCACACGTTCGAGATCGTCGGCAAGCTGCACGTAATGGTGGTTGGACGGAACGACGGGAACGTTGCGGCCATGGTTGCGGAAATCGAATACCAGCACGTCGAATTTGGCGACGAGCTGCCGCCAGTACGGATAATAGGCGTCGGCCGCAAAGCCGTTGCCGTGGGTGACGAGCAGCCGCACCCCGTCCGGGTTGCCGTGACGGCGCATCAGGATGCGGGCGCCGTCGCTGAGCGGGACCTCGAAGGTTTCAGTCGGTACGGGAATTTCGATCGTCATCGACACGCTCCAACGCAAGGCTTTTCCGCACCGGCGCGCTTTCGCAGTCCGAACATTCGGCCAGGGCTTTGCCATGCGTTATGGGGACGGCGGCCCACCCGGTCAACGCTTGATTCTCGACGGAAATCAGGGCTTTGTGTCCGCAGTATCCCCTAGGTGAGCGTGGTGTCAGAGCGGCTCGGCAAACCTGTGGTTCGCAAGGAAGACCCGGCGCTGCTGTCGGGCCGCGGCCGCTATGCCGACGACCTGCCGGTGCCGGCCGGCACGCTGCACGCCCATGTGATCCGCTCGCCGCATCCGCATGCCGAGATCACCGGCATCGACGTGACCGAGGCGCTGGCGAAGGACGGCGTCTGGGCCGTCATCACCGGCGAGGACATCCGGAAAATCTCCGATCCGTTCCTGGTGGCGCTGAAGGCGCCGATCCATCAGTGGTCGCTCGCTGTCGAGCGCGTGCGCTATGTCGGTGAGCCGGTGGCGCTGGTGGTGGCCGAGAGCCGCTACATCGCCGAGGACGCCGCCGAGCTGGTGCAGATCGACTACGCGCCGCTCGATGCGGTGATCGATCCGCTGGAGGCCAAGAAGCCCGGCGCGACACTCTTGCATGCCGAGGCCAAGACCAACGAGATCTCGGTGCGCGCGTTCCACTACGGCGACACCAAGAAAGCCTTCGAAGAAGCCGACCGCGTCGTGAAGATGACGGTCGGCTTCCACCGGCTCTCGTTCACGCCGATGGAATGCTACGTCTGCGTCGCGACCTACAATCCGGCCGACCGCAGCTATGACTGCATGGCGAACTTCCAGGGGCCGTTCAGCACGCATCCCGTGATGGCGAAGGCGCTGCGCGTGCCGGGACCGAAAATGCGGCTTCGCATTCCGCCGGATTCCGGCGGCAGCTTCGGCATCAAGCTCTCGGTGTTCCCTTACGTCGTGCTGGCGGCATTGGCCGCCAAGATCACCGGCCGCCCGGTGAAGTGGGTCGAGGATCGCGCCGAGCATCTGGTCGCCGCAAGCACCGGTCCCAACCGCGTCACCGAGATCGAGGCCGCGGTGAGCAACGACGGCAAGATCCTCGGGCTGAAGATGGACCAGCTCGAAGACTATGGCGCGTTCCTGCGCGCGCCGATGCCCGGCCCGCTCTATCGCATGCATGGCGCCGCGACCGGCGGCTATGACATCCCGAACTGCGATGTCGTCAATCGCGTGGTGCTCACCAACAAGATGCCGGCGAGCCTCATTCGCGGCTTCGGCGGTCCGCAGCTCTATCTCGCGCTGGAGCGGCTGGTGCACAAGATTTCGGTCGAGCTCGGCCTCGACCATCTCGACGTCATCAAGCGCAACCTGGTGCCGGCGGAGAAGTTCCCCTATCGCGCCGCAGCCGGCGCGCTCTACGACTCCGGCGATTATCCCAAAGCCGTGGAGATCGCGACCGGCAACGGCCGGCTCGAAGACCTGAAGAAGCGCCGCGACGCGGCGCGCGCGGCCGGCAAGAAGTACGGCATCGGCTTTGCCGTCGTGGTCGAACCCGCGATGTCCAACATGGGCTATCTCTCCACGCTGCTCACACCCGAGGCGCGCGACAAGGCCGGGCCGAAGAACGGCGCCACCTCCATGGTCACGGTCAACATCGATCCGCTCGGCGCGGTGTCGGTGACCGCCGACGTCACGGTGCAGGGCCAGGGCCACGAGACCGTGCTGTCGCAGATCGTCGCGGGCGAGCTCGGCCTGCGGCCCGAAGACATCGACGTCACGCTCGAGATGGACACCGCGAAGGACAAATGGTCGATCGCGGCCGGCACCTATTCGTGCCGCTTCACGCCCGGCACCGCAGTGGCCGCCAAGATGGCCGCCGCACAGATGGCCAAGAAGCTGAAGGACATCGGCGCGAAGCAGCTCAACGTGATGGCTGCGGACGTCGAGCTTGCCAACGGCAAGATCCGCAGCATCAGCAATCCGGACAATGCACTGCCGTTCGGCCGCGTCGCCGGCACCTCGCACTGGTCGCCGGTGATGCTGCCCGAGGGCATGGCGCCGGCGCTGAGCGAGACCGGCGTGTGGAATCCGCCGGAGCTCGAGCCGCCGGCGCACGACGACCGCATCAACACATCACTCACCTACGGCTTCGTGTTCGACATGTGCGGCATCGAGATCGATCCGATCACCTATCAGGTGAAGGTCGATCGCTATGTATCGATGCATGACGCCGGAAAGATCCTCAATCCGCTGATCGCCAACGGCCAGATCTACGGCGCCTTCGCGCAGGGCATCGCGGCCGCGCTGTACGAAGAATTCGTCACCAACGAGGAGGGCGCGTTCCTCACCGGCACCTTCGCCGACTATCTGGTACCGACCGTGAGCGAGGTGCCGCCGGTCGAGCTGATCCACATGGAATCGCCCTCGCCCCTCACCCCGCTCGGCGCCAAGGGCCTCGCCGAGGGCAACTGCATGAGCGTGCCGGCCGCGATCGCCAACGCGATCGCCGACGCGCTCGGCGTCGAGGACGTGAAGCTGCCGGCGACGCCGCGGCGCATCCACGCGCTGATGACGCAGAACGGAAGCAAGCAATGAAGCCGCGGCCGTTTGATTACGTGCGGCCGGACAGCGCCGACGAGGCCATCGCGGTGCTCGCCGAATACGGCGACGACGCCCGCGTGCTGGCCGGCGGCCAATCGCTGATGGCGATGATGAATCTGCGGCTGGCCGATCCGTCGGTGCTGATCGACATCGCGCGGATTCCGGAGCTCGACCAGATCCGCGACCTCGGCGGCCGCATCGAGGTCGGCGCCGCGGTGACGCAGAACAAGCTGCTGGCCTGGCCGCGGCTGGCCGACAAGCTGCCGCTGGTCGCGGTGGCGCTGCCCAACGTCGGCCACTTCCAGACCCGCAACAAGGGCACGGTCTGCGGCTCGATCGCGCATGCCGACCCCAGCTCCGAATTGCCACTTTCGCTGGCGCTCCTCGAAGGCGAAGTGGTGCTGCGATCCAAGCGCGGCACGCGCACGGTCAGCGCGAAAAGCTTCCAGCTTGACATGCTGACCACCGCACGCGAACCCGACGAGCTGATCGTCGCAGTGCGCTTTCCGGTCGCCACCAGCCGAAAGGCGGCGTTCCGCGAGGTGGCGCGCCGCCACGGCGACTTCGCCATCATCGCAATCGGCGCGGTGATCGAGGATGACAACACCGCGCGCATCGGCATCGGCGGCATCGCCGGCAAGCCCGTGGTGCGACGCGTGCCGCTCGATGCGGTCAGAGACACCGTCAGCAAGCTCGCCGACGAGCTCGAAGGCTACGAGGACCTGCACGCCTCGGCCGAATTGCGCCGCGATATCCTGCGCAATCTCGCCCCGGTGGTGATCGAGGAGGCGCTGGCATGCGCCGTGTAAATAAAGACCAGAAGGTGCGCGTGAGCCTGACGCTCAACGGCCGCAAGCTGTCGGCCGAGACCGAGCCGCGCACCCTGCTCTCGGACTTCCTCCGCCACGCGCTGGGCGCGACCGGCACCCATGTGGGTTGCGAGCACGGCGTCTGCGGCTGCTGCACGGTGCAGATCGACGGCGCGGCAGTGCGCTCCTGCCTGACGCTCGCGCTGCAGGCCGAGGGCCGCGAAGTGCGGACCGTGGAATCGCTCGCCGATCCCGACGGCAAGCTCAACAAGCTGCAGCAGGCGTTCCAGAACCATCACGCGCTGCAATGCGGCTTCTGCACGCCCGGCATCCTGATGTCGTTCACCGACTATCTGGCGCGGAACCCGAAACCGACCGAGGACGAGTTGCGCGAAGTCTTAAGCGGCCACATCTGTCGCTGTACGGGCTACGCGGGGATCATGGCGGCCTTGAAGGAGGCTGCAGGAATTACCTGAAGAGAGTTACCTGAAGAAGATCACCTGAAGAAGAAACAACAACAGGAGCCGGAAATGAACGAACAGACCAAGAAAGACACGACCCAGCAGGCCAAGCCGGTCTATCGCGAGCTCGTCACCATCGGCGGCAAGAACGTCGTGCTCGCCCACAACGAGCCGCCGGTGGTCAATGCCGGCGTGCTGGAGATGGCCGAGATCTTCCGGATGTTCAACATCTTCGACGAGAAGTTCTCGCCGACCAACATCGACAAGGCCGACGGCACGCCGCTGCGGCTCTACACCTCGGACCGCGTCAAGGTCGACGTCTCCAAGCGCCGCAAGCACGACATGGGCTTCTGGCACCGGAACATCGACGCCCACGAGATCATCTTCTGCGTCAAGGGCGCGCTGAAGTGGGAGACCGAGATGGGCATCAAGATCATGCACCCGGGCGACATGCTGTTCATCCCGAAGGGCATCGGTCACCGCTCGATGCTGTGCGAGGATTCGACCGACGACAACGTGCTGATCGAGCTGAAGATCGCGGATGATCTGACGTATGTCGGCGAGGATCAGAAGAAGTAGTCTCTACCCGCCTCATCCTGAGGAGCGGCCGAAGGCCGCGTCTCGAAGGATGGGGCGGCCTCGCCCTTCGAGGCGCGTAGCTTCGCAACGCTCCTCAGGGTGAGGCCGGGAGAGAGTTGGAATGGTGGAGTACCAGAGTTGCAGACCGTCGACCTCGTCATCAAAGACATTGCCTGGCTGATTACCGTCGATCCGCAGCGCCGCATCATCCGCGATGCGGCGATTGCGGTTGCGGCCGGGAAAATCGTGGCCGTCGGCAAGTCCGCCGAGATCGCCAAGAACTACACCGGCAAAAACACCGTCGACGGCCGCAACACCGTGGCGACGCCGGGCTTCGTCGACTGCCATCTGCACTCCTCGTTCCAGCTCTCCCGCGGCCTCGCCGACGAGGCCAATGCGCAGTCGTTCCTGTTCGACCGCATGTATCCGTACGAGGCAGCCCTCGACGGCGACGACGTGCGGGTGTCGGCGACACTTGCGGCAACGGAGCTGCTCAAGCACGGCGTCACCTGCTTCATCGATCCGGGCAACTATCATCCGGAGGCCTCGGTCGAGGGCGTGATGTCGACCGGCATCCGCATGGTGGTGTCGCGCTCCTCGTTCGACCTCACCAAGTCGGTGCTCGGGCTCCTGCCCGAGCGGATGATCGAGAACACCGCGACCGCGCTGGAGCGCGCCGAGGCGGTGCTGGAGAAATACGGCAAGACCGGCAACCCGCGGCTCACCGCCAGCGCCTCGTTCCGCGGGCTCAACAACGCCTCGGACGAGTTGATCACCGGCCTCGACAAGCTCGCCAAGAAATACAGCACGCTGTTGCAGACCCATGCCTGCTTCTCCTATTCGACGCATGATTCCAGCATCGCCCGCGGCGGGCTCGCCGAGATCGAGCGGCTGGAGCATCTCGGCGTGCTCGACGAGAAGATGCTGATCGTGCATTCCGGCTGGCTCGAGCCGCAGGAGGTGGCGATGCTGGCGAAGCGCAAGCCGTCGCTCGTCTGCGCGCCGTCGTCGAGCCTGCACAACGGCTACGGCAACTTCGTCGTCGGCAAGCTGCCGGAGCTGATCGCGCTCGGCGTCAACGTCGCGGTCGGCTCCGATCATGCCTCGTCCGGCATCGTCGACATGTCGCAGGAGATGCGGCTCGCCTGCTGTTGCTACAAGGAAACGCGGATCAATCCGCGGGTGATGCCGCCCGAGACCGGGATCGAGATGGCGACCATCAACGGCGCCAAAGCAGCACTGCTGGACACCCGCATCGGCTCCATCGAGGTCGGCAAGGAGGCCGACGTGGTGCTGTTCGACACCCGCCGGCCCGAATGGCAGCCCCTGATCAATCCGGTCGCGAACCTGGTCTACAGCGCCACCGGCGACTCGGTGCGCGACGTGTTCGTTGCGGGCGAGCAGGTGGTGGCGCACGGCACGCTGACCAAGATCGACGAGAGCAAGCTCTACGAGGAAATCCCCGTTGCGGTGTCGCGCTTCAGCAAGCACCTGAAGGTCGACCAGATGGTGCAACTGAAATGGCCGGTGACGTGATGGACGCCAAGACCCAGGCCGAAGCCAAGACCAAGC
Organism: uncultured Rhodoplanes sp.; assembly: GCA_936924235.1. Taxonomy (GTDB): domain Bacteria; phylum Pseudomonadota; class Alphaproteobacteria; order Rhizobiales; family Xanthobacteraceae; genus Z2-YC6860. The sequence goes on along the minus strand of CAKZHN010000406.1, from coordinate 22,478 downwards.
CGCGGCCGCCGCAGAAGCCCGGCGACGTGATCGACGGGCTGATGTTCCCGTTCGCGGACTTCCCGGCGGCGGGCGACACCATCGAGGTCGCCGACGGCATCTTCTGGGTGTCGACGCCGGTGCCGTTCGTCGGGCTGAAGCAGGTCAACCTGTGGCTTCTCCGCGACGGCGACGGCTGGGCCATGATCGACTGCAGCTACAACGGCCAACAGCAGCGCGATCTGATCGAGGCGGTGTGGGCCAAGCTCCTCGGCGGCAGGCCGGTCAAACAGCTCATCGTCACGCATTTCCATCCGGACCATGCCGGCGGCTCGGGCTGGATCGCCGAGAAGTGGGGCCTGCGCCCGTGGATGTCGCACGGCGAGTGGCTCACCGCCAATCTCGCGGTCCTCAACCGCAACACCGATCACGTGCAGTCGCGCGGCATCTTCTATCGCCGCCACGGCCTCGACGAGGCGCGCATCGAGCGCTTCCTCAGTGGCGTGGTGCTGTACAGCGACGGCGTGACCCTGCCGAAGAGCTTCCGCCGCCTGCGGGCCGACGATTATGTGACCATCGGCAACGATCGCTGGCGCGTGATCATCGGAGAAGGCCATGCGCCGGAGCATGTGTCGCTCTATTGCGCCGAGCGGAAGATCCTGATCGCCGGCGACCAGATCCTGCCGAGTATCACCACCAATGTCAGCACTTGGCACATCGAGCCGGAGTTCGATGCGGTCGGCGCGTTTCTCAAGACCTGCAAGACCTTCCTCGACGTGCTGCATCCCGAGACGCTGATCCTGCCGTCGCATCGCAAGCCATTCTACAATGTGCAGCATCGGCTGAAGCAGCTCGCAGCGCATCACGCCCAGCGGCTGAACGTGGTGCTCGACGCGGTCGGCGACGAGTCCTGCGCCGGCGCGCTGATCGACGTGATGTTCACGCCGGGCCTCGACGGCCACCAGATCGGCTTCGCCATGGGCGAGGCGATCGCACACCTCAATCATCTGGTGGCACTCGGCCATCTGGAGATGGTCGAGACCCAATCGCAGGTCCGCTACCGACGGATCAACTCGAAAGACAAGCGCGTCGAACCGCACTTCACGTAAAAGACGCCGGGAGTGAAACGATGGCAGGCCCCTTCGGCGATCATCAACTCAAGATCCCCTACGAACCCGTCGCCGATCTGCTGGCGAAATACGCCAAACGCGACGCGGGCAAGACCGCGATCGTCGATCTCGAATCCGGCACCGCGATCACGTTCGGCGAACTGGAGCGCGTCGCCATCGACGTCGCGGCCTATCTCAAGAGCAAGGGCCTGAAGAAGGGCAGCCGCGTGCTGGTGCTGTCCGACGAATACATCGAGAAGCTCTTGATCTGGATGGGCGTGTGGCGCATCGGCGCCGTGATGTGCCCGTTCAATCTCGAGATCAACGAAAAGCAGATGGTCAACCTGACCGCGGCCCTCAAGCCCGAGTTGATCCTCTATCACAAGGACATCAACGTTCAGGCGCTGGTCGGCGATGCGCCCGCGCCGCGGGTGCGGTTCGGCGCGTGGTCGGCGAATGGCGGCACGAAAGACCCGCAGGACGAGCTCTTCGTCGCGTTGCCGCGCGGCGACGCGGCCACCCTGCCCGAGCGCAACGACGCCGGCGACATGGCCTGCATCTTCTGCACCTCCGGCACCACGGCGCGGCCGAAGATCGTGATCTACAACCACGCCGCCTACTGGATGAACGGCCTCGACACGCTGGAATTCCTAGGGCTGACCGAAGACGACCGCACGCTGGAATACCGCTCGTTCGGCTGGAACTCGGCGCAGGTGCTCACGCTCCTGCCGTTCCTGCAGAAGGGCCTCACCGTGCACATGGCGAAGCGCTTCTCGCACAGCCGCTTCTTCGAGTGGGTGCAGAAGTACGGCATCACCTTCTCGGCCGGCGTGCCGACCGTGCTGAACATGCTGCTCAACAAGCCGCTCGGCTACACGGCGAAAGACATCCCGACCTTGCGGCTGATGAGCTGCTCGACCGCGCCGCTCACCGCGCAGCAGTGGCTGCAGTTCGAGGAAATGTACGGCGTCACGCTGCTGCAGATGTACGGTATGTCGGAGACCGGCTGGGTCTGCGGCAACCGGCATTACGCCAAGAAGATGGGAACGGTCGGCCTGCCGGCGCTGCATCAGGAGTTGGTCATCACCGACGCGGGGGGCCAGGAATGCCCGCCCGAGGCCGAAGGCGAAATTACGGTCGGCGGGCCGCAGATGGCGATCGGTTATCTCCTGGACGACGGCTCGATCGATCCGGTGCTGGGCAAGCGCATCAAGACCGGCGATCTCGGCATCAAGGATGCCGAAGGCTTCGTCCGCGTCACCGGCCGCACCAAGGACCTGATCATCCGCGGCGGCGTCAACATCGCGCCGCTGGAGATCGATGAGATTTTGCTGAAGCACGCAGGCGTGGCCGAGGCCGCCGCGGTCGGCGTGCCGGACAAGATCTACGGCGAAGAGGTGATCTGCTACGTGGTGCCAAAGGACAAGGCGCTGACCGAGGCCGCCGTGCTGGAGCACAGCCGCAAGTTCCTGCCGCCGGCCAAGATGCCGAAGCAGGTGTTGATCGTGGCGGACCTGCCGAAAAGCGACCGCGGCAAGGTGCTGCGCGACAAGCTGCGCGAAGACTGGGTCGCAAAGCAGAAGGTCTCGGCGTAACCGGTCTCGTGTCCCGGGCGCAGCGCAGCACGTAGTGATGTGCTGCAGACCCGGGACCCCGGTTTCTTTCTTTTCGTTGAGAGCAACCGGGGTCCCGGATCAGCGGTGCAACGCTACGCGCTGCACCGCGTCCGGGACACGCGCTGCCCTACTCCGCCGCCACTGCCGCGTCGGCGATGAACTGCGACAGATACTTCTTCCGCAGCTTCACGTTCAGCCGGTACAGCCCCTCGAACTCCGCCTCCGGGAACGAATGCGTCGACGGCCGCTTCATCAGCGTCTCGGCCCAGGCCTTCACCCGCGGAAACTTCTCGATCGCGCCGAGCGGCTTGATCCGGTCGAGGAAGTAATAGCGCTGCAGGAACGGCGCATAGGCCGCATCGACCAGCGAATACTTCGCGCCGTTGAAGAACGGGCCCTGCGGGCTTTGCGTCTTCAGCGCGCCTTCGAGCTTCTCGAACGCCTGCGGGATCTTCGCGATGTCCGCCTTGTACTCCGCCTCATCCTCCGAATAAGCCTGCCCGGTCACCATGTCGGCGAAGGTCGGCAGGAAGTCGGTCCAGGCGCGGTTTTTCGCGCGCTGCACCGGGTCCTCCGGATGCAGCCGCGGCGTGATCGTCTCGTCGAGATACTCGGCGATCGCGTTCGATTCGAACAGCGACACCTTGTCGTCGATGCTCACCACCGGCACCTTCTTGTGCGGCGAGATGGCGAGGAACCAGTCCGGCCGGTTGTCGCGGTCAATGTGGCGGAACTCGAAGTCGACGCCCTTCTCGCGCAGCACGATGGCGGCGCGCTGCACCCACGGGCAGGTCTTGAAGCTGACGAGAAGATACTTCGCCATGGCGTTACGCTCCGATCTCGTTCTTGGTTTCGAAATTCAGCTCGAGCTCCACGTTGTTGGGATCGCGGAGAAAGATCTGCCAGCGGGTGCTGCTCGGCACCTGGTTGACGCGGTGCGCGATGCCCTTGCCGGCAAGGTGCTTCTTCATCGCCTCGAAGCCGCGGCTGCCGAACGCCACATGATCGATCACGCCGGAATCCGGGCGCTGCTCCCGGTCGGTCTGTGAGATGTCGTTGATGTGCAGCACCGGATGGTCGCCGCTGTAGAGCCAGGCGCCGGGGAAGTTGAACGGCGGCCGCGGGCCGTTCCGAAAGCCCAGCACCTCCTCGTAGAACCGGATGGTCTCCGGCAGCTTGCGGGTCGATATGTTGTAGTGGTCGAGCACGCCGACGCTCATGTTCATCGGGCTTCTCCTTGTCGCTGTTGCCGTAGAGAATAGTGCCAACAACAGGGAGGATCAAATGACGACACTGGTCATCGGCGCAGGGCTGATCGGCTCGCAGGTCGCACGTATCCTGGTCGAGCGCGGCGAAAAGCCGGTGCTGATGGACGTGGCGGCCCAGACCGCCGCGATCGGCCAGATCGTCGACGTTTCGAAGGTGACGCTGGTCACCGGCGACATCCTGCGGCCACTGTCGATTATCGACGCGCTACGCGCCCACGGCATCACCCGGATCGCGCACACCGCCGCCAATCCCCTGCTCACGGTCGGCGCGCAGCGCGAGCCTTATGCCGCGATCAACCTCAACATCATGGGCACCGTGAACGTGCTGGAGGCCGCACGCATCACCGGCCTCAAGCGCGTCGTGGTGTCGTCGTCGAGCGTGCTCAACCACTATCTCGACGGCGGCGAGGACCAGGCCGACTTCGGCAAGGAGGAGGCATTCCCGCGGCCGACCACGTTCTACTCGGCGACCAAGCAGGCGGTCGAAAGCCTGGGGCTGAACTACGCCAAGTGGTGCGGCATCGAGTTCGCGGGGCTTCGTTACGGCGCGGTGTTCGGCCCGTGGAGCGGCGCCGGCGGCGGCGGGCCGTCGAACGTGATCCGCGAGGCGATGCGGAACGCGCTGGCCGGCAAGGAAGCTGTCGTGCCGCCCGGCACCATGGAGTGGGTGTATTCGAAGGATGCGGCGCGGGCCACCGTGATGGCGCTCGAGGCGAAGGATCTGGGCAATCGCGTGTTCAATGTCACCATGGGCGCGATGACGACGCCCGCCGAAATGGCCGCCGCGATCCAGGCCGTCGTGCCGGGCGCGAAAGTGAAGTTCGAAGCCCCGGCGGGCACCGGCGTGTCGCTGTCGAACCGGGATCATCATGCCGAGCTGACGCGGGCGAAACGGTACCTCGGGTGGGCACCGGAGTTCGGCGTGCGGGACGCCGTGAAGGACATGGCAGAGTGGATGCGGCTTTATGCAGCATGATGGATGAACGGCGGCCGGTGTTCACGCTTTCGTGGATTTGGCGCGGCTGACGATGGGCTACCATCCAGCCGCTCGCTTTGGTCCAAGGAGCGAGTTCAAAGGGAGGCGACATCTATGAGTAAATCGAAAATTCTATTCGCAACCGCATTGGCGCTGGGCGTAGCGTCCAGCGTCAGCGCACAGCAGCAACCGCCGGCTCCGCCGCAACTGCCGCAGGCGCCCAACATGACGTTCTTCGTCACCGGCGCGGGCCCGGGCAAGGGCGCCGACCTCGGCGGCATCGAGGGCGCCGATCAGCATTGCCAGACGCTCGCCGCGCGTCACGGCGCCGGAGGCAAGACCTGGCGCGCTTACCTGAGCACGCAGGCGGCCGACGGCAAGCCCGCCATCAACGCCCGCGAGCGTATCGGCAATGGCCCATGGCAGAACTTCAAAGGCACCGTCGTCGCCACCAGCGTCGACGACCTGCACAGCGCCAACAACAAGCTGAGCTTCGACAACTCGCTCTCCGAGCGCGGCTTCATCATTCCGGGCGTCGGCTTCGCGCCGAACCGGCACGATGCGCTGACCGGCTCCACCGCCGAAGGCCGCGCATTCCCGGCCGGCGAAGACCGCACGTGTCGCAACTGGACGAGCAGCACCCAAGGCACGGCCATGCTCGGCCATATCGACCGGAAGGGCCTGCGTGACGACGACCCGGCGAAGTCGTGGAATTCGTCGCATCCCTCGCGCGGCCCGGAGGGCGGGTGCAGCCAAGCGGACTTGCGCGGCACGGGCGGCGACGGCCTGTTCTATTGCTTCGCGAGCAACTGACGCTGCACGACGCAGTGAATTGCAAAGGGGCCGGGCTCTCAAAGCCCGGCCCTAATTATTTTTGCACCAGTGTCCGGATGCATGTACGCGCACGGCGGAGTAGCATGACAGCAAATGACCGCATTGATCAGAGTCTCTATCGCGCTGTTTGTTCTGCTGGCCGGAAGCGTCAGCGCCGTTGCGGATGAAATCCGCGAGGGCTCGACGATGATCGTGAGGCCCAGCTCCATCTGGTTCCAAGACGTCGCGCTGCTGACGCATTGGCAGCAGCTCCGGAAAGGCCGCAACAAGCGAGCCCTGACGTCCTATGAGAAAGAAAAGCTCGGCAAGCGCGACGCCTGGCAGTTCATCTATCCGATGGAGGTGAAGGTTCTGGGCCACACGCCGGAGACCCATCAGGTCAGCGTGGAGATGCTGACCGAAGGCCGCATGCAGGGCACCCGCTGGGTTCTCGACTCCGGAACGCTCATGCAAAAGCGCGCAGACAAGCCGTAGCGACTGCACAGCAAGCGGATTGAGCGCACGAAAACGCAGGCGTAAGAGAGGTCCAAAGAGCTCAAGACAGGACACCACGCCATGGACGCCACGACAAAATCAAAACGCAAATCCGGCGCCGCGTCGTCGTCCGCCAAGCCCGCCTACCCCGACCTGCACGACCATGTCCGCGCGCTGGAAAAAGCCGGCCAGTTGATCCGTGTCGATCGCCCGATCAACAAGGACACCGAGATGCACCCGCTGGTGCGCTGGCAGTTCCGCGGCGGCATCGAGGAGAAGGACCGCAAGGCGTTCCTGTTCACCAACGTCACCGACAGCAAAGGCCGCAAATACGACATCCCGGTCCTGGTCGGCGGACTGGCGGCGAACCGCGAGATCTACCGCATCGGCGTCAATTGCCCGTTCGAGGAGATCGAGTCGCGCTGGGTGAAGGCCGCGCAATCACCGTTGCCGCCGAACATCGTCGAGAACGCGCCGTGCCATGAGATCGTGATCACCGGCAAGGAGCTCGACAAGCCGGGCAAAGGCCTCGACGGCATTCCGCTGCCAATCTCGACGCCGGGCTGGGACGTCGCGCCCTATGCGACGCTGTCGCAATACATCACCAAGGACCCCGACAGCGGCATCCAGAACATGGGCAACTACCGCGGCCAGGTGAAGGCGCGGCGGCGGCTCGGCATGAATCCTTCGCTCGAATTGCGGCCCGGCATCTACAACCACTGGGAAAAGCTCCGCTCGCGCGGCTTCAAGAAATTGCCCTGCGCCGTTGTGCTCGGCGCGCCGCCGGTCGTCACCTTTGCGTCGGTGCAGAAATTGCCCGAGACGCTGGACGAGTTGCATGTCGCGGGCGCGCTGGTCGGCACGCCGATCAATGTGGTGAAGGCCAAGACCGTCGATCTGCTGGTGCCGGCGGAAGCCGAGATCGTCATCGAGGGCTTTATCGACACTGAATATCTGGAGCCCGAAGCGCCGTTCGGCGAGTCCCACGGCCACGTCAACCTGCAGGAGTTCAACGCCTTCATGGACGTCACCGCCATCACCCGGCGGAAGGACGCGATCCTGACCTCGATCATCTCCCAGGTGACGCCGTCGGAATCGAGCCTGATCAAGCTGATCGGCATGGAGCCGCTGTTCCTCAACTTCCTGCGCAACACGCTCGGCATCAAGGGCGTCAAGCGCGTATCGATGCACGAGCCGCTGACCAACATCCGCAAGGTGATCGCGATCATCTGCGAGCGCGACATGCCGGCCACCGAGGTGTGGCGGGCGATGTACGGCGCCGCTGTCCTGCATCGCGCCGCCGGCAAATTCGTCATCGCCATCAACGACGACATCGATCCGACCAACGCCGATGCGCTCCTCTGGGCGATGTCGTACCGCGCCAACGCCAGCCTCGACATCCACGTGCTGCCGCATCGCGACCAGGGCCACGGCCCGCGCAGCCTGCGCAACGGCGGTCAGGACGCCTCGGTGCTGATCGACGCCACGCTGAAGGAAGACTTCCCGCCGATCTCGCTGCCCAAGCGCGAATACATGGAACGCGCCAAGCAGATCTGGGAAGAGCTCGGCCTGCCGAAGCTCAAGCCGGAGTCGCCGTGGTTCGGCTACTCGCTCGGCGAATGGGGCCAGGAGTTCGACGCCATGGCGGAGCGCGCCACGCGCGGCGATTACATGGAGAACGCGGATTCCCTGGAGCAACGCCGTCGCAGCGACGTCGGCATGAACACCGAGGTGCGCCGCGTCGACGAAAGCGCGCCCAAAAACTCATCCAGCTCCAAGCCGAAATCGCGAAAATGATGTTGCGCCGCCGTCGCGGCGCAGTAACCAACAGTTAACCCTAGAAATTCCTTGACCCAATCGTTCAACCTTCGCATCTTTAGATGCGGCGGAGGGGTTGCGTATGAGTGTTGTGTGCTATCGGTGCCCGACCTCGAGCGAAGAGGTCACGACTGCAATCGAGACCGGGAAGGACACCCTGGTCAAAATGCGCGCGATGGATCTGACCATCTGGGTGTGGTGCCCACACTGCATGGCAGGCCATCAGATCAAGCCGGCGGAAGCGGTGCTCGAAGGCGAAGTGCGGACCACCAAGAGTCCGTCGCTCGCAGAGACCTGACGCGACCGACTGCGGCCTGCGCGCCACGGTTGGAACGCTTCCAGTGCGCTGCCCTCAATCCGCCATAGCACTGCCACGGTCCGGCGGTTTGCTTCGTGGCGTGGGAGGGGTTGGTGGTTCGTCACCGCATGGCTGGCGTCTGCGCGCTTGCGATCATGATCGCGAGCGCGGCCTGGGCTGACAAGGCTTGGGCTGACGACCGGACCGTTTGCAAGCCGGATGCGATGGAATCGGCGACCGTCCGCTCGGTCACCGACGGCCGCACGGTTGTGCTCGGCGACGGCCGTGAGCTGCGGCTTCCCGGTATCGAGGTGCCGGCCGGCGACGACACCACCGCGGCCGCCCGTGAAATGCTGGAAAAGCGCTTGGCCGGCCAGGAGGTTCGATTGCTCCGGATGGGACCGGACACCGACCGCTACGGGCGCCTGGTTGCAGGCATTGCCGTGGCCGGCGACGAAAAACCGGTGCAATTGGCACTGCTGTCGGAGGGCCTCGCGCTCACCGCTTCGACGGCAGCCACGACCGGCTGCGGTGCCGCGTTTTTGAGCGCAGAAAAAGCCGCCCGCGCGGCTGGTTTCGGGCTGTGGAAAGCCGCATATTATGCCAAGACCAGGGCCGAGGATCCGTCGGGAATTCTGGCATTTCGGGGCCACTTTGCTGTGGTTGAGGGAAAAGTGCTGTCGGTCCGCGAGAGCGGGGGCACGATCTACGTCAATTTCGGGCGCCGCTGGTCGGAGGACTTCACCGTCACGACCTTGAAGCGCAACGAGCGCACCTTCGAGGCTGCGGGCCTGCCGCTCAAGAAGCTGGCAGGCCGGCGCGTGAGGGTCAGGGGCACGGTCGAGGAACGGGGCGGCCCGTGGATCGAGGCGATCCATCCGGGACAGATCGAGATTGCGGAGCAGCCGTGAGCGGCGAACGGGGCATGGAGGCTGGGACGGAAAGCGGGAGCGTGAAGCGGCGCGCCCACGCGCGCGTCCTCGCCGCCGTGGCCCTGCTTGCGGTCATGCTCAGCGCCTGCACCAGTTCGGGCCTGCAGAAGGTGCAGACCGCGAACATCCCTCAGCAGCGACGGCAGGCCGAGCTCGCGCCGGGCGAGGAGCGCGAGCACATGCGCATCCTCGCCGCCTATGGCGGGCAATACGACAATGAGAAGGTCCAGGGCATGCTGGACCGCACGGTTGAGAAGCTGGTCGCTTCGTCCGAGCGGCCGGACCTCAAGTATCAGGTCACCATCCTCAACTCGCCCGCCGTCAACGCCTTCGCGCTGCCGAACGGCCAGCTTTACGTGACGCGCGGCCTGATCGCGCTCGCCAACGACAATTCCGAGCTCGCCTCGGTGATGGCGCACGAGATGGCGCACGTCATCGCCCGTCACGCCGCGATCCGCGAGGACCAGGCCCGGCAGGCCGCCCTCGTCAATCGCGTCGCGACCGACCTGCTCAGCGATCCGCAACTCGGCGCGCTGGCGCTCGCCAAATCCAAGATCGCGCTGGCGAACTTCTCGCGCGCCCAGGAGTTCGAGGCCGACGGCATCGGCGTCGGCATCTCGGCGCGCGCCGGCTACGACCCCTACGGCGCCGAGCGCTTCCTCACCTCGATGGGCCACAACGCGCAGCTTCGCACCCAGCGCGCCATCGATCCGCGCGCGCCCGACTTCCTGTCGTCGCATCCGGCGACGCCGGAGCGCGTCACCAATGCGGTGGCCAATGCGCGGCAGTTCTCCGGCCCCGGCGCGGGCGAGCGCGACCAGGCCGAATACCTCACGCTGCTCGACGGGCTGGTCTACGGCGAGGACCCGAGCGAGGGCTTCGTCCGCGGCCGCCGGTTCCTGCACCCCAAGCTTGGTTTCACGTTCACGGCGCCGGAAGGCTTCTCGCTCGACAATTCGGCGCAGGCGGTGTTCGGCGTCAAGGAAGGCGGCGCGCAGGCGCTGCGGCTCGACGTGGTGCGCGTGCCGGCCGAGCAGTCGCTGCCCGAATATCTGATCTCCGGCTGGATCGAGAATATCGAGCCCAAGAGCGTCGAGGAGCTGACGGTCGGCGGCTTCCCGGCCGCGACCGCAACCGCGACCGGCGACCAGTGGACGTTCCGGCTCTACGTGGTGCGCTTCGGCAGCGAGGTCTATCGCGTGATCTTCGCGGCGAAGAACCGCACCGAGGCGGTCGACCGCTCGTTCCGCGAGTCGATCAACACCTTCCGCCGCATGAGCGTGGCCGAGATGCAGTCGGCGCGGCCACTGCGGTTGAAGGTGTTCGAAGTGAAGCCCGGCGACACCGTCGAAAAATTCGCCAAGCGCATGGCGGTGGCCGACCGCCACGTCGAGCGGTTCCGCGTGCTCAACGGGCTCGGCGACAAGGACCGGCTGAACCCCGGCGACTACGTGAAGGTCGTGGTGGAGTAGCGCGGCAAGCGCCGATCCACAGCCGATCCGCATGCCACGTTTGCGATTCCCGGTTCGGAACACGTCTCCCCTGTTTTCTTGTCTTAATTGTATGCTAAGCAAATTTCGCGGGGTGGGGGCGACAAGCCATCCAGCAAGGAGATCGAACGTTTAGCGACCGGCGACAACGCCGGGCGGGGGGAGAAGAATTGTGACATATCCGGCTGTATTCGCTGTCTCGAACCTCAACGGCACCAACGGATTCAGGCTCAGCGGCAGCATCGCGTCCGAGTATTCGGGCGGGTCGGTGGCCTCGGCGGGCGACATCAACGGTGACGGCTTCGATGACCTGATCATCGGCGCCGCCGGAGGCGGGCCGAACACGTCCTCGACTGGCGCGGCCTATGTGGTGTTCGGCAAAGCCTCGGGCTTCGCCTCCGATATCTCGCTTTCGAGCCTCAACGGCACCAACGGCTTCAAGCTCAGCGGCGCGGCAGCCTATGACCGCACGGGCATTTCGGTCGCTTCGGCCGGCGACATCAACGGTGATGGGTTTGACGATCTGGTGATCGGGGCCAGCGGAGGTCTCGGCGCGCCCGGCAAAAGTTATGTGGTGTTTGGCAAAGCCTACGGCTTTGGCTCGAACATCGCGCTGTCCAGTCTCGACGGCACCAACGGCTTCAAGATCCCGGGCGTTGCCGCGAGCGATCACAGCGGCTTCGCCGTTGCAGGAGCCGGCGACTTCAACGGCGATGGCATTGACGACCTCGTCATCGGTGCACCTTATGCCGATCCGAATGGCACCGATTCCGGCGCGAGCTATGTGATCTTCGGCAAGTCCGGAGGATTCGGCGCCACCTTCGACGTCACGACGCTCGACGGCACCAACGGCATCAAATACAGCGGCGCGGCGGCGGGCGACCACGCCGGCTTTTCGGTCGCCGCAGCGGGCGATTTCAACGGCGACGGCATTGACGATCTGGTGATCGGCGCCGACGCGGCAAGCTCGAATGGCACGCACTCGGGAGCGGTCTATGTGGCGCGCGGCAAGGTCGGCGCTTTCGCAGCCAACAAAGATCTGACGCAGCCACTGTGGGGCGTGTTTACGGGTGGCGCGGCATCGGATTATGCCGGCTTTTCGGTGTCATCGGCTGGCGACATCAATGGCGACGGTTTCGACGACCTGATCATCGGCGCCCCGTTTGCTTCAGCGAACGGCTCTCCTTCAGGCACCGCCTATGTGGTGTTTGGCAGTCCGACCAGCATCACTCTCAATCTGGGATCGTTGAACGGCACGCTCGGTTTCAAGCTCAACGGCGCGCCGATGTCCACCACCGGTCTCTCAGTCGCCGCGGCTGGAGACATCAACGGGGATGGCTTCGACGACCTGATCGTCGGTGCACCGGGCCTCACTGCGAGCGCCCTGTCGGGCGCGAGCTATGTGGTGTTCGGCAAAGCCTCGGGCTTTGCCGGGACCATCGATCTGTCCAGCCTCGACGGCACCACCGGCTTCAAGATCACCGGACCCAACATATTTGACGCCGTCGGCCAATCGGTCGCTTCGGCCGGCGACATCAACGGCGACGGCTTCGCCGATCTCATCATCGGCGCGCCGCGCTCCGATCCGAACGGCATCACCTCGTCGGGCGCATCCTACGTGTTGTTCGGCCAGAAGCCGACCGAGGCGGTGACCCTGATGGGCACCTCTGCATCGCAGACGCTGGCGGGCGGCGACTTCAACGACTTTCTGTACGGCTTCGGCGGCAATGATCATCTCTACGGCAACGGCGGCAACGACGTCCTGTTCGGAGGCACCGGCAATGATGTCCTGAATGGCGGCGATGGCAACGACAGCATCGATGGCGAAGCCGGCGATGACGTGATGATCGGCGGCACAGGCTCCGACACCTATTACGTCGACAGCACCGGCGACGTCGTCGTCGAAAACTATGACAACGGCGACCTGGATTTCGTGAACACCACCGTGTCCTACACGCTGGCGCCCAATGTCGAGATCCTGACGGCCAACTCGGACGCCGGCCTCGTTCTGACCGGCAATGAGCTCTCGAACACCATCTGGGGCGGGGGCGGCGCAGATCGGCTGTACGGTCTGGATGGTTATGACGCCCTGAACGGCGGTGGCGGCAACGACGCCCTGTACGGCGGCGCGGACGTCGACAACCTCAACGGCGGCGACGGCAGGGACAGGCTGGTTGGCGGGTCCGGCGCGGACAACATGCAAGGCGACGCCGGCAACGACCTGATCTACGTTGACGACATCGGCGACTCGGTGAGCGGCGGCGACGGCATCGACACGGTCTACACCACGATCAGCTATACGCTCGTCGCCGACGTCGAGAATCTCACCGCCAGATCCAACCGCGGCCTCATCCTCACCGGCAACGACGCCAACAACAAGATCACCGGCGGCCGCGGCAAGGACACCCTGATCGGCGGCAACGGCAAGGACACGCTCAACGGCGGCGACGGCGACGACGTCCTGATCGGCGGCAACCGCGGCGACATCCTGACCGGCGGCGACGGCAACGACGTCTTCCGCTACCAGGCCGTTGAGGACAGCCACGGCATCGGCGCGGGCCGCGACACGATCACGGACTTCAGTCACGGCGATGTCATCGACCTTTCGGCGATCGACGCCGTCCTCGGCGGTGGCCACAACGACTTCACCTTCATCGGCAATGCGGCGTTCACCGCCGCGGGGCAGGTCCGGTGGGAAACCACGTCGGGCGGCGATACGCTGGTCGAGGCCAACACCCAAGGTTCGCGGGCCGCGGACTTCTCGATCCTGCTGCAAGGCACCCACGCGCTCAGCGCCATCGACTTCAAACTCACATAGCCGCCAGTCCTGCCCACGGCTGAGCCCATTTCGCTCGCCCGTTCCCCGGCTGGCGCCATCCGAGTGACCGATTGTCTGTGGAATTCATCCTCCGAACGGCGGGTGAGTTCCCTCACACTTGCCGGCATTGTTCTATGGTTTTTGGCCTTCAAGCCGCAGTCACATTCTTGTCGTTTATAGTACCGGGGTAGGGACACTCGCCGGCTTTTTCGGCGGGCTGGGAGAAAGCAGCATGTCGGTCGACAGCGCCATTGGCGGGCCCGCCGGGGCCAGCCAGCAGATTCGCGCGGGCTTGCGGGATGTGTTCGCCGGCACGATCTGCAGCGTGCTGTCGATCGCCTACTGCCTGTCCTACGCGGCGCTGATCTTTTCCGGCCCGCTGTCGCGGTGGCTGTCCTACGGCATCGCGGTGACGTTCCTGTCGGCCGCCATCGCGGCTGCGGTGGTGGCGTGGCGCAGCTCGTTCTCCTTCGCCATCGCAGGTCCCGACACCTCGACGTCGGCGGTGATCGCCACGCTGGTGGCCGCGATGATGGCGAGGCTTTCGAGCGAAGGCTCCAGCCATCTGCTCGAGCCGGCGCTGATCGTCATGGCGCTCGGCACCGCTGCGACCGGCGCGCTGCTGTGCGTCCTCGGCATGACGCGCGCCGGGCGCGCGATCCGCTTCGTGCCCTATCCGGTGATCGGCGGGTTTCTGGGTGCGACCGGCACACTGATGATCCTGGGCGCGATCCAGGTGATCACCGACCAGCGGGCGACCTTCGCCAATGCCGAAACCTTCCTGCACGGCGAGGTCGCCGCCAAGGTGCTGGCCGGCATCGCCGTCGCGGTCGTGCTCCGGGTGCTGATCTCGCGCTCCGACAGCGCCTTCATCCTGCCGGGCGTGCTGATTGCAGCCATCGCGATCACGCATGTGGTGCTGCGGGCGAGCGGCTGGTCGCTCGCAGAAGCGCAGGCGGCCGGCTGGACGTTCCACGTGCAGCCCGCGGCCGCATTGCATTCGCCGTGGCATCTCGAAGCGCTGCGTGAGTTCCCCTGGACGTCGCTGCCGTGGCTCGCCGGCGATCTCCTCGCTGTGATGTTCGTCACCACCATCAGCCTCCTGCTCAACACCACCGGCGTCGAGATCGCGACCAAGCGCGAGGCCAATATCGAGCGCGAGCTGAACGCGCTCGGCCTCGCCAGCCTGTGCAGCTCGGCGCTGGGCGGCTTCGTCAGCTGCCTGTCGCTCAGCCGCACCACGCTGAACCATGCGGCCGGTGCCACCGGACGCCTGTCGGGCATGACGCTCGCCGCCATCTCGGCCGCCATGCTGGTGGTTGATCCAGGCTTCCTCGGCTATGTGCCGAAGTTCGCGCTCGGCGGTCTGCTGTTCTTTGCCGGCGCCAACCTGTTCCACCGCTGGCTGATCCGCTCGATGCGGCAGCTGCAGCCGATCGAATACCTGTCGCTGCTCGCGATCGCGCTGATCATCGTCTACTGGGGCTTCATCGCCGGCGTGATGATCGGCGTGGTGATCGGCTGCTCGACCTTTGCGCTGAGCGCGAGCCGGGTCAACGCCATCAAGTTCAGCTTCGACGGCTCGGAGTACCGCAGCTCGCTCGACCGCAGCACCCGCGAGCTCGGGCTCCTGGCGCAGCACGGCCGCGAGATCCAGGGCATGGCGCTGCAAAGCTACCTGTTCTTCGGCTCGGCGAACCGGCTCTACGAGCACGTCAAGACGCTGCTGGTGCAGCGCTCCGAGTGTCGCTTCCTGCTGTTCGACCTGCGGCTCGTCACCGGCATCGATTCGTCGGCCACCCACAGCTTCTCGCAGATCAAGGACGCGGCGGCCGAATGCGGCGCCAAGCTCGTGCTGGTCAACGTGACGCCCGAGCTGGAGAAGGCGTTCCGCATCGCGCGCTTCATCACCGACGACGTGATCGTCGCGCCGAACCTCGACCGCGCGCTGGAGGCCTGCGAGCAGGCGGTGATCGACGCGCATCTGGCCGATGGCGGCGAGGCGCGCTCGCTGCACGATTGGCTCACCGAGGCGCTCGGCAGCTCCGAACACGCCGACCTGATGGTGCGCCACTGCCAGCGCCTGGAGGTCGAGGCCGGACAGACCATCGCGCGCCAGGGCGCGCCGTCCGATTCGATGCACTTCGTCCTCGAAGGCCGCGTCGGCATCATCGTCGAGCTCGGAGAAGGCCGCACCGTGCGGGTGCGCAGCCTCGGCCGCCACACCACGATCGGCGAAATGGGACTGATCACCGGCCGGCCGCGCAGCGCCGGCATCCAGGCCGAGATCGCCAGCGTGCTGTACGAATTGCACGTCGACGACTATCACCGGATCAAGCAGCAGCATCCGGCGCTGGGCCAGGCACTGCTCAGCTACGTGATCGCCGTGATGGCCGAGCGCCTGAGTTTCGCCAACCGGGTGATCGGCGTGCTGCAGCGCTGAGGACCGCGCACCTGCTATAGTTTCCCTCTCGGCTCTTGAGCCGCTGGGAGGATATCCATGCGCCCGATGTCGCTGTTGTTCTGCGGCCTCTTGATCTCGCTGACATCCACGATCTCGCAGGCGCAGACGCCGGCTTGGCCGCAGCACACCGTGCGCATGATCACGCCGCTCGGACCGGGCAGCGGCATGGACGTCGTGGCCCGAACCTTTGCCGAGCGGCTGTCGGCGAAATGGGGCCAGCCGGTCGTGGTCGAGAACCGGCAGGGCGCCGACGGCATCCTCGCCGTGCAGTCGTTCCTGTCCGATCGCGACAATCACTCGCTGATGTTCGCCTTCGCGGGGCTTCTGTCCATCAACCCGCTGATCCACGGCGACAAGCTGCCCTATGACGTGCGCGACGTCGTGCCCGTGGCCAGCGCCATCGATTCCACTTTGGCGCTCACCGTGTCCGAAACGGCGAAAATCAACACGCTGGCCGAGTTCGTCAAAGCCGCCAAAGAACGACCCGGCCAGCTCAACTGGGCCGCGACCACCGGCCTGCCGCTTTATGTCGTGGCGGCGCTGCAGAAGTCCGCCGGCATCGACATCACGCAGATCGCCTATCGCGACTTCAGCCCGGCGTTCCAGGACTTCGCCACCGGCCGCGTGCAGCTTCTCGCCACCGGCATCAACCTGCTGCTGCCGCAGGTGCATTCGGGCCGCGGCAAATTCGTGATGGTGACGAACGCCGCCCGCTCGCCGCTTGCGCCCGATGTTCCGACGCCGGCGGAAGCCGGATTTCCGGAGCTGACCTTCAATGGCGTCAACGGCATCTATGGCTGGCGCGACATGCCGGAAAGCCTGAAGGCGCGGATCGCAGCGGACGTGCGCGAGATCGCCAACGATCCTGCGGTCGCCGAGCGGCTCAAACCCACCGGCTCGACGATGCGGCCGGGCAATGCCGCAGAATTTGCCGCGGCGATCGAGGAGCAGCGCGTGAAGGTGGCGGCGGTCGCCCAGATCGTCGCGGATAAGCCGAAGTAGAAAGATCACGCCTGCAAGGTCGAAAGCGCCTGGCGCAGATATTCGGTCTGCGGCATGGATTTGATGCGCGCCAAGCCCGCCTCGGCGGTGGCGCCGCGCGCGGCGGCATCCTTCAGCAGCCCGATGCAGGTCTCGGCGAGCTTCTCGTAGGGCGCGAACGCGATGCCGGGCTCGAACTGCTGCTCGATCGCCCGGTCGGCGCCGGTCTCCGACACCACGCACTTCCTGTTGGCGAGCAGATACGACACCCGCACGATCTCGAACAGCCGCGATTCGTAGTAGTGCACGTTGAGCATGATCTTGCTGCGCGCCAGGAACGCGTCGCGCTCGGCGCCGTAGACATTGAACCGCGCCTCGACGTTGACGCCCGCAGTAGCAAGCTGCTTCAGCACCGTGAGCCGCCGGTCGTTCACCGAGCCGACGAACAGCACATCGATGTCCTCGACCGCGGGCGCGATCCGCGTCAACTCCGGCACGTAGCCGATGCCGCAATGCGCGGCCTTGATATTCATGCGGGCGAGCTCGGCAATGTTGCCTTCGCTGTAGTCCCACACCGGATAGCGGCGCAGCAGCGCCAAATAAGCGTCCGTCAGCCACGGCGAGCCGGGCGTGATCTGCTCGAGATTGAACAGGATCAGCCGCTTGCCCTGCGGCACCGGCACGGCCGAGAGCAAATTCCCGCCGAGCACGATGGTGACGTCGCCGAGCCGCGACGGCTCGCGCACGATCTCGCATTCGAGCCCGAGCGCGCGGAACGCGGCGTTGAAGCCCTGTGCGACCTCGTCAAAGGCCTGGCTGTGGATGTAGTTCGGCGGCGACACGACCCATATCGAATAACGGGTCATTGCCGCAGCAGCCCGCAATAGCGCGACCCGCCGGTGTCCCAGCAGCCGGTCTGCTTGCAGGAGTTCAGCCGCGCCTGACAGACGGTCACGCACGGCGAAGAGCGCTGGCCGGGCGGCAGCGTGCCGCAGGCGGCAACGCAGTTTTTCAGCTCGTTGCTGCAGCGGACCGGCTCGGCGCGGGCTGTCGTTGCGACAAACAGCACCGCGGCGATGGCGACAGAAATCCGAATCATCCTGCCAGTTTACTTGGCGTGCTTCCCGATGAAAGCCAGCATGCGCTGAAAGGTGTCGCCGATCTTGGTCAGGTCCGGCGAATGGCCGGGCTTCCGGTCGCTCTCGAAGTAGCACAGCTCGATGTCGCCGCCGGCCTTCTTGTAGCTCTTGCAGAAGCGCGGCGCCTCGGTGTCGGGCGAGTTGGAATCCTCGTCCTTGTAGTCGTGCAGGATGTCGCCGCGGCCCTGGTGCCAGATCGCAGGCGGCATCTCGACCTTCTCGCCGCGCTCCAGCATCAGCATCGGGTTGCCCTCGGCCATGTTGGCCTCGTCGCCCCAGAACTGATGGTGCTTGTCGATGATGCCGGCCGGCCATTCCGGCGGGGTGGGCAGCGCGGCGTTGCGCTTGGCGTGGCGGTAGCGGCTGAGCGGATTGATCACCGGCCAGGACAGCACGGCGAACTTCACGGTGGCGTCGAGCGCGGGCGAGCCGGCCGGCAGCGGAATCGCCGTGTAGCGCGCATCGCGCGGCCGCATCGCGGCCAGCATGGCCAGGTGTCCGCCGCTCGACTGGCCGGAGATGCCGACGAGATCGGGCCTGGTCTTCAACTCCTTGGCGTGCAGCTTGGTCCAGCGCACCGCGTAATTGATGTCCTGCAGCGCGATCGGATAGGCGCCCTCTTTCGCCATCCGAAAGTCGAGCGACACCACGGTGCAGCCATGGCTTGCCAGGAACTCGTGGCGCACCTTGTCGGTGTTGCGGTCGGCCATGCACCAGGCGCCGCCATGCAGGTCGATCAGCGCCGGAAACGGCCCATCGCCGCGCGGCTTGTAGACCTTGGCCAGCAGCGGCTTGTCGCCGTGGCGAATGTATTCGACATCCTGCGCATCGAACTCGTGGGTCCTGGCGTCGGCTGTTTTCGCATCCATGATGGGCGCTCGCTGTGTCGGGGTGAGACGGCATTGTCGCGCAAATGGGCAACCGCGACAACCCGCGCGGCCGGATGGGCCGGGAGACAGGCCGGGAATCGTTGTCTTTCCAGGGCAAAATGCTTAGCGTTCCGGCCAATTGGCAAAAAGCCAGAGGGGAAACGCCATGCTCAACTTGAATGGGTCTTTGATCAGATTTGCGGTCGCAACGCTGGCCGTCATCGGCGCTTTGTTCGCGGCACCGGCACAGGCGGAGAACTGGCCGACGCGGCCGGTGCGCTTCATCGTGCCGTTCGGCCCGGGCGCCGGCGCCGACATCGGCGCGCGGCTGTTCGCCGAGAAGCTGTCGCAGAAGTGGGGTCAGGCCGTGGTGGTCGAGAACCGCCCCGGCGGCGACAGCATCGTGGCGATCCAGGCGTTCCTTTCGGCCAATGACGATCACGTGCTGCTGTTCGGACCGGCCGGCAATTTCACCGTGCATCCGTTCAACTACAGCAAGCTGTCCTACAACCCGGCCGATCTCATTCCGATCGCGCGCGCCTCGAACACCATCCTGGCGCTCGCCGTGAAGCAGGACGCGCCCTACAAGAACATGAAGGACTTCACCGAGGCCGCGCGCAAGGTCCCAGGGCAGTTCAACGCCGGGCTGGTGCAGGGCATCACCGAGTTCACGTTCTGGGGCTACACCCACAACGAGAAGCTCGACATCCCGCAGGTGCCGTACCGCGACATCAACGTGGCGCCGACCGACCTCGGCGAGGGCCGCATCCAGGTGGTGATGTCGTCCTACGCGATCGTGCAGCCGCAGATCCTCGCCGGCCGCATCCGGCCGCTGATCGTGAACAACAAGACCCGAGCGCCGGCGTTTCCGGACCTGCCGACCGCGCGCGAGAGCGGCTATCCGTCGCTCGAAGTGGAAGGTCTCGTCGGCCTGTTCGGGCTGAAGACCATGCCGGAGGAACTGAAGGAGAAGATCGCGGCCGACTTCAGGGCGGCGGCCGCCGACGGCACCATCGCGGAGCGGCTGAAGTCCACGGCGCAGACGATCAATGTGGGCGGGCCGAAGGAATTCGCCGAAGCGATCGACGAGCAGCGCAAGAATATCGCGGCGGTGGCGAAGGCCATCGACTTCAAGCCGAAGAACTGACCGATGCTGGCCCGCCGGCATGTCGCAGCAGCCCTCGCGGCGTTTGCGATTGCCGGCGGATGCGTGCAGGCCGCGCGTGCGGACACCTACCCGTCGCGCGTGATCAAGCTCGTCGTGCCGTTCACGCCGGGCTCGCCCAACGACGTGATGGCGCGGCTGCTCACGCAGCATCTGCAGACCCGGCTCGGCCAGGCCATCGTGGTCGACAACAAGCCGGGCGGCGGCACATTGATCGGCACCCGCGCGGCGGCCACCGCCGAGCCCGATGGCTACACGCTGCTGTTCATCAGCTCGGCGCTGGTCGTCGACCCCGCGATGAAAGGCACGGCCTACGACCCCTTCAAGGAGTTCGCGCCGGTCGCGAGCGTCAACACCACGTTCTGGTTGATCACCGTCTCGCCATCGCTGCCGGTGAAAACCATGGCCGAGTTCGTGGCCTACACCAAGGCGCACCCCGGCACGGTCAATTTCGCCGCCACGCAAGGCACCGCCGCGATGCTGGTGGCCGAGCGCTTCAAGCAGCTCAGCACCGCCGACCTGCTGATCGTGCCCTACAAGGGCGGCGCCGCCGCCCTGCCCGATTTCCTCGGCGGGCGGATCCAGGTGCTGAACCCGACCCCATCGACGAGCTCGCAGCTCATTCACGAGGGCAAGATGCGGGCGCTGATGATCACGAGCCCGGAGCGCATCGCCGCGTTGCCGGATGTGCCGACCGCCCGCGAGGTGGGCCTGCCGGCGCTGACCTTGGAATTCTGGGCCGGCGTGCTGGCCCCGGCCGGAACACCGCAGGATGTCGTCGGCAAGCTCAACGCCGCGATCAACGAGACGCTGGCCTCCGACGAGATGAAGGCCGCCATGGGCAAGCTCGGCTTTGACGCCAAGATCGGCTCGCCGCAGGATTTCACCAAATTCATCGCCGAAGAAACGCCGCGCTGGACCGAGATCGTCAAACAGACAGGCGTCAAGGCGCAATAGCTGGAGGATCGCGTGGAGAAGAAAGTCATCGTGGTCGGCGCGGGCATAGGCGGTCTCGCCGCCGCGCTGTCGCTGCTCAAGCGCGGCATCGACGTGGAGATCTACGAGCAGGCGCCCGAGCTCAAGGAGGTCGGCGCCGGCATCCAGATCAGCTCCAACGGCACCCGCGTGCTCTATGCGCTCGGCCTCGAGGAGGCGCTGAAGCGCGTGCAGGTGCTGCCGTCGCGGCGCGTGATCCGGCACTGGAGCAGCGGCGAGACCTGGAACTGGTTCGACCTCGGCACGGTGACGGCGCAGCGCTACGGCACGCCGCATGTGATGCTGCACCGGGGCGACCTGCACGGCCTGCTGGCTGACGCGGTGAAAGCCATCAAGCCCGA
Organism: uncultured Rhodoplanes sp.; assembly: GCA_936924235.1. Classification (GTDB taxonomy): domain Bacteria; phylum Pseudomonadota; class Alphaproteobacteria; order Rhizobiales; family Xanthobacteraceae; genus Z2-YC6860. Next base: position 911 of record CAKZHN010000406.1, on the reverse strand, counting down.
CGCCGTGAAGCTCGGCCGGCGCTGCGCCGCCGTGAGCACTTCGGGTGAGAACGCTGCGGTGCGGTTCGACGACGGCGGCACCATGCAGGCGGCATATGCCGTCGGCGCCGACGGCATCCATTCCAAGGTGCGGGCCGCGCTGTTTGGCTCGGACAAGCCGGTGTTCACCGGCGCGGTCGCCTGGCGCGGGCTGGTGCCGATGAGCGAACTGCCGCCGCATCTGCAGCAGATGCAGGGCGTCAACTGGCTCGGGCCGCACGGCCACGTGCTGCACTATCCGGTGCGGCGCGGCGAGATCATGAACTTCATCAGCTTCGTCGAGCGCGACGACTGGCAGATCGAGTCCTGGGTGACGCAGGGCACCAAGGACGAGCTCGCCAACGATTTCGAAGGCTGGCACGCCGACGTGCACGAGATGATCCGCCGCATCGCGACACCGTACAAGTGGGCCATGATGGTGCGCGACGCGATGCCGTGCTGGAGCAAAGGCCGCGTCACACTGCTCGGTGACGCCTGCCATCCGACACTGCCGTTCCTCGGCCAGGGCGGCGTGATGGCCATTGAAGACGGCTACATCGTCGCCGAATGCATCGCCAAATATTTCGACGATCCGGAGACCGCGTTCTCGCATTACGAGGAGGCGCGGCGCGAGCGCACCGCCGCAGTGGTGCGCAAGTCGCACGAGAACCGCCGCTCGGCATTCAGCCCGGCGCTGGGAGACCCCAATGCGGTCGCGGTCGAAGTGGCGCGCGAATGGCAGCAGGAGCGCGTGCGCGAGCGGATGGAGTGGCTGTACGCATATGACGCGACCGCGGTGGCGGTGTAGCGGCTGCATCTGTCGCCGCATCGGCGGTGCCCACCCTCCCCTGGAGGGGGAGGGTCGATCGCCGTAGCGAAGCGAAGGCGAGCGG
>CAKZHN010000405.1 GCA_936924235.1 uncultured Rhodoplanes sp. | reverse complement strand
CCGATCTTTGCAGGCAATCACATGGCGCGACGGATTGAAGTTGTCGACACGGACCTGGAGCCGCTCGACCGACGAATCGACGAAGCGCGCGGTGCCGCCTCCGGCGGTCTCCTCGCCCAGCACATGCCAGGGCTCAAGCGCCTGGCGCAGCTCAAGGTCGACGCCGCCGGCCTGCACCGCGCCGTAGAACGGAAAACGGAACTCGCGCTGTGCCTCGAACCAGACCGTGTCGAACGGGTAGCCGGCATGACGGAGGTCATCGAGCACGCCCTGAAAATCCTGCCAGACGAAATGACCGAGCATGAAGCGGTCGTGCAGCATGGTGCCCCAGCGCGGCGGCGTGCCGTGCTGCGGCTCGCGCCAGAACCAGGCGATCAGCGCGCGCAGCAGAACCTGCTGCGCAAGGCTCATGCGCGCGTCGGGCGGCATCTCGAAGGAGCGGAATTCGACGAGGCCGAGCCGGCCGGTCGGACCGTCCGGCGAGAACAGCTTGTCGATGCAAATCTCAGTGCGGTGGGTGTTGCCGGTGACGTCGACCAGGAGGTTGCGGAACAGGCGGTCGACCAGCCACGGCCGCGGTGTCTCGCCCTGTCCCGGCTTCGGCACCATCGAAAGCGCGATGTCGAGCTCGTAGAGCAGATCGGTGCGCGCCTCGTCGAGCCGCGGCGCCTGGCTGGTCGGGCCGATGAACAGGCCAGAGAACAGGTACGACAGCGACGGATGCCGCAGGAAATAAAGGATTAGGCTTTTGAGCACGTCGGGCCGGCGCAGGAACGGACTGTCAGCGGCGGTCTCGCCGCCGAGCACCACGTGATTGCCACCGCCGGTGCCGGTGTGGCGGCCATCGATCATGAACTTGTCGGTGCCGAGCCGCGACAGCCGCGCCTCTTCGTAAAGATTGCGGGTGATGTCGACCGCCTCGCGCCAGGACGCCGCGGGATGCACGTTGACCTCGATCACGCCGGGATCGGGCGTGACCTTGATCATGCGCAGCCGCGGATCGGGCGGCGGCAGATAGCCCTCGACATGCACCGGCAGGCCCAGTTCGGCGGCGGTCGCTTCGACGGCGGCGAGCAATTCGAGATAGTCTTCGAGGCGCTCCACCGGCGGCATGAACACGCAGAGCCTGCCGTCGCGCGGCTCGACCGCGAGCGCGGTGCGCACCGGGCGCACGTTGGTCATCGAGCGCGCCATCGGCGCAACGTCATAGCCCGACGGCACGCGCGGCGGCGCATAGCCGCCGCCGTTGGTGGCGTAGGCGCGCGCGAGCTGCTCGGGCTCGGGCAGAGCCTCACGCGGGGAAAACGGATCGGCCGGCACCAGCTTTGGCTCGTCGAGCGGCGCGAGATAAGGCAGCGAGCCGAGCGGCAACCTGAAGCCCACGGGTGAATCGCCCGGCAGCAGGAACAGCCGCCTGCGCCGAAGCTGCCAGACCTCGCTGATCCAGCCGCCGCCGGCCTCCGCGGCCCAGCGCTGCACCGGCAGCACGTAGCCCGCCGGCACCGACAGATGCCGGTTGAACTCGCGCATGATGCGCTTGCGTTCGAGCGGATCGTCGATCTTCGGATCCTCCGGATCGACGTTGGCGGGCAGCCCGCCTTCCTTGATCATCCGGTCGGCCGGGTCCTCGAAGGCCGGAATGACGTGCTTGGGCGCGATGCCGAGCCGGCCCGCGAGATTCTCGGTGAACCAGTGCGCATCGTTGCCGGTGGCGGCGTTCACCGGCTTCTCGGTCGCGATCAGCGCTTCGTTCTGCCAGACCGGCTTGCCGTCGGTCCGCCAGAACAGCGAGAACGCCCAGCGCGGCAACTCCTCGCCCGGATACCATTTGCCCTGGCCGTAATGGATCAGGCCGCCGGGCCCGAAGCGGTCGCGCAGCCTGCGGATCAACTGGTCCGCCAGCATGCGCTTGGTCGGGCCAAGCGCGGCGGTGTTCCATTCGGCCGTCTGGTAGTCGTCGATCGACACGAAGGTCGGCTCGCCGCCCATGGTGAGGCGCACGTCCTGGGCGGTGAGCTCGGCCTCGACGGTGTCGCCGAGCTTGTCGAGCGCGTGCCAGGCGTCGTCGGAGAACGGGAACGTGACGCGCGGCTTCTCGTTCACGCGCGTGAGGTTCATCGAGAAGTCGAACTCGACACCGGCGGCTTCGACGCCGCCGGTGATCGGAGCCGCGGCGCGATAGTGCGGCGTGGCGGCGAGCGGCAGATGGCCCTCGCCGGTCAGAAGCCCCGAGGTGGGATCGAGACCGATCCAGCCGGCGCCCGGGATGTACACCTCGGTCCAGGCGTGCAGATCGGTGAAGTCCGCCGTGCTGCCTGCGGGCCCGTCGAGCGCTTTCAGGTCGGGCACCAGCTGGATGAGGTAGCCGGACACGAAGCGCGATGCGAGGCCGATGTGGCGGAGGATATGCACCAGCAGCCACGCGGTGTCGCGGCAGGAGCCGGAGGCGAGCTTCAGCGTGTCCTCGGGCGTCTGCACACCGGGATCGAGCCGGACGAGATATTTGATGTCGCGCTGGAGCCGCTGATTGAGCTCGACCAGGAAGTCGACGATGTTCTTGGGCTCGCGCGAAATGGATTGCACATAGGCCGCAAGCAGCGGACCCGGCGCTTCCTTGGAGAGATAAGGCGCCAGCTCCTCGTCGAACTCGCTCGGATAGGTGAACGGGAAATTCGTCGCGATCGGATCGACGAAGAAGTCGAACGGGTTGATCACCGACATGTCGGCGCGCAGATCGACCGTGATGCTGAACTCGGTGGTGCGCTCTGGGAAGACGAAGCGGGCCTGCCAATTGCCGTTCGGGTCCTGCAGCCAGTTCACGAAGTGCTCGGCCGGCGTGACTTTCAGCGAATAGGCGAGGATGCCGGTTCGGCAGTGCGGCGCCGGCCGCAGCCGGATGACCTGGGGTCCGAGAGCAACCGGACGGTCGTACCGATACCGGGTGACATGCTGCAACGCGACTTGAACCGACATGCTGACCCGTTTGAACCCGACTGAACTGCCCAAATGCGATGCAATTTCTAGGCCGTATCGCAGAAAGGCCATGGCACCGGCAGCGGCCGGTCAAGGCCTATTCGGGCAGGATTTCGCGGTCCGGGCAACCGGTTAAACAAGGCATGGTGAAACCGGGATATCGGGCCGCCCAGCCCTTTTATCGTCCCGAAACAGTCGTGTAATTTGGCAAGGTTTTCAGGCATTAAGCCCATGTCCGTGGTAAGCGTGTGCGGCATGGGCGGCTGCCGGGCGGCGACCTCCGCCGGTCGGCGCAAGGAACGGGGATGACCACACACGACGTCGCCAGCACCGGGACACGGCAGGACGCAGGCGTCCCCGCCGGGACGCGCCCGGCCGCGGGCGGCATCCGGAGCCATTTCGGCAGCCGGCTGTTCCGGAAATACGTCGCGCTGTTCGTCTCGGTGGTGTCGGTCGCCCTCCTCACCAATGGCCTGTTCGAGATCTGGTTCTCCTACCAGGAGAACAAGGAGGCGCTGACCCGCATCCAGCGCGAGCAGGCGATCGCGGCGGCCGGCAAGATCAGCCAGTACATCAAGGACATCGAGGGCCAGATCGGCTGGACCACGCAATTGCCGTGGACCGCGAGCGCGCTGGAGCAGCGCAGGTTCGACGCGCTGCGGCTGTTGCGCCAGGTGCCGGCGATCACCGAGCTGGCGCAGCTCGACGCCAGCGGCAAGGAGCAGCTCCGCGTCTCGCGGCTTGCCATGGACGCGGTCGGCGTCGGCACCGACTATTCCAAGGACCCGAAGTTCACCGAAGCGGTGGCGAAGAAGATCTACTACGGCCCGGTCTATTTCCGCCGCGAGTCCGAGCCCTACATGACGCTCGCCATGGCCGGCGCGCGGCGCGACGCCGGCGTCAGCGTCGCCGAGGTGAACCTGAAGTTCATCTGGGAGGTCGTGAGCCAGATCAAGGTCGGCAAGAAAGGCCAGGCCTTCGTGATCGACGGCCGCGGCCGGCTGATCGCGCATCCGGACATCAGCCTGGTGTTGCGCAACACGGACATGTTCAAGCTCGACTACATCAAGGCGGCGAGCGCGAGCGCAGAGGGGCCGGTGCGCGAGGGCGTCGAGATCGTGAACGACATCCAGGGCCGCGAGGTGCTGACCGCGCACGCGCCGATCCTGCCGCTGCGCTGGCTGATGTTCGTCGAGCTGCCGATCGACGAGGCCTATGCGCCGCTGTACGTGTCGATCCAGCGCTCGGCGTGGCTGCTCGCCGGCGGCCTCACTCTCGCGCTGCTCGCCGCGCTGTTCCTGGCGCGCAAGATGATCATCCCGATCCAGCAGCTGCGCGCCGGCGCGGCGCAGATCGGCAGCGGCAACCTCGAAGAGCGCATCGCGATCAAGACCGGCGACGAGCTCGAGACGCTCGCCGACCAGTTCAACGACATGGCCGGACGGCTGGAGGAATCCTACGCCGGCCTGGAGCAAAAGGTCGAGCAGCGCACCGAGGAGCTGGCGCGCTCGGTCAGCGAGCTGCAGGCGCTCGGCGAGGTCTCGCAGGCCGTCAACTCGACGCTCGATCTCGAAACCGTGCTGACCACCATCGTACAGCGCGCGGTGCAGCTGTCGCACACCGACGCCGGCGCGATCTACGTGTTCGACGAGGAGCGCCAGGAATTCAAGCTGCGCGCCACCTACGGCATGACCGACGACATGATCGTCGCCATCACGGACCGCAAGATCGGCACCGGCGACGCCCATATCGGGCCGGCGGCGATGCAGCGCAAGCCCGTGCAGGTGGCCGACATCGAGCAGGAACCGCCGTCGCGGATCAACGAGATCAACCTGCGCGAGGGCTATCGGGCGCTGCTGATCGTGCCGCTGCTGCGGCCCGGCCACATCACCGGCGCGCTGGTGGTGCGCAGGAAAGAGCGCGGCGAATTCCCGAAATCGACCATCGATCTCCTGGAAACCTTCGGCGACCAGTCGGTGGTGGCGATCCAGAACGCCAACCTGTTCCACGAGATCGAGGAAAAGGGCAAGCAGCTCGCTGTCGCGAGCCAGCACAAGTCGCAGTTCCTCGCCAACATGAGCCACGAGCTGCGCACGCCGCTCAACGCCATCCTCGGCTACACCGAGCTGATCCTCGACGGCATCTATGGCGACACGCCGGAGAAGGCGCAGGCGGTGCTGAAGCGAGTCGAGAGCAACGGCCGGCACCTGCTCGGCCTGATCAACGACGTGCTCGATCTCTCCAAGATCGAGGCCGGCCAGCTCACGCTGTCGCTCACCGACTACTCGATGAAGGACGTGCTCTACAGCGTCTATAGCGCGGTCGAACCGCTCGCCGCCTCGAAGAGCCTCAATTTCAAGATCGATGCGCCGGGCGAATTGCCGAAGGGTCACGGCGACGAGCGCCGGCTCACGCAGGTGATCCTCAACCTGGTCGGCAATGCCATCAAGTTCACCGACCTGGGCTCGGTCACCATCCAGGCGACCGCCAGCAACGGCACGTTCACGGTGGGGGTGAAGGACACCGGACCGGGCATCTCCAAGATCGACCAGGGCAAGATCTTCGAGGAGTTCCAGCAGGCCGACAATTCGGCGACGAAGAAGAAGGGCGGCACGGGTCTCGGGCTGTCGATCTCGCGGCGGATCGTCGAGATGCACGGCGGCCGGCTGTGGGTGGAGTCCGAGGTGGGCGTGGGCTCGGTGTTCCAGTTCACGCTGCCGGTCGAGGTTCAGGCGCAAGTTTCGGCGCAGGGCCAAGCTCAGCCACAGGCAAAGGCGTCGTGACACCGCGGGGATAGGTCGTGAAACGCCGCACCGGCAAAACACGAGCGAGCGCGAGGAAGCCGGCACGCAAGCCGGCGGCCCGGCCGCGCCCCGCGGCGCCGCCGGGCAGCCGCACGGCCGAGCTCAAACGGGCGCTTGCCGAGGCGCGGGAGCAGCAGGCCGCGACGTCCGAAGTGCTGAAGGTCATCAGCTCCTCGCCCGGCGACCTGAAGGGCGCGTTTGCCGTTGTGCTGAAAAATTCAACACGACTGTGTGGCGCGAAGTTCGGCGCCCTGCATCTCTGCGAGGGCCAGACGTTTCGCACCGTCGCCCTGCACAACGCTCCGAGAGGTTACGCGGCGGCCAAAAAACGCGATCCGATCATCCCCCACGTTGAAAAAGGCAACCCGCTCGACATCGTCCGAAGGACGCGCAAGCCGGTGCACGTGGCCGATGTACTCAAGGAACAAGCCCATACGGACAGCGAAACGCAGCACCGAACGGCCTTCATACGAACCAGCGGCGTTCGCAGCTTGCTTGCCGTCCCCATGGTCAGGAATGACGATCTGATCGGCGTCATCATCATCTATCGTCAGGAAGTCCGCCCGTTTTCCGATGAGCAGATCGCGCTGGTTTCCCACTTCGCCGCCCAGGCCGTGATCGCCATCGAGAATGCCCGGCTGCTCAACGAATTGCGCCAGCGCACCGACGATCTGACCGAGTCGCTGGAACAGCAGACCGCGACCTCGGAAATCCTGAAAACGATTTCGAGCTCGCGCGGCGAGCTCGAGCCGGCGTTTCATGCGCTCCTGAGCAACGCGGTCCGCTTGTGCGGAGCAAAGTTCGGCAATCTATGGCTTCGCGAGGGCGACGGCCTCCGCATCGGAGCCACTCACGGCGCCCCGCCCGCCTATCTGGAGGTGATGCGCGCAGCGTCCCCGATCCGGCCCGACCCGCGATTGACGATGGGGCGCTCCCTCACCCTGAAACAGCCGTTCCAAATCGCCGACCTGCGCGCCGAACCGGCCACCGACAGCAAGCTCCGCATCGCCACCATCGAGCTGGCCGGCGGGCGAACACTCTTGAGCGTCCCGATGCTCAAGGACAACGAGGTCCTGGGCATCATCACCATCTATCGGCAGGAGGTGAAGCCTTTCACCGACAAGCAGATCGCGCTGATGCAGAGCTTCGCCACGCAGGCGGTGATCGCCATCGACAACACGCGGCTGCTCAACGAACTGCGCCAGCGCACCGACGACCTTTCCGAGTCGCTGGAGCAGCAGACGGCGACCAGCGAGGTGCTCAAGGTCATCTCCAGTTCGCCGGGCGAGCTCGCGCCGGTGTTCCAGACGATCGTCGAGAACGCGACCGGTGTTTGCCTCGCCAATCACGGCACATTGTACTTGCGGGAGGGCGACGGATTTCGCGTGGCCGCCCTGCACAACATGACCGCCGCCTATACGGAAGCGCGGCGAGCCGAGGCCGTGCTTCGCCCTCCCCCCGGAACACCGCTCGGCGATGCGGCTGCGACGAAGCAGGTCGCGCACTTCGCCGATCTGCGGACCGCCAAGGCCTATATCGACCGTCACCCCTTCATCGTCGCGGCCGTCGAGCTCGGCGGCTATCGAACCGCGGCCTGTGTTCCGATGCTCAAGGACGGCGAGTTGATCGGCGCCATCACGATCGCCCGCACCGAGGTTCAGCCCTTTTCCGAGAAGCAGATTGAGCTGGTGCAAAACTTCGCGGCCCAGGCTGTCATTGCCATCGAGAACACGCGGCTGCTCAACGAATTGCGCCAGCGCACCGATGATCTATCCGAGTCGCTGGAGCAGCAGACCGCGACATCGGAGGTGCTGAAGGTCATCTCCAGCTCGCCGGGTGAGCTCGCGCCGGTGTTCCAGGCCATGCTGGAGAATGCCGTTAAGCTCTGCGAGGCCAAGTTCGGCGTGTTTTTCCGCTGCCGCGACGGCGACTTCCTTTCGACCGCTTACGTGGACGTGCCGTTTCGCTATGAGGAGTTTCTTCGGCGGGGCGCGTACCGGCCGGGCGACGATCCCCGACTTGCCGGAACGCCGCTGCACCGCTTGATCCAGAGCAAGAGGATCGTCCAGACCAACGACGAAAGCACGGAATCGAATCCCGGCCCAGCGGCCGAATACGGCGGCGCGCGATCGCTCATCGCGGTGCCGCTTCGCAAGGACGACGAGCTTGTCGGAGCTTTCGTCATCTATCGCACGGAAGTACGGCCCTTCACCGAAAAACAGATCGAGCTGGTGCAGAATTTCGCGGCGCAAGCCGTGATCGCCATCGAGAACACACGGCTGCTCAACGAACTACGCCAGCGTACCGACGACCTTTCCGAGTCGCTGGAACAGCAGACCGCGACCAGCGAGGTGCTCGACGTCATCAGCCGCACGCCGGGCGAGCTCGAGCCCGTGTTCGCCTCGATGCTCGACAATGCGACCCGCATCTGCCAGGCGCGATACGGCATGCTGTGGCTCACGGAAGGCGACGGCTTCCGCGCCGCGGCGACGCATGGCCTGCCCCCCGCCCATGCCGAAGAGCGGCAGCGCGAGCCGGTGATCTATCCGACCGGCGATGTCCCGCTGGCCCGCATGGTGCGCACCCGGAAGCCCGTTCACATCGCCGACATCCGGACCGACCACGCCTACGTCATCGGCTATGGGCCGTTTGTCGCGCTGGCCGACATGGGCGGCGCCCGCACCTTCGTCCTGGTTCCGATGCTGAAAGAGGACAAGCTCGTCGGCGCGCTCGCGATTTTCCGCCAGGAGGTGCGCCCCTTCTCCGACAAGCAGATCGAGCTGGTGCAGAACTTCGCCGCACAGGCGGTGATCGCCATCGAGAACACCCGGCTCCTTAGCGAGTTGCGCCAGCGCACCGACGATCTCACCGAGTCGCTGGAGCAGCAGACCGCGACATCGGGCATCCTTGAAGTCATCAGCAATTCGCCGACCGACAGCCAGCCGGCATTCGATGCCATCGTCGAAAGCGGATGGCGACTGTTCCCGAACGCCGCCGTCATCGTCTCGCTGCCGGATGGCGCCACCGTCCGGCTTGCCGCAATCGCCGGCGCCAACCCGGCCAGCGTCGCCGCCATCAGAAACGTGTATCCGCTGCCGCTCCGAAGCGATTTCATCACCAGTGCCGCCATCATCGAGCGCCGCGAAATCGACATTCCCGACGCCAACGAGGCGCCCACCCATTTGCGCCCGGGCGCACTGAATTTCCTGAAAAGCGGATATTCAGCCATGACCGTGATGCCGATGCTGCGCGGCGATGCAGCTATCGGCTCGATCAGCCTCGTGCGCCGCGCAACCGGTCCGCTCTCCGAAAAGCAGATGGCGCTGCTGCGGACTTTCGCGAGCCAGGCCGTGATCGCCATCGAGAATACGCGGCTGTTCAACGAGCTGCGCCAGCGCACCGAAGACCTCAGCGAATCCCTGCAGCAGCAGACCGCCACAGCGGACGTGCTCAAGGTGATCAGCCGCTCGACCTTCGACCTGCAGACCGTGCTCAACACCTTGGCCGGATCGGCGAGCCGGCTTTGCGTGGCCGACAAGGGCGTGATCTTCCTGCGCGAGGGCGACGTCTACCGCGTCCGCGCCAACTACGGTTTCTCGCGCGAGGCCGAGGAATTCGCCCTGCGCAATCCGCTGCGGCCGGGCCGCGGCAGCACGACGGGCCGTGTCGTGCTGGAAGGCAGGACAGTCCACGTTCCCGACGTCCTCGCCGATCCCGAATACGCCGCCACCGGCTACCAAAGTACCTTCGGCTATCGCACCAACCTCGGAGTGCCCTTGCTGCGCGAGGGCACCTGCATCGGCGTGTTCGTGCTGACCCGCGACGTCGTCAATCCTTTCACGGACAAGCAGATCGAATTGGTCACGACCTTCGCCGACCAGGCGGTGATCGCCATCGAGAACGTGCGATTGTTCGACGAGGTGCAGAAGCGCACCGAAGACCTGAGCGAGTCCCTGCAGCAGCAGACCGCCACCGCCGACGTGCTCAAGACTATCAGCCGTTCGACGTTCGATCTGCAGACAGTGCTCGACACGCTGGTCGAGTCCGCGGCGCGATTGTGCCGGGCCGACGGCGCGGCGATCCGGCTGGCGCGGGACGGCGCCTATCGCCATGTCTCAAGCTTCGGCTTCAGCGCCGAGCAGAAGGAGCAGTGGAAGGACCTTTCGCTCAAGCCCGACCGCGGATCGGTCGCCGGCCGGGCCGTGCTCGAAAGCAGGACCGTTCACGTCGTCGACAGCAAAGCCGATCCGGAGCTCAAGTCGTCGCCGAGCTCCAAATTCAGCAATGTGCGCACCATCGTCGGCGTACCGCTGTTGCGTGAAGGCGTGTCGATCGGCGTTTTGACGTTGTCTCGCGACACGGTGCGGGCATTCTCCGAAAAGGAAATCGAACTGGTCGGGACCTTCGCCGACCAGGCGGTGATCGCGATCGAGAACGTCCGGCTGTTCGACGAGATTCAGGAGAAGAGCCGCCAGTTGGCGGAGGCAAGCGAGCACAAGTCGCGCTTCCTCGCCAACATGAGCCACGAGCTGCGCACGCCGCTCAACGCCATCCTCGGCTACACCGAGCTCATCCAGGACAGCGTCTACGGCACGCCACCCGAGAAAATGATGACCGTGCTGGAGCGTATCACCCGCAACGGCAAGCATCTGCTCGGCCTGATCAACGACGTGCTCGACCTCTCCAAGATCGAGGCCGGACAGCTGGTGCTGAGCCTCGACAGCTATTCGATCCGGGACGTGGTGCACGGTGTCTACAGCGCGATCGAGCCGCTAGCCGCGAGCAAGAACCTGGCTCTCCGCGTCGAGATGCCGAAGGACCTGCCTTCCGGCCGCGGCGACGAGCGGCGGCTGACGCAGGTGCTGCTCAACCTCGTCGGCAACGCCATCAAGTTCACCGACAAGGGCGAGGTCTCGATCAAGGCCTCGGCCAGCGACGGCGCCTACAGTCTCGCGGTCCACGACACCGGGCCCGGCATCTCCGAGGCCGACCAGCAGAAGCTGTTCCAGGAATTCCAGCAGGCCGACAACTCGATCACCAAGTCCAAGGGCGGCACGGGCCTGGGCCTTGCGATCTCCAAGCGCATCGTCGAGATGCACGGCGGCCGCATCTGGGTCGAATCCCGGGTCGGCGAAGGCTCCACGTTTTCACTCACACTCCCCATCAAGGTTGAACAGGCAGCGAGGTTGCCATGACGAAAAAGATACTCGTGGTCGAGGACCAGGAGGACAACCGGCAGATCCTGCGGGATCTGCTCGGCAGCGTCGATCTCGAGATGGTCGAGGCCGAGAACGGACAGGAGGCTCTGACCGCCGTGGTCGAGCACAAGCCGGACCTGATCCTGATGGACATCCAGCTTCCGATTATGGACGGCTACGAGGCGACGCGGCGGATCAAGGCCGATCCCGCGACCAAAAGCATCCCGATCATCGTGGTGACGTCCTATGCGCTGTCGGGCGACGAGGGCAAGGCGCGGGAGGCGGGCTGCGACGCCTATGTCACGAAGCCCTACAGCCCGCGCCAACTGCTGGCAAAGATTCGCGAATATCTTCCGAAGTGAGATGCGGTTGGAACTTCAACGACAAGAAATTTGCAATCGGACATGATCGATGGGCTGAGTGATGCATAACCCGCCACGTATTTTGATCGTCGATGACAACGAGACCAACCGCGACATCCTGATGGCGCGGCTCGGCCCGCATGGCTATGACCTCAAGCAGGCCGCCGATGGCGAGGAGGCGCTCGCCGCCGCCAAGGAGCACCTGCCCGACCTTATTCTGCTGGACGTGATGATGCCGAAGCTCGACGGCATCGAGGTCTGCAAGCGGCTCAAGAATGACGACACGATGCCGTTCACGCCGATCATCATGTGCACCGCCAAGGCCGACAGCAAGGATGTAGTCGCGGGGCTGGAAGCCGGCGCCGACGAATACCTCACCAAGCCGATCGACCAGACCGCGCTGCTGGCACGGGTGAAGTCCGTGCTGCGGCTGAAGCAGCTGCACGACCAGATCGCCGAGCTGAACAAGGGCCTCGAGCAGCGCGTCGCCGACCAACTCGGCGAGATCGAGCGCATGTCGGGGCTGAAGCGCTTCCTCGCGCCGCAGATCGCCGAGCTGGTGTTGAGCTCGGGCGGCGAAAAGCTGCTCGACAGCCATCGCCGCGACGTCACCATCGTGTTCTGCGACCTGCGCGGCTTCACCGCCTTCGCCGAGACCGCGGAGCCCGAGGAGGTGATGGCGGTGCTGCGCGAGTACCATGGCAGCCTCGCCGGCCTGATCAACAGCTTCGAGGGCACGCTGGAACGCTTTGCCGGCGACGGGCTGATGGTCCTGTTCAACGATCCGATCCCCTGCCCCGACCCCTGCGAGCGCGCCGTAAAGATGGCGGTCGAGATGCGCGACCGTGTGATGGTGCTGGCCAGCAAATGGAAGAAGCACGGCCACGATCTCGGCTTCGGCATGGGCATCGCTTATGGCTATGCCACGCTTGGCCGCATCAGCTCAGAAGGCCGCTTCGACTACACCGCCATCGGCCGGGTGGTGAATCTCGCGGCGCGGCTCTGTGGCGAGGCCAAGAGCGGCCAGATCCTGGTCGACGGCAAGGTGCACACCGCCGTCGAGACGCTGACCGAGTTCGAGCCTGTCGGGGAATTGGAGCTGAAGGGGTTCCACCGGCCGATCGCGGCCTTCGACATCCGCTCGCTGCGCGGATAGAGTCGCTGCTCGGCTGGAGTCCAAGGAGAGCGTGATGCCAAACGTCGAAACGCTCTGGGCCGACTTCTCGCGGCCGATCGGCAACGCGGACGACTACATCGCCTCGCTGCGCGGGCGCCCGATCAACGTCTATTTCATGGGCGAGCGGGTGCCCGAGCCGGCCGACCACCCGGTGATCCGGCCCTCGATCAACGCCATGGCCGAGACCTATCGGCTGGCCTCGGAGCGGCCCGAGCTCGGCAGCGTGCGCACCGAGATCGGCGGCTGCCAGACCAACCGCTTCCTGCATGTACCGACTGGGCCCGATGAGCTTGTCTCCAAGCACGAGATGCAGCGCGAGCTCGGGCGGCGCACCGGCACCTGCTTCCAGCGCTGCGTCGGGCTCGACGCCATTGGCGCCTGCCATTCGGTGACCTTCGATATCGATGCCGAGCGCGGCACCGCGTATCACAAGCGCTTCCTCGCCTTCCTCAAGCGGGCGCAGAACGCCAACATCGTGATCGGCGGCGCGATGACCGATCCGAAGGGCGACCGTTCCAAGGCGCCGCACCAGCAATCCGACCTGGACCTGTTCCTCCGCGTCGTGCGCCGCGACGACAAGGGCATCTATGTGTCGGGCGCGAAGCTGCATCAGACCGGCGCGGTCAATTCGCACTGGCTGATCTTCATGCCGACCATGCGCATGACCGAGGCCGACCGCGACTGGTCTGTCGTCGGCGCGGTGCGGGTCGATGCGCCGGGACTGACCTACGTGGTCGGCCGCCAGACCAACGACACGCGTGTCGTCGACGGCGGGGCGCTCGATGCCGGCAACGCGCAGTTCGCCGGCCAGGAGGCGCTGATCGTGTTCGACAATGTGTTCGTGCCGCACGAGCACGTGTTCATGGACGGCGAATGGCAATATGCCGCCACCTTGGTCGAGCGCTTCACCACCTATCACCGCTCCTCCTACGTCTGCAAAACCGGGCTCGGCGACGTGCTGATCGGCGCCGCGGCCGAGGCCGCCTCGCACAACGGCGTCGAGGGCGTCTCGCACATCAAGGACAAGCTCGTGGAGATGACGCATCTCAACGAGACGATCTATTCGAGCTGCATGGCGGCGGCTTATCGTTCGAAGCCGATGGCGTCCGGCGCCTATCTCAACGACGAGATGCTGTCCAACGTCGCCAAGCACAACGTCACGCGGTTTCCGTTCGAGATCGCGCGGCTGGCCCAGGACATCGCCGGCGGCCTCGTGGTCACGATGCCGTCCGAGAAAGACCTGCAGAACAACGAGATCGGACCTTTGGTGCGCAAGTTCCTGCAGGGCCGCGACGGCGTAGACACCGTGGACCGGCTGCGCGTGCTGCGGCTGATCGAGAACATGACCATCGGACGGAACGCGGTGGGCTATCTCACCGAGAGCCTGCACGGCGCCGGCTCGCCGCAGGCGCAGCGCATTCAGATCGCGCGCGGCATGAAGATCGAGGACAAGAAGGCCCGCGCCCGGGCGCTGGCCGGCTCGAGCGCGCCGAAGAAATAGAGCCGGCGATCGCTAGCAGCCCAGGATGTGCCTGGCGTCCGCGAGCCAGGACAGGACCATGGTCGTGACATTGTCATGGGACAGCGAGCCCATGGGGTCGCTGACGTAGTAGCGCTCGTTCTGCTGCTGCCGCGCGACGAACTCCAGGCTGCTCGCGTCCCACATCAGCCGGTAGACCTGGACGTGGCGCAGCACGATCTCGAGGCTGCCGTCGACCAGGCCGATCTTGGCGCCAATGAGCTTGATCGCGCCCATCGCCGCGATGGCCGCGCTCGCTGCGAGCAGCGCAAAGGGAACGGATGCGGTTCCGGACTCCCTGTGCAGGAGCCCGGTTAGAAGCCTGGTCATCTTCGATGTGCCGGTTGTGGCGCCTCGCGGCGCCGGGCAATGACTATCGCGTCGTCCGCGCGGCCGACATCGCGTTGGTGCGCGAAGCCGTCACCTCGGGCTCATCGACGAGCACGCGAGAGAAGCAGACGCCGCCCGCTGTCATGATGTAGCTGCGGCATTTCGAGAAGGTGGCGAAGTAGCAGCCCGGCTTGGCGTCCGGTCCGACCTGTGCGCACCACCGATAGGTCTCGGCCTTGGCCGGAGTGATGGTGGCAGGAGTGACAGTGGCGGCAATGCAGATGCAAAGCACCGAGAGTGCAAAAATAAGAGTCCGCATGATATTGGCCCGCTTGATATTCAACGTCGCATTTATGCGCGATGCTTATTGTGCAGCGCCGCATTCCCGTCAATCGAAGCCGGGCGTCAACATTAAGCGGTATGATTACTGACGTTGGTGAATCTTAACGCGGCCACAGCGCCGATCACGGTTATCGGTCGCCGAGCTCCGCCAGCAGATAGCTCTGCAGCGCCACCGCTTTGGCGCCGCTGTCGATCAGGCGATCGACGATGCCGGTCAGCAGCGCGAACTCCTCGTGGCTGAGGCAGCCGAACTCGACGTCGTTGACCTGGCGCTGGACCGGTGCGAGCCGCTCCAGCGCGGCCCGGCCCTTGTTCGAGACGCTGAGCGTCACGCGGCGCCGGTCGCCGGTGTCGATCCGCTTGTGGATCATGCCGAGCTTCAAAAGCCGCTGCGTCACCGCGGTGATGAAGGCGCCCGAAAGGTAAAGATGGTCGGCCACGGTCTTGACGTTGACGTCGCCGTCGACCGCGAGATGCGCGATCGAGATCAGCACCGTGTATTCGATGCCGGCGAGCCCGATCGCCTTGCCGTGGCCCGAGCGGATGCGCTCGTGATGGGCCGCGAAGCCGAACAGTGCGTGCACCAGATGGCGGAACTGCCGGTCGCGGCCCTGCTCCAGCAGCTCGGGCCGCGAGGTGGTGAGCGGCATGCCGGCGCGCGAGGCCCGCGCAGGCTTGCCGTTCAGCACGCCTCGCGCCTGTGCGGCGCCTGAACGCTGGCCCGAAGGCTTTCTGGCGGCCCGGCTCATGAGCCCGTCTACCACGCAATAGCGAGCTTGAAAAGCTTTGTCAGTTAGGTAATTCTTAAAACCACAAAGATGGCGGCCGGGCCCGTGCGGCCACGGCGTGGGGTGCAAACATGCAGATCAAGCGCACGCTGACCTTCGTCGATGAGACCGCGCAGGAGGCCGGCCAGCGCGTCGAGCCGGTGCTGCGCAAGGTCGCCGTGGTGGCGGTGATCGATAATCCGTACGCCGGGCGCTTCGAGCGCGACTTAGGTCCCCTCACTGAAGCCAGCGCCGCGATCGGCAAGCACATCAGCACCCTCGCGATGGCGCTGCTCGCGCCGCACAAGCCGGCGAGCTACGGCAAGGCCGCTCTGATCGGCATGAACGGCGAGCAGGAGCACGGCGTCGCGATGCTGACCACCGTGTTCGGCAACGTGATGCGCGAGGCCACAGGCGGCGGCAAGGCCTGGATCTCCTCGTTCACCAAGCGCGTGGCGCCGGGCGCCACCATCGACATCCCGCTGGCGCATAAGGATGCGCTCTACGTGCGCTCGCACTACGACGGCATCACCATCACGCTGCCTGACGCGCCGCGGCCCGACGAGCTTGCGATCATCGTCGCCTTCGCCAACCGCGGCCGCCCGAATCATCGCGTCGGTGGGCTTGCGGCCTCGGACATCAAGGGCGTCGACGGGCTGGTGTGACCGCGAAGAGTTTGTAGAGGGACGGAGCCGACCATGACGGCGTGCAAGACCGGCGCAGAGCACATCCAATCGCTGAAGGACGGCCGCACCGTCTATATCGACGGCAAGCTCGTGCCGGACGTCACCGAGCATCCGGCGTTCAGGAATTCGGTGCGCTCGGCAGCGTCGCTGTACGACTTCCAGGCGAAGCCGGAAAATCTCGAGTTCATGACCTTCAAGCCGGACGGCGCCAATCGTCGCGTCAACCGCGCCTGGCAGATGCCGAAGAACCACGCCGAGATGGTGCAGCGGCGGAAGGCCATGCAGGCCTGGGCCGAGCTCAGCGGCGGCTTCATGGGCCGCTCGCCCGACCATCTCGCCTCGGCGCTGGTCGGCCAGCGCATGGGCATCGAGGTGTTCAAGAAGCAGAAGGACGGCGAGAAGCACGCCAAGGCGCTCGTCGACTATTTCGAGGAGGCGAGCCGCAACGATTACTTCCTCACCTACGTGATCATCAATCCGCAGGCCGAACGCGGCAAGGACTGGGGCGACCAGGCGCCCGACCTGGTGGCCGCCATCGTCGACGAGGATGCCTCCGGCATCACCGTCCGCGGCGCCAAGATGCTCGGCACCAGCTCGATCATGGCCAACGAGGTGTTCGTCGCCAACCTGCAGCCGCTGAAGCCCGGCGAGGAGCGCCTCGCCTTCTCCTGCGCGCTGCCGATGAGCACCAAGGGGCTGCGCGTGCTCTCGCGCAAGTCCTACGAGGCTTCGGCGGTGTCGGTGTTCGACAACCCGATCTCGTCGCGCTTCGACGAGAACGACGCGCTGATGTATTTCGACGACGTCAAGGTGCCATGGGAGCGCGTGTTCGTCCACAAGGACACCGACCTGTGCCGCGCCCAGTTCCACGACACGCCGGGCCACGCCTACCAGAACTACCAGGCCCAGATCCGTTTGTCGGTGAAGATCAAGTTCTTGATCGGGCTCGCCTACAAGCTCACCGAGGCGATCGGCACCAACGCCATGCCGCCGATCCGCGAGCAGCTCGGCTTCCTCGCCGCCCATGTCAGCATGGTGGAGGCCATGATGGCCGGCATGGAGATCGAAGGAAACATGCGCGGCGAATACTGGGTGCCGAACCGGCACTTCATGTACTCGGCGCAGGTGCTGACCCAGGAGCTCTATCCGCGCGTGATCCACATGCTGCGCGAGCTGTCCGGCGGCGCGCTGATCATGCTGCCGTCGTCGGTGCTGGACTTCGCCGATCCGGCGCTGCGCAAGATCATCGGCCTGACCCAGCAGTCGTCGAAGATGGCGCCGGAGGACAAGGTCAAGTTCCTCAAGCTCGCCTGGGACGCGATCGGCTCGGAGTTCGGCTCGCGCCACACCCAGTATGAGATGTTCTATGCCGGCGCCCGCTTCGTCACCACGGCCCACAGCTACCGCACCTTCGATTGGGCCGGCGCGACCAAGCTGGTCGACAGCATGATGGCGGGCTATAGCCTGCCGGCTTCGCATTAAGTTGATAGGATTTCCGGCTCTGTCCCCCGTTCGTCCCCGCGAAAGCGGGGACCCAGACTAAGCAGGCTGGCACCACCTTTGTGCAGAACTAGGTTCCCGCTTACGCGGGAACGAACGGATAGAGTCTGGTTCGCTCTCAACTCAACAAAGCAAGCTCGGCACCGCCCATGAAAACCGCGATCGTCAATCTGGGTCAGGTCGTTTCCGGCGACTGGAAAAGCCCGCTCGCCGCAGGCGACACCATCCTCACCGACGGCGAGCGCATCGTCTCGGTCGGCACCGCCGCGGCGCAGGCCGTGGAGGCAGCCGACGTCGTCATCGACGCCGGCGGCATGACGGCGATCCCCGGCCTGATCGATTCCCACGTGCACATCACGTTCGGCGATTTCACGCCGCGGCAGAACACCGTGGGATATCTCGAAAGCTACGTGCACGGCGGCACCACCACCTGCATCTCGGCCTCCGAGGTGCACGTGCCGGGGCGGCCGAGCGATCCCGAGGGCGTCAAGGCTTTGGCGCTCGCGGCGCAGCGCTGCTTTGCGACCTACCGGCCGGGCGGCATACGGGTGATCGCGGGCTCGGTGATCCTCGAGCCGGGGCTCACCCGCGCCGATTTCGACGAACTCAAGCGCAAGGGCGTCACGCTCGCCAAGGCGGGCTTCGGCGCGGTGAAGACTTCATATGACTACGTGCCGCTGGTGGCCGACGCCAAGGCCGCGGGGCTGCTCACCACCTGCCACACCGGCGGCTCCTCCATTCCGGGCTCCGGCGCGATCACGGGCGATCATCTGCTCAGGATGCACCCGCACGTGTCGTTCCACATCAACGGCGGGCCGACCGCGATGCCGGACGCCGATTTCGAGCGCGTCATCCTCGAATCGCGGATCGCGCTGCAGGTCTGCACCGCGGGCAATCTCCGCACCACGCTCCTTTGCGCGCGGCTCGCCGAGCGCCACGGCGCCTTCGACCGCTTCATCATCGCGACCGACACGCCGACCGGCAGCGGCATCATGCCGCTCGGCATGCTCTACACCATCGCGCATTGCGCGAGCCTGACCGACATGGCGCCGGAGCGCTTCGTCTGCGCCGCGTCGGGCAGCAATGCCAGGATCTACGGCCTCGACTCCGGATTCCTCGCGGCCGGCAAGGCCGCCGACATCGTGCTGCTCGACGCGCCCGACGGCGGCACGCAGTCGACTGCGCTCGCCGCGATCAAGCACGGCGACATCGCCGCGGTCGGCATGGTGATGACTGCGGGCGTGCCGCGCTTCGTCGGAAGAAGCCGCAACACACCCGGCACCACCCGCAAGGCCCGCGTCGCGTCATCGCGGGTGACACGGGACTTCTCCGCCGCGGGCCACTGACGGCCCGCCTCGGTCACGGCTGGGCCGGCGCCTGCTGCTGGTTGTCGTTCTTCTTCTTGTCGTCCGGCCCGCTTCCGCTGGCGGGACCGTTCGTGGAGTCCGGAGCGTCCGTGCTGCCGGTCGGGCCGCTGCCCCCGCCGCCATAGCCGAGCACCTCGACGATGACGACCGACGGCTGCCGCGCCGGCGCCGCCGACTGGGTGGTGCTGACCTCGGTGGCCTTCTTGGCCCCCGACTGGTCGGGCGGAGGCGCCGCGACCGTCGCGGTGACACCCGCCGGACCCGTGGGCACACCCTGGCTCGTGCCCTGGACCGAGATGTTGTAGGCGTTGGCGATGAACAGCGCGATGGCGTTGAAGTTGCCGGCGGAGCGCAGCCCTGCGGCGCCCGCGTCGATGATGCCGTGCGGCGCGGCAAGCGTCACGTTCGAGTTCTTGGGGTCCTGACCCGGCACCGTGATCAGCGCGCCGATGCCGGCGCCACTGACCAGGCCCGACGGATTGACCACGCACAGGCCGCCCTGGTTGCAGATCAACTGGATCGGCGGGTTGGACACGAATGTCTTCGGCCCCTCGCCGGCGCTGATGTCGCCGTTGGCGCTGAACATGTCGACGTCGCCGCCCTGGACCGTCAGCACGCGGCTCTGGTTGAGCAGGATGCTGTTGTCGGCGTAGGCGCTGATCGTGCCGTTGGCGAGCGTCAGGATACCCTCCTGGAGCGGCAGCAGCGTATCGCGGGCGACGCTGCCGACCTTGACGTTGCCGCCGGGCCCCAGGATGTTGATGCCGCTGTCCTGTTGGGTCGCGACGATCGATCGCGCGACATTGAGGTCGCCGGTTTGCACCATCTGCCCGGCGCCATTGCCGCCCGAATTGTCGGTGTAGCCACTGCTTGCCGGGAACAGCGTGCTGATCGCGTCGTAGGCCCGGCCGTACTTCTTGTAATACGGGCTCGACGAGTCCTGGTAGTCGGTCGAGACCTGGGTCAGGAACTTCAGGAACGCCTGATTGACCAGCAGCTGCTTGCGGGTGTCGGACAAATTCTGGAATTCGGTCCAGGCGTCGGCACGCGATTTGCCGAGCGCCGTCGCGATGAAGGCCAGGAAATCGATGCCGTTGGTGCCGGCGTGCGCAGGATCGACGTACTGGGCGATCGTGGTCTGGTAACGGAATTGCACGAACGCCTGATCGACCAGAAGATCGCCGCCATGATCATCAGCAGGACGATGACGACCCAGCCGTCCGGCGTGACCGATTGCAGGATGACGCCGAAGTAGCCGCCGCTGAACCACGACGACGACCCCGCTTCTTCCGTGCCGTATGAAATGAACTTCGCCGGGTCGGAGCCCTGGCCGATCGCGGCGGCTTTGATCAATCCCGCAGGTCGCGCGACCTTGGAGATTTCCAGCTCGTCGATGTCGCCGACGAAGCCAACGGAGGTGTCACCTGCCGCTGCGGCTTCCGCCGGAACGCCGCCCAGCACGGCCGCGCCGGTGAAGGCCGGCAGGCTTGCCGCGAAGGTGCCGTAAGAGGCGCCGTCGAGGTAGATCGTGATCTGCCCGTTTTCGGCCGTGACCGCGAGATGGTGCCACGTGCCCGGCACGATCGCCGTGCCGGGCTCGCTTCGAGCGGTTCCGGCGGCTCCAGTGACCTCGACGAACGGCACGCCGTTTTCGAGCCCGATGGTGAATACATTGGCGCCCTCGCGCCGGCCGTACAGCGCGGCCCGCGGCTGCGCCGCCTCCATGTTGATCCAGGCCGACCAGGTCAGCGCGCCGTTCTCGGCGAAGGCCAGCGACGGCGAGGCCGGCAACGCGAGCGGCGTCTGGCCATCGAGGTGCAGGCCCGGTCCGATGATCGAGCTTGCAGACGGCTGGCCTGCAGCCTGTCCGTTGTTGGCCCAAGTCGACGAATCCGCCGGCGGCGAGCCGCGCTCGGCGAAGTGATAGACCAGGATGTTATCGGCGTCGAACGTGCCCTTGGGGTCGGCGCCGGTCGACTTCGCATTGCCGTAGTAGAGCCAGATTTCGGTCTTGGCGCCGGGCTTGAGGTCCGGGACGTTGACCCAGACGAACGCCTCGCCGAGCAGCGAGTCGAACTTCTCGATCTGGAACTTCAGCGGCGTCTTGTCGTCGGCCGCGACGAACCGGATGTCGGTGCCGTCTTCCTTGGCGCCCTCGAACTGGAAATTGCCAGCGTGCAGGCGCACCAGCACCGGGATCGAGCCGATCGGGTTCTCGATCGCGGAGCCTGTCGCGGTCGTGTCGATGGTGATCTTCTTGCGGCCCGACCAGTCGTCGTTCCACCACGCCTGCGCCCGTGCCGGAAACAGCACGACGCAAAGCATTGCGGCGATCACCAATGCCGGGCCGAAGCGATAACGTCCCGCAAGGCGCGCGAAGTCAGTGCACACGCTGTTCCACCTCGATTGCATAGGCTCAGAACTCGCCCCAGACACGGAACAGCACATGGGGGTCGTTGGCTTGTGTGAACGCCTGATCTGTCGTCGGCATGGCAAACGCGACCATTCCGTTGAAATATTCGAGGAACTTGATGCGCGTTCCGACGCCGTAGCTGCCCAGCCAGAACGTTCGCGGCTGATCGGTCAGCGCGTGAATCACGCGGGTCTTGGCCATGTCGGTGAAGACGAAGAAGCGCCAGTCGTTGATCAGAGGCTTGGTCGACTCGCCCTTTTCATCCTTCGGCCAGACGATCTTGCCGGCGACGTCAGGCGACCGGATTTCGACCGTGCCGACGATGCCGCTGTCGCCCAGCACTTCGGATTCGAGATAGCCGCGGACGTAGTCGGCGCCCGCCGCGGTGAATTGCTCGCTGCTGACCAACGCCTGGTCGGAGATCTGCCCCTGAACCTTGGTGTAGAACTGCCATTTCTCCGGCAGATCGTGGGTATAAGTCACGTCACCGCGCAGATAGACGAAGTTGGCGTCGGCGCCGGCGCGCCTGAGGTTGAACTGGTTCACATCGCTGCCCAGACCGCGGGCGCCCGCGGTCAGGCCCACGTTGAACGCCGTGACGGCGCCTTCGGTGGTGAGCGTGCCAGAATAGAGTCCCGTCACCGGATAGTAGGTGACCGGCGAGGTCGACGTGCCGAGCGACTCCGAAGAGATCTGCTGGTCGAAACGCTTGTAGTCCCAGCCGAACGAAACCGTGTGGAAGTAGTTTTCCCGCATCGGCAGCGTCGCCACGGCGCGCGCGCCGACGATCGATCCGGGACCGACGATGTTCTGCGCGCCGACGGTCGAGACATTGCTGTCCGACTTCACCGCGTAGAACAGGAAGTTCAGCCAGTCGAGGTCGGTGCGGGCAAGATAGGAGCCGGAGAACACCTCGGCGTCCTCCTTGTGCTGCGGCGCCACCTGATAGGTGAAGCTGAACGAGTCGCCGCGCTGCCAGAGATTGTCGTAATGCGCGGTCGCGGTGAGGCGCAGCGGCGTGGTGTTCGGGCTCTGCCGATTGTTCAGCTCGACGCTCGCATGAAACGGCAGCTTGTCCTCGACGTTGAGGTCGACGTCGACGGTGCCGGGCGTGACGCCCGCGCGCAGCGCCGGTGTGACCTTGCGGTCGGGCCACTGATTCAGCGCAACGATATCCTTGGTGACGTTGTTGAAGTTCGGCAGCTTGCCTTCGGCGACCGAGGGCGCCTTCTCCTTGACCTTGTCCAGGTCGAAATAGCGCGAGTTCTTGACCCGGAGCCGGCCGACCTTCGCCTCGACGACCTTGAAGACCACGACGCCGCTGCGCGCGTCCTGCGGCGGGATCGTCACCGCGACGGTCTGATAGCCCTTGGCCTGATAGGCCTTCTCCAGCGCGGCGCGGGCCTTCTCGACATCGTCGGCCGTGCGGCGGGGCCCGAGAAACGGATAGACCGCTTCCTCGACTTCAACCTGCGGCAAGGCGTCGGCGCCCTCGACGCGGTATTCATCGATGTCGAAGCGCTGCGGCGGCTGCTTCGTTGCCGGCGCCGCGGCCTGAGATGGCGGCGTAGCCGGGGTCGGCTGCTCGGTGGCCTGGGCAAGCGCGCGCATTTTCTTCTGCCGGTTGTCGGTACCGGTGCCGGTCGGCGCCGCATGGGCGGCGTCAGCCGTCGAAATCGCAAGACCCGCGGCTACAACAGCGACGGCACTACAGGCGCACAGCCAGGAGGTTTTCCGGCGGGACCAAGCGCCGCTGTCGAAGCGCCGCGTCACGGCATGGCTTTGCAGTGGACCTCTTGTGCTGTCCAGAACGGCCGCGTCGATCGAATGACAACTGGTCACACGTGGCCCCAATCACCCCGGACAAACTGACCAACACCAAGCCGCGCCGTCCCTCCTCCGGGACCATGCTCACAAGGACGAGGAGAGGCAGGTCCACTCCCTCCCGCTCCGCCGTGGCGGTCGAAACGCTCCGCACGCCAATTGAATCTCTGCCCCCGAGAGAATGCTGCCGCGCGGAAAGCTGAAATAACTTGTTAATATTACGTGTCTGTGACGCCAGGATTCGGCGCATGCAGGTTCGCGCGCCAGACTCACTCGTATCGTCAGTCCATTCCGCAGCATGTTTGGAACGGAAGCGATACGAGCAGGTCCGCGATTGCGGCTTACCCGCTGAACAATCTTGCGAAGTTCGCCGAGCGACCGGCGGTCAGTGCCGGCCCAACGGAGGGATGGTCGGCGTCGGCGGCCGCGGCGGCACCACGGTTCTGCCGAAGCTCGAGCCGAACTGCTGTCGCGTCGCCGCTTCATTGACGATGCCGATGCGCGCGTCCGGCGATTTTCCGTCGAGCGGCGGTGAATTGAGCGATGGCTGGACGGTGTCGACCTGCTGTTTCAGCCTTTGATTGAGACAGCCGAGCGACGGCGCTTTGTCGCCGCCGATTTCGACGTCGACGCAGTTCTGGTTCAGCAAGGCCGCAGGGTCTTTCTTTGATTCCAACAGGATCGGCGGCTTGGAGGGGGGCGGCTCCTGGGCCAGGCAGCACTGGGCCAGGCAGCACTGGGCAAAGCAGGCGGTTGAGGCACCGATGGCGATCAGGGCCGCGGCCCATGCAGGTTTCATCGCGTCTCCCTCCCCCGGATGCCGGCGTCAGGTCCGCCGGTCGCTGCTCCAGGGAAGATATAGGCCAATCGCGTCTCCGGAATATTGACAGCTGCGAGATATCCGCTGTCACACATCCGTCATGTGGCTCGCCGTAGAATCCTTTCCCGCCCCGGATCGTTCGCGCGCGGAAAGTTCGAGAGTGATCGATGGCACGGTTCGCGTCATTTGCGTTTGCGGCCCTTTTCGCGGCGCTGCCGTTGCAGGCGGCCAACAGCGCCCACGTCAAGGCCACCAGGACCGCCCAGGCCGTGAGGACCGCGCAGTTCGTTCTGGTGAACAAGTCAGGCCGGACGATCTATCAGTTCTACCTGTCGCCGTGCTGGGCCAAGAACTGGGGCAACAACCAGATCTCGGACACGCCGGTCTGGACGTCGAAGACCTTCACGATCAAGGACATCGAGCCGGGCTGCTACAATATGATGGTGGTCATTCCGCCGTTCGACAACAGATGTGTGATTTCCGGCGAGCTGGTCGAGGGCATCAAGGCCTGGACGATTTCGGACTGGACGCCGTTCCGCGCCGCAGCCGGCGGCTGCTCCTATATCGCCCATCCGGTGAGCGCCGGCGAGCGCTCGCAGGATCGCCGCGATTTCATCCCGATGCCGGCGCTGCAATAATCGGCAAGGACACGTGCGGCCGCCCGGTGATCACCGCGCCCATCGAGCGCAATTCATCGGTGCTGAGCCAGACGATCTCGTCGGGTCCGGTGACGACGAGCTTCTCGACGATCCCCGGCGGCACGCCGAACTCCCGGACCATCCGCGCCATCGACACCGTCGCAGCCGCGGCGCGCGGCGTGATCCGGCCGTAGCGGTCGGAGGCGCCATGCACGCCGATGGCGGCGCCGTAACCCACGAACTTCTCGGTTCCGGCGGCGAAAATCAGAAAGCAGGCCGAGGCGCATTGCGCCCGGGGGCCGACCACGACCGCGATCTTGGTGCGCTGCACGAGCTCGGCGATCTTCACCGACTCGGCGAGGCTCCCGCCAGGTGAATCGAGCCGGAGCGCCGCGACCAGCCTGCCGCGGTCGTTGGTTTCCTTCATCAGGGCCTCGACCGCGTCGCCGTCGCCATTTGCGATCTCACCGTCGAGCACGATGGCGAGGTCGCCGCTCTGCAGCGCGGCGGTGGAGAGGCTCGCGGCGGACGCCGTCGTGCAGGCTTGCGTCGCGGCCAGAGCCAGGACCGCCAGACCAAGCGCGCCACGGCGGAACGTAAGCCGCGTGGTTTCAACTGGGAATGAACCGCTCGATTTCATCTCGAAGCGCTGCCTCGCGACCAGGTTCCGGCTCTCTCCTACTCGGCCAACGCGTACAAAAAGAACGTAAACCAAAGCGATGGGCACAAGAAGGCGCCGAACGGGATCCTCGCGGCCCGATCGAAGCTCTCGCCGCGCCATCGCGCGAACAGCACCGCGACGAAGGCGCCGCCGGTTGCCAGCAGAAAGCACACCGGGATCGCCTCGACCGGCAGCCAGGCCCCGATCGCCGCGGCAAGCTTGACGTCGCCCAGGCCGATGCCCTCACGCCCGCGTCTCCAGGCATAGGCCCACCGCACCAGCGCCAGCACCAGCGCCGTGGCGGCGCCACGAACAAGCGCCAGCCCCGCGGCCTGCAGCGGGCTGAACGGATCGAGGGCCAGCGGCACCAGCACGCCGCAGAGCAGTGCACCGAGCGTCACGAGGTCCGGCAGCAGATAAGTGCGGGCATCGACATCCGCGCCCGCGACCATCAGCGCACCCAGAATGGTCGAGGCCACCGCGATCGATGGCGGCAGCATCGCCGCTGAAACCAGCGCGATGACGGCGGTGCCTGCGATCAGAACCCGAAGGTCGGGGCGGATATCGATCGTGGGCCAGTCGTGGTCGCTGTGGTCGATTCCGGTCAGCACGCCACCTCATCGTCGCTCTTGATCATCATGCGTGATCGCTGTGCTTGATCATCATGCTCGATCATCATGCGCGCTGGCCTGTGCCCAGCTGTCGCGTTGAACGCGTCCGGCTCACCTTGTCTTCGGCGGCGCCATCGCGGCCGCACCGCCGACGATCGGCCGCGTGCTCCGCATGGTTTCAAGGCGGTTGCGGAACTCCTCCGCCACGCTCTCCGCATCGATCGAGTTCCGAATCAATCGCGGCCGCACGAAGATGATGATCTCCTGGCGCTGCTTGTTCTTGGAGGTATTGCCGAGCAGATCACCAAGATATTTGATCTCGCGGAGCCCCGGCACACCGGTCTTGGTGTCGTTCGACTGCTCCGAAATCAGGCCACCCAGCAGCACGGTCTGGCCGCTCTGGACCCCGACCGTCGAGCGGACGCGGCGTTGCGTCAGCGTCGGCGTGAGCGCGTTGGCAGTGTCGTTCGGATTGGCGACGTTGGAGATTTCCTGTTCGATCTCGAGCTGGATAGCGCCGCCGGCGCGCACCCGCGGCCACACCTTCAAAATGACGCCGATGTTGCGCCGTTCGATGGTGTTGACGATGGTGTTCGATGTGGTGAGCACGTTCGCCGAGCCGGTCGACAACGGGATTTCGTTGCCGACCTGCAACAGCGCCGGCTGGTTATCCATCACCACCAGCGACGGCGCCGACAGCACCTTCACGTCCGTCAGCTGCGACAGCGCGTTCAGGATCACGGTCGGCTGCGCCTCGCTCCCCAGCAGCAGGTTGTAGCCCGGCAGCACGCGCTGCAGGAACGCCTGCTGCACTACGGTCTGGAGGCCGGTGGTTGGATCGGTCTGCGTGGTGGTGCCGCCCGCCGTCGAGCTGGGCGTGGAGAGGCTCGATCCCTTGTCGGTGCCAAGACCCAGGTTTTTGCTGGTGAGGAAGCTCTGGATGCCGAACTGGAACTGGTCGGTCAGCGTGACTTCAGCGATGGTGGCGTCGATCGCGACCTGCATCTGCGGGCGGTCGAGTTCGCGGATCGAACGCTCGATGACGTTGTAGTCCTCCTGGGTGGAATAGATCACCAGCGAATTGTCACCGAGGTTGGCGGTGATCCGCACGTTGCTGAACACGCCGCGCGGCAGCGAGCCGCCGCCAGAACCGCCGCCGCCGCTGTCCTGACCGCCTTCCTTGTCGCCGCCGAACGAATCGAAATCGCCGGCCTGCGTGGCCCGGTTCAGGCCGCCGCTGTTGCTGCTGCTCGCGCTGCTGGTGGTGGTGGTCGTGGTGCTGCTGCCGCTGCTGCCCTGGTTCTGGAAGCTCGAGCCGCTCTGCAGCGAGTCGAGACGCGACTGGCTGGCGTTCTGCCCGGGCGCGACCTGGCTTGCCGCGGTGTCGCCGGACCCGCCGGCGCCGCCGCGGCCGACGAAGATGTCGTTCAAGACTCTCTGGAGCCGCTGCGCGTTGGCATATTTGAGATGATAGACCCGCACCGTCGTGCCGCTGGTGTCGGAACGGTCGAGCCGCTGCACCCATTGCGTCACCCGGTCGATGAGCTTGGGGCTTCGCGCCACGGCTAGCACGGCGTTCATGCGGTTGATCGGCTGGAACTTGATGGTGCCTTGTCCGAGCCCGTTCTCGCCGGAATCGAACACCTTCTCCAGCTCGCGGACCAGCGTCTCGGCCGAGGTCGCCCGCAGCGGATAGATGCCGAACGACTGGTCGTGCAGCCATTCGACGTCGAAGGTCGAGATCATGTCGAGCGCGTTCTGGCGCTCCGTCGAGGTGCCCTGCACCATGACCATGTTTCTCGCCTGATCGACGCGGACCGCGCCGGGACGCGCCATGAAGTTCTCGACGGTTTTGGAGACGGTCGTGGCCGCCACATACCGCAGCGGAATGATCGTCACGCCGTAGCCGGGCTCGCCGGCCCCGAGCACCGTCACCTTGCCCGAACCGGCGCTCTCCGGCAGCGGCACGATCCGCACGAAGTTCTTGTCGCGCACCAAGGCGGCGTTGGACATGCGCAGCACGCTCTCGAACACCGGGAGCAGGTCCTTGCGCTGGATCGGCGCGGCCGACACCAGCGTCACGGTGCCCTGCACGCGGTTGTCGACCACGAAGTTCAGCCCCAGCGTGTCGGCGAGAAGCGTCTTGGCCACGGTCTGGATGTTGGCGCCTTCGAAATTGATCTCGACGCCTGCAGTGGTGTTCGTCGCGCCCGGACTGGGCGTGCCCGAGGTGCCGCCGGCGCCCGCCGCGCCGCCAGGACTTGCCGGATCCAGGGCTGCGCTGCCGGGTGCCGGCTGCGCCGGTGGCGGGTCTGCCTCGCCGCCACCGATCAACGGCTTGATGTATTTCTGAATGACGTTGTCGAAGCGCGAGTCGGTGCGCATGGGCGCGCGAGCGCGCAGATCGGTGTCGCGGATCGGATCGGTCACGCCGTCACGCTTGGGCAGATCCGCGACATTGTCCCAGGTCGAGCAGCTCACCAGCACACCGTGAAACGCCACGATCAGCGCGACCGAAGCCGCACGCGCCAAGAAAGACCCCGAGACAGCCCCCGAGCCAAGCTCCAAGCCACGCTTCTGCCGCTGCGGCGGCCGGCTCGAAAGCTCGTGTGGCGTCTTCATTCGATACTCTCCCCAAACGGCGCGACGCTATCGCATCGCCTCGCCCGCAAGCTCTTCGACGTCGTCGATCAGCCCGCCGGCCCGTGCCAAAAGAACGTCCGCGTTCTGCGGGTTGAGCGGACGGCCGGCGAACACCGGTCCCGCAAGTTGCAGCTTGATGTCGCGCGCGAGCGCGTCGCGAAACTCGGTGATGCGATCGATCTTCGCCAGATAGTCCGCATAGCCGGCGTCACCGCCTTTGATCGCCCGCGTCGCCAGCGTCAGGCTGTTGCGGCTGAGCTGGCCCGACGGCGCGTTGAGCTGCTTGTAGGCCTGCGCCAGCCTGACGAACGGCTGGCGCAGCGGCGCAAGCCCCGCGAGCACGCGGTCATCGAGAAACTCCACCAGCACGCGGCCGTCATGGGCGTAGCTGTCCTTGAGCCCCAGCAGCGCCATCACGGTGGGGCGGATGTCGGCGTGATCCGAGAACACATCGCCCGTGACGCCGAGCCGGCGCACGCCGGGCCCGGCCAGTCCGAGCCACGATGCAACGACCGGCGGCTGGATGCCGCCGCTGTTCCAGGCGAAGCCGGCGTTCTGCTGCACGCAGGCCGGCGGCCGCGCGCAGTCGGTGGTGCGGCCGGAATTCCGGTAGCGGTAGTCGGCGTCGCCGAACATGACGAAGCTCGGCGTGCGTGCCGGACTCGCGGTCGCCATGTGCAGGAGCTTCAGTTCGGCGCGGTCGGCCAGGAATGCGGCAAGCGTGTCGGTCTTGGCGGTGATCGGGCTGACCGCCGTCAACCTGCTGACGTCCTGCGACAGCGAGCGCGTCACCGGATCGGCCGGCCCGGGATTGCTGTGGATGTAGAAGGCCGGCGCGACGTCGGGCTGCAGGTCGAAGCTCGTGACGTTGCGCCGTTGCGTGGCGAGCAGGCGGTCGAGCGCGGCATCTATTTCTCCGACCTTGGCGTAACTGCACGGAACGCTGACGCCGTCGCAGCCTGCAGGCTCCGGCGGGCTGCCGACGAAGTGGCTGCTGTTGACCGACGTCACGACAAATAAGGTGTTGGTCGGATCGATGCCGCGGCCGGCAAGCCTGCGGAAGAACGCCGCGAAGGCCGCGTCATAAGCCGCCAGCTCCGCCGCGGTGCCGGCTTCGCCGGGCCCCAAAGCGCGCGAACCGCTGCGGCGCTGCTCATGAGGGTCGGCGATCAAGACCGAAACCACCGGCACGCCGGCTTCGAGCATGGCGGCCGCATAGCCGAGCGATTGCGCCGCCGTCGGGTTGAGGATGTCCAGGACGCTGCCGCCGTCGCGGAATCGGACAGTATTGCTGTCCAGATCCAGGATCGGGCGCCCGGGCGAAATGGCGCGTTGAACGGCGAGATGGCCGAACAGCGCGTTGAACGCCGTGTAGCCGCCGGGCTCGTCGGCCAGGAGATCGGGTGCGGCATCGGGCCGGGCGCAGACCGCGCTGCCGCGCGCGCAGTGGATCGCGATGCCGAGCAGATCGGCCTTGGCCTGCCGCGGATTGGCATTTGCCGCCGCGGCCTGCCTCGATCCGGGGCCAAACACGCTCGCAACGTCGGCGCCCAGGTTTTCCAGACCGAGATTGGGCACAGCGAACGAGCCGACGTCGCATCCGGCCCGGGTCAGCGGCGCCCACGGCGCAGGAAATGTTTTTCCGGTGTCGGCCAGCATCAGCGGCAGGCCGTCGCCGCCGCCGATGCCGAGGTGCTGTCCGCGTTGTCGCTGCAGACCTTCGACGAGACCTGGAGCCACCTCTACACCGCCGAGGACCAGGCCCGCTACAAGGCCGAGGCCTATGCCCCGGCGTTCTACCGCGACGCGCTGGAGGAGCGCGGCTGCGCGGCC
>CAKZHN010000404.1 GCA_936924235.1 uncultured Rhodoplanes sp. | reverse complement strand
GCGCTCCACTCCCTCATTTTGAGGGAGCAAAGAAATGAAGGCGCAGCCCCGCGCCGCACTCTGTCAGGGGCGGATGACTCACGCCTGTAGGCTCAAAACCCGTGAAGGGGTGTGGAAATGGCTGGTTTTTCGGCCCCGGACCCTCACGCTCAAGCGTCCGGACCGCTATTTATCCGGGAGCCGGCCGCGCCAGACAGGACCGCACCTTGACCCGATCATCCACAGCCGCCACAACCGCACCCCGGACGCCCCCGGCGGATTCCACCGCCCGATCCGGCAACATCGCGGCGCCCATGAACATCGACTCGCACGACAAGATTCTCATCGTCGATTTCGGCTCGCAGGTGACCCAGCTCATCGCGCGCCGGGTGCGCGAGGAGAAGGTCTATTGCGAGATCGTGCCGTTCCAGAAGGCCGCCGAGGCCTTCGCGGCAATGAAGCCCACCGCCGTGATCCTCTCCGGCGGGCCGGCTTCGGTGCTCGATCAGAACGCGCCGCTCGCGCCCAAGGGGCTGTTCGACGCGGGCGTCCCGGTGCTCGGCATCTGCTACGGCGAGCAGGCCATGGCGCATCAGCTCGGCGGCGAGGTGGAGGGCGGGCACCACCGCGAGTTCGGCCGCGCCGAGGTGACGGTCACCGAGGACACGCCGCTCTTTGAAGGCGTGTGGAAGAAGGGCCAGAGCTATCCGGTGTGGATGAGCCACGGCGACCGCGTGACGCGATTGCCGAAAGGCTTCCGCGTGGTCGGCACCTCGCCGAATGCGCCGATCGCCATGATCGCCGACGAGAAGCGGAAGTTCTACGCCACGCAATTCCATCTCGAAGTGATGCACACGCCGGACGGCGCGGCGCTGCTTCAAAACTTTGTCCGCAAGATCGCGCAGTGCCGCGGCGACTGGACCATGCGCGCCTTCAAGGAAGAGGCGATCGAGAAGATCCGCCGGCAGGTCGGCAAGGGCCGGGTGATCTGCGGGCTCTCGGGCGGCGTCGACTCTGCGGTGGCGGCGGTGCTGATCCACGAGGCGATCGGCGACCAGCTCACCTGCGTGTTCGTCGACCATGGCCTGCTTCGCCTCGATGAAGGCAAGACCGTCGTCGACCTGTTTCGCGGCCACTACAACATCCCGCTGGTGCACGTCGACGCGTCGAAGGAGTTCCTCGGTGCGCTCACGGGCGTCAGCGACCCCGAGCAGAAGCGCAAGACCATCGGCAAGCTGTTCATCGACGTGTTCGAGGCGGAGGCGAAGAAAATCGGCGGCGCCGATTTCCTGGCGCAAGGCACGCTCTATCCCGACGTGATCGAGAGCGTGTCGTTCACCGGCGGCCCGTCAGTGACCATCAAGTCGCACCACAATGTCGGTGGCCTGCCGGCGCGCATGAACATGAAGCTCGTCGAGCCGCTGCGCGAATTGTTCAAGGACGAGGTGAGGGCGCTCGGCCGCGAGCTCGGCCTGCCCGACGTGTTCGTCGGCCGCCACCCGTTCCCGGGGCCGGGCCTCGCGATCCGCTGCCCGGGCGACATCACGGGCGAGAAGCTCGACATCCTGCGCTTGGCCGACGCGATCTACATCGACGAGATCCGCAAGGCGGGTCTTTACGACACGATCTGGCAGGCCTTCGCCGTGATCCTGCCGGTCAAGACCGTCGGCGTGATGGGCGACGGCCGCACTTATGACTTTGTGGTTGGCCTCCGCGCCGTGACTTCGACCGACGGCATGACGGCCGACTTCTATCCGTTCGACATGAAGTTCATCGGCAACGTCGCGACCCGCATCATCAACGAGGTCAAGGGCGTCAACCGCGTGGTCTATGACGTGACGAGCAAGCCGCCCGGCACGATCGAGTGGGAGTAATTTAATCGAGCCGATTCGATGCAAGGTGGGACATGGATGTCAGCCAAGCCTGGACCAAGCACTTTCAAATTCAGTCTGAAGTCGAGTTGGATTTCGTCATTGGGCAAGGGCACGGATATCCTGTCGGAATGCAAACCGGAAGCCCTGCCGAGTTCAGAAGACGAGTGCTCGCTGCCAAGCTGTCCTATGAACTTCAATTGGGTTCAATCGACTACACATTAAAACGCTACGTTGATCCCGATCAATACGAGAATGACGACGCCTCCTTAGGTGAAACTGTAAGTGGTTACTTGCGCGATGCGTTCGTGACGCTTGCGGACGAACTACGCAATCTGCACACGCAGGGTGATCTGCCGTTTGGTGTGTTGGGGGCTGAGCTTACGTTATTTAGATTGCCCCATGCGCTTGATACAGCGCGCACGCTTTCCAATCGTGGGCTTCTGCTCGAAGTCTTGCCATTGTTGCGAATGTGTCTCGAGATGATTGCGTGGGCACACGCCGCTTTCCATATTCTCGACAATGACGCGGTGGTGGAGCTGAAAGCGCAAAGTTGCATTTCGTCGTTGAAAGAGACCTACCGGTCGGCAGGTCGGCTTTATGGTTTTCTTTCGCAGTTCACGCACTGGGGGCAAATTATTCACGGTGAATTTATCCACATTTCAGAAGGAAGAGTCTCGGTCCTCATGGCTTCCGTCCGCTATCGCGCGATGTCGCTTGCCTTGTGTCTAGTGATTCTTGACGTGTGTGTGGAAGTGGTCAGAAAAATCTATCAAGAGAAAAGCGAATCTCTGGTTTTTAAAGTTCAAGAGTTTGGTTGTCCCGATCCGGCTCGAACACCATGCCGATACGTCTCTAAGATCGTCGATGTCTCCGGGTTGGACGAGATCAGGGAAATTCAGTCTTTCCTTCAATGAAGACCGAAGCCACGCTGTGAATCGCCGGAGTTCACTGCTGATGGAAAAGCCCGGCTCTGACGACATTGAAAGGTCAATCCAGGAACTGATCGCGCTCGGCAGTCCGGCCGAGGCGGCCGGCGGCTTCGTCAGGCTCGGCAAGGAATACTACAAGACGCAAAGAGACATTGGCGGCGTCATCGCCATTGGCGAAGCCGGCGTCGATTTCTGCATCAAGAGCGCGGCTGCTGCGTCGGATGCCGGGACGGCCACATCGCTCAGAACCTTCGCGAAGACGATCGCTTACAACGCCGCGGCCAATTGTTGGCCCGGATGGGGAGATCAAGGCGTTGAAATCGACGACGTTCACCTCGAAGCAGGATTGAAGCTTGCGGTTCTGGCCAGGGATCTGGTGCGCCAATTGAAGCTCGGCACCAAGGAAATCGGAACGAGCCATTGGCTGGTCGGTGCGCTGGAGCTTGCCCTTGGTCGGCTTCGAGAAGCGGCGATTGATTTTGAGAGATCAGAAAGAGCCTATGAGTTGGACGGCCACGCGACGCAACAGTTGTTGGCGCGTGGCTATTCGGCTCTGACGGCCAAGAAGAACCCCGTTGCGTCCGCACGCGGCGCAAGCGCGCTCGCCGAGGTGATGAAATCGCTTCGAGAGGAGGGCTCCAAGGAAGCCGTCTTCTTTGCCAATCAGCTCGCGACCGCAGACAGGATATTTTGCGACGACGTGGAAGTGAGTGCGCATCGTGAATGATCAGCAAAACGCGGCGCCGGACAGCTCGGCGGTCAGGGTCGCGTTATGGCGCGCCGTCCATGTCCAGGTCGATGCGCCGCCGCATGTGCTCGAAGACGACATCGGCCTGAAGCTCGTGGCGCCGGACGAGGGCTGGCGCCAGCGCCCGGACATGCATCCGGAGGGCACGAAGCTGTTCCGCGCCGCGATCGTGGCGCGGGCGCGCTTCATCGAGGATCTGGTGGTGGAGCAGGCAGGCCGTGGCACCGGCCAATACGTCATTCTCGGTGCTGGTCTCGACAGCTTCGCGCAGCGCCGGCCAGATATGGCCTCGCGGCTGACGGTGTTCGAGATCGATCAGCCCGGCACCCAGGCCTGGAAGCGTCAGCGCCTGATCGATTGCGGCTTCGATATTCCGGATTGGCTCAAGCTCGTGCCGGTCGATTTCGAAGCCGATGCGTCCTGGCTGGAGCGGCTGCGCGCGTCGGGCTTCGATGCCGGCAAGCCGGCCGTCGTGTCGTCGACAGGCGTCAGCATGTATCTGTCCAAGGATGCCGTCGCTGCCACGCTGCGCGAGGTCGCGGCGCTCGCACCCGGATCGGTGCTGGCCATGACATTCACGCTGCCGCTCGAACTCGTCGATCTCGAGGTGCGCCCCGGTTTCGAGCGGGCGCTGCAGGGCGCGCGAGCGAGCGGCACTCCGTTCGTGAGCTTCTTCATGCCAGCCGAGATGCTGGCGCTGGCTCGCGAAGCCGGCTTCAAGACCGTGCAGCATGTGTCC
The DNA here is from genome assembly GCA_936924235.1 of uncultured Rhodoplanes sp. GTDB lineage: Bacteria > Pseudomonadota > Alphaproteobacteria > Rhizobiales > Xanthobacteraceae > Z2-YC6860. The sequence continues at coordinate 26,014 of CAKZHN010000404.1, read as the reverse complement.
GGTGCCACGCTTTCGCAGCGCTATTTTGCCAACAGGACCGATGGCCTTCGGCCGCCGAACAACGCGGAGGAGTTGCTCATCGCAACGGCCGGATGATGACGATATCCCGACGACAATCGCTAGACCGGCATGGGTTTCGACGACTTCCGTCTCTTTTCATCGCGCACGCTCGCGAACCATTTGGCGCGCAGCACCGCGGCGCGCTCCGGATAGCGCTCGTCGAGAAACTCGGCGCTCTTGACGCGATCGACGCGAAACGTGCGGAAACCGCGGCGCAACTCGCACCAGGCGACCAGCGTCCGCGCCGCGTCCATATATCCGATCAGCACCGGCCACACGGTGCGCTCAGTCTCGCGGCCGGTCTCGTCGCAGTAGACCATCGCGATCTTGCGGCCCTGCCGGATCCAGCCGCGCACCTGCGCCACGTCGATGCCGTCCGGCGGAATTTTCCAGCCCGGCGGCGTGCGCGATCCGGCGTCGAGAATGAGCGGCCGGAACTGATCCGGGATGACCGCGGTGATCTTCGCAATCAGGTTCTGCGCCGCGTGCGCCAGCGCCGCGTCGCCATGGCCCGCGACCCATTGCGCGCCGAGCGCCGCCGCCTCGATCTCGTCGGATGTCAGCATCAGCGGCGGCAGGTCGAAGCCGCTTTCCAGCACATAGCCGAGGCCGGCTTCGCCGCGGATCGGCACGCGCTGGCCCATCAGGGCCGCGATATCGCGATAGACCGAGCGCTTGGAGGTTTCGAGCTCCTCGGCAATGGCCTCGGCTGTCACCGGCCCCTTCGAGCGGCGAAGAATCTGGATGATCTGAAACAGGCGGTCGGCGCGACGCATGATCGGAGCATACAGGTCGCATGCTGACAGCAGGGTGGCAACAGGTGGCAGCTAGGGTCCGGCCGTCAACCGCGAGCTTTGGGAGAGCCACCGATGCTGAGGACCTACCAGGGAAGCTGCCATTGTGGCGCCGTCCGCTTCGAGGCGGATGTCGACCTCGCCGGCGGCACCGGCAAATGCAACTGCTCGATCTGCGGGAAGGGACGCTACTGGGGGGCGCTCATCAAGCCCGCCGCGTTTCGTCTGCTGGCGGGAGCCGACGCGCTGACGGACTATCAGTTCGGCTCGAAGCAGGGCCATCACCTGTTCTGCAAACATTGCGGCCTCAAGCCGTTCAGCCGCGGGCACGTGCCGGAGATCGGCGGCGATTTCGTCTCGATCAACATCTCCTGCCTGGACGATGTGGTGGACCTGGAGCTTGCGGCGCTGCCGGTCCGTTACTCCAACGGCCGCGACAACGACTGGATGCACGAGCCGGCGGAGACGCGGCACCTCTAGGAAACATGGGTCTTGATATTTGTTCTTGTTTTGTTCTAACGTCAGAGCGGGAGGACTGCTGTTGCGGGAGCAAGCGTATGCAGGGCGTATTCGAGTTCTATCGGGACTTGCCTGCGAGGCCCAAACGGCCGGAGACGCTGTTCTTCGGCCTGTTTCCCGACGACGAAACAGCCCTCCGCATCGACCGTTTCAGGCAGCAGTTCATCGCAGAGAAACGCTGGGAGGGCAGACCGCTCAAGCCGGAGCGTCTGCATGTATCGCTGCACCATGTTGGAGATTTCCCCCGGCTGCGAACGAAGGACCTCTATGCAGCGAGGCAGGCCGGGGCCGCCATCTCGATGGGGCCATTCGAACTGACGGCCCGGTTTGTCAAAAGCTTTGAAGGTGTGACGCAGAGCGCGGGCGAGCCGCGCACGCGGCCGTTGGTTTTGCTCATCGAGGGAGATGTTCTGTCGGAGCTTCACAGAACGCTTGGCGCGGCGATGAAGAAAATCGGTCTACGCGCGGCGGAGGATTTCACGCCGCACATGACGCTGTCTTACGGGTCGCGGGCGATTCCCATGCAGGCGATTGAGCCGATCCGCTTTGCGGTCGACAAAGTCGTACTCATTCACAGCGAGCGATGGCTCACGCGATACCACGTGATCGAGAGCTGGCCGCTCCGGCGCGAGGATCGAAGCCGGTCGAGCATGAATTAATGCGCGGGCTTCCGCTTGAGAGAATCCGAGCGGATGAAGGCAAACGCGACCACCGCGCCGATCAGCTCGCCGCTGCCGCCGACCAGCATCGCGGCGCGCAGGCCCGGAAGGAAGCCTGCGCCAGCGGCACCCTCCGGTCCGGCAAACGCCGCAAACAGCGCGCCGAGAATGGCGATGCCCATGGTGGCGCCGATCATGCGGCCGGTGTTGAGGAGGCCCGACGCGGTGCCGGACCGGGCCTGCGGCACGGCGGCGACCGCGACGCCGTTGACCGGGCTGGTGTTCAGGCCGAGGCCGATGCCGACCACGACGAAGGCCGCTGCGATCATCCAGGCCGCGGTCTGCTCGCCGACGAAGGCCAGCAGCACTTCGCCGAGGCCCATGCAGGCCATGCCGGCCGTCATGAGGACGCGCGGGCCGACCGCGTTGCTGGCATAGCCGGCGAGCTGCGACACCACGACGAAGCTCACCGACAAAGGCAGCATCTGCAGGCCGGCCCAGAACGCGCTGTCGCCGCGCAGCGTCTGGAAGTACAGCGGCATCAGGAACAGCAGCGCGTACATGCCGAACGTCATCAGTCCGGCGATCGCGAGCGCCGAGGAGAACACGCCGTTCCGGAACAACGCGACCGGGATCATGGCGCCGTCGAGCCGCGCTTCGACGGCAAACAGCGCGATGCCGGCGATCACGGCGGCGGCTGTGATCGCCAGGATCGGCGCGGACAGCCATCCCCAATGCGCACCTTCGATCGCCGCAAAGGCGAGGCCGCCGAGCGCCAAGGCCGCGAGCGCCTGGCCGGTCAGGTCGAGCTTGCGGCCACGTGGCTCCGCGCTCTCCGGCACCGCCGCGGACGTGAGCAGCAGCGTGGCCGCGCAGACCGGCAGGATCAGGTAGAAGATGCTGCGCCAGCCGACGCTGTCGACCAGGAAGCCGCCGAGCGTCGGACCGATGACGAAGGCGAGGCCGTTGCAGCTCGCCCAGATGCCAAGCGCGTGCGCGCGCGACTTCTCCTCCGGATAGGCGAGCGTCAGGAGCACGAGCGACATCGGCAGCTCCAGCGCTGCGCCGAAGCCGCTGATGGCGCGCCCAGCGATCAGCACCGGACCGTTCGGCGCGATCGCGCAGATCACCGTGCCCGCCGTGAACAGCAGGATGCCGAGCACGAAGATCCGCCGGCGGCCGTAGAGGTCGCCGAGCGTGCCGCCGGTCAGCAGCAGGCTGGCATAGGTCAGGTTGTAGGCGTCGATGATCCACTGCATCGCGCTGACACCCGCGCCAAGGTCGGCGCCGATCCGCTTCACCGCCAGGCTGACGACCGAGGTGTCGATCTGCGCGACCAGCACGCCGAGCGACATCGCCAGCAGGACGAGCGTCGGATGCGAGCGGTGCGACGCGTTGGTGGATTCGGCCATGAACATCGGTTCGTCTCCAGCACAGTCCGGGGATCGAACGCGATATGGCGACGGAGCGGTGGCGCCCCAACCCGATTTCTGGCAACAGCAGACAGGGTCCGTGTTCGGTTCCGCGCGAAGGAACCATCTGATCGCGTGCACACAATGATCGGAGGAGTGAAATGCCGCCGCGTTCCGGAGTGATGGGGCAGACCGACTTCGAAGTCGACCGTGCCGCGCATACGATCAGGCTGGCTCGCACTTTCGACGCCTCGCGCGCCGAGGTGTTCGAAGCCTGGACCAAGCCCGAGCACGTGACCCGCTGGTGGGATTGCGACGGCCATCCTCTGACTGTTTGCGAAATCGACCTCCGGGTTGGCGGCGGCTTCAGGTTCGTCACCAAGGCCCATCCCGAACTGCCATTTGCCGGAACCTATCGCGAGATATCGCCGCCCGATCGACTCGTTTTCGAAGCGCTCGGAGCCACGGGACGAATCACGCTTGGCGCTGCCGCGGGCAAGACCCGGATGACGGTGGAGATCGAATGCCGTTCCGCCGAGCATCTGGAGCAGTTCATCAAGGCGGGCGTCGACACCGGCACGTCGCAGACCCTCGACAACCTGGTCGCGTACATGAACGAACGATCGAGCGGCGTGGCTTGATTGCAACGGGGATCGAACGAAATCCGGCTGTGAAATCTTCGGCCCTGACGGATGAGAACAGCAGGTAGAATAGAGAGAATCGGCGGAGCATCGACGTGGCGATCACCATCTACGGCATCAAGAACTGCGACACCATGAAGAAGGCGAGGGCCTGGCTCGACAAGCATGGCGTCGAATACGGCTTCCACGACTACAAAACGAGCGGCATCGACCGCGAGCGGCTGGAGCGCTGGTCGAAAAAGGCCGGCTGGGAGACGCTCCTGAACCGCGCCGGCCAGACGTTCCGCAAGCTGCCCGACAAGGCCAAGGCCGGCGTCGATGAGAAAAAAGCCATCACGCTGATGCTGGAACAGCCATCCATGATCAAGCGTCCGGTGCTCGATCTCGGCGGCGGGCGCATTCTTGTCGGATTCAAGCCGGAGGCTTATGAGGATGCGCTCGGGGGCTGAGTCGAACGGGCCGGACGCGAAATTCGTGAAGGTTTATCGCCTGCTTCCGCTAAACTGTCGGCCGATTCGCGAGGGGGGTCGCGCATCGCGCCATGCAGATTGATTCGTTCACCGTTCTGCTGTTCGCCCTGTCCATCAAGCTGGTGCTTGGTGGGCTGTTCGCCGTCTACTGGCTGAAGAACCGCACCTCGTCGTGGTTCATCTGGTGGGGCGCGGCGCTGGCGCTCGGCAGCGTGACCGCCGCGCTGTTCATGCTGCGCACCACGATCGAGAACTATCTCACGCTCGGCGTCGGCAATGCCTTCATGCTGACGGCGGTGGCCTGCACCTGGCAGGGCGCGCGGACCTTCGAGAAGCGGCAGGCGCAGTGGCTTCCGGTGCTGGCCGCGCCGGGCTTCTGGCTTGCGATTTGCTTGGTGCCGGGCTTCATCCACAACATCGAATTTCGCATTGCACTGTCGTCGACCCTGATCACGTCGATGTTCGCCATGGCCTGTTGGGAATGCTGGCGCGGCCGGCGCGAGGCGCTGTCGTCGCGCTGGCCGGTGATCGTGATCCTGGGGTCGCTGGCGCTGTTCTTCGCGCTGCGGATCCCGCTGATGCAGGTCATGCCGTTTCCGTTCGGCGCGTTGCCGATGCAGCCGGGCTGGCTCGGCGCGTTCAACCTGATCGTGTTCGGCCACACCTTCCTGTTGGTGGTGCTGGTGGTGGCGATGTCGAAGGAGCGGCTCGAGCTCGAGCAGCGCACCAAGGCGCAGACCGATCCGCTGACCGGCGCGCTCAACCGCCGGGCCTTCATGGCGCGCGGCGAGCGGCTGATCTCGCGGCACAGCCACGAGGACGCGACGTTGTCGCTGCTGTTCCTCGATCTCGACCACTTCAAGGCGCTGAATGACCGCTTCGGCCATTCCGGCGGCGACGACGTGCTGACCTGCTTCGTCGGCCTGGTGAACTCCTGCATCCGGCCGACCGATTTCCTGTTCCGCATGGGCGGCGAGGAGTTCTGCTGCCTGCTGCCTTACACCGGCACCGAGCAGGCGATGCGCGTCGCCGAGCGCATCCGCCAGCAGGTCGAGGCAGCGTCGGTGATCGTCGCGGGCATGCCGGCCAAGGCCACGGTCAGCATCGGCATCGCCTCGACGGATGAGTTCGGCTACGACCTCGACGTGCTGATCCGGCAGGCCGACGGCGCCGTCTATGCGGCGAAGCGCGCGGGCCGCAATCGTGTCGAGGTGTCGAGCGGTCCGACGCTGAGCGACTTCGCGGCGCGCATGGCCTCGGGCGGCGGCGGCGCGCTGGCGGCGGGCTGATGGATCGAAAGACGCTCGCGGCCTACGACGAGGGCGCCGCGGGTTTCGCCAGGGACTGGCACGAGCAGCCGCCGCCATCAGACCTTCACGCGCTGGTGCGGCGTTTTTTCCACGCCGCCGGGCGCACTGCCGACATCGGCTGCGGCAGCGGCCGCGAGGCGGCGTTTCTCGCCGCAAACGGCTTCGATCCGGTCGGCTATGACGCCTCCGAGGCGCTGTTGGGCGAGGCGCGGCAGCGCTATCCGGCGCTACGGTTCGAGCGCGCGTTGCTGCCCGACCTCTCTGGCCTGCCGGAAGCCCGCTTCGACAACGTGCTGTGCGAGACCGTGATCATGCACCTGCCGCGCGAGCAGATCGCGCAGGCCGTGCAGCGACTGATGGCGCTGCTGAAGCCGGACGGCATTCTCTACCTGAGCTGGCGCGTCACCGAAGGCGCCGACCTGCGCGATCAGGCGGGGCGGCTTTACACCGCCTTCGACAGCGGCCTCGCTCGCGCCGCGCTCGGCAGTGCGACGATGCTGCTCGACGACGAACCGGTGAGCCTGTCGTCGGGGCGGAAAATCCATCGCATCGTGGCTCGGAAGGCCGCTACGACACTCTGACCCGTTGTCGCTGCGCGTTCCGCCCAATAACCTTGTCCTGCCGCCGCGCGGGCGGTTGTCCGGGAGAACGTCATGGAAATCAGCTTGCAGGGCCGCTCCGCCATCGTCACCGGCGGCAGCAAGGGCATCGGGCTCGCCGTCGCCACCCGCTTCGCGGCGTCGGGCGCCGACGTCGCGATCCTGGCGCGCGGCAAGGAAACGCTCGACGAGGCGGTCGCGGCGATCAAGAAATCGGCCAAGGCCCGCGTCATTGGAGTCGCGGCCGATGTCGGCAAGGCGGCCGACATTGCGCGCGCGTATGACGAGGTGATGAAGGCCTTCGGCAAGGTCGACATTATCGTCAACAATGCCGGCACGTCGCGCGCCATGCCGTTCGAGAAGGTGACCGACGAGATCCTCCACGACGACATCGAGCAGAAGCTGTTCGCAGCGGTCAGGCTCATCCGTCACGTGGCGCCGCAGATGAAGGAGCGGCGCTGGGGCCGCATCATCAACGTGCTCAACATCGGCGCCAAGGCGCCGCGGCCGAACAGCATGCCGACCTCGGTGTCGCGCGCCGCCGGCATGGCGATGACCAAGGCGCTGTCGGCGGAGTTCGCGCCCTTCAACGTGCTGGTCAACGCGATGCTGGTGGGCTTCATCGAGGCCGACCAGCATGTGCAGGCGGCGAAGCGCGCCAACGTGCCGATTGAGGACTACTACAAGGCGCGCGAGAAGGAGATTCCGCTCGGCCGCGCCGGCAAGGCGGAAGAATTCGCCAACCTGGCCTGCTTCCTCGTGTCCGAGCAGGGCGGCTACATCACCGGCACCGCGACCAATGTCGACGGCGGCCGCTCGCCGGTGGTGTGATCATGAGCGACGATCTTTTCTCATCTGCCAGTTGGCTGAGCCTCGACAGCAATCGCGGCTACGGCCGCCTGCCGATCCCGAAGCCGCGGGACAAGGAGATCAGTCAGCTTCTCCGAACCTGGATCGAGCTCGACGGGAGCCTGCGCAAGGCATCCGCCGCGCAGATGACAGACGAACAAAGCCGCATCCTTCTGGCCTACAGCGAGAGGATGGCGTCCCTGGCAGTCCGGGAACGCAAGGACGACTTTCTCTTTCTCGGGCTTGTAGCCTTGGGACTGGCCGGAGGGCTCGAAGATTGGCGTGAGTGTCTGTTGCGGGCCAGTCTTCACTTCGACGCCGCCCAGAGAATTGGGAGCGATCCGAAGCCTGTGTTCGAAAAGGTTGCGGCGGTGTTGCCTCACGAGGAGACGGCGAGCGAGTTGAGGCAATTCCTGGCGCTTTCCGCCGAGGACAAATCGATCGAGGCGATGGGCTTTGCAGCAGGCTCGGACGATCAAGGATTTCGATATCAAAGAGCGTTGTGAGCGCTCCGCTTATGCCTGCATCGCGCGCTTGGCGATGAGCAGCACCGAATAATGCGCCGCGACGTAGAGCCCGATGACCAGCCCGAAGGTCGACAGGCCCTTGGAAGCCATGTCGCCGTCCACGAGGCCGGAGAGCACATGGCTCGCCGAGACGATGGCCAGCAGTGCACCGGCGCTGATCTGCAGCTTGAGCCGGAACTTCGATCGCGTCGCGAGCTTGCGCCGGAATGCGAGGCCTTCTTCGAGGGTGAGTTCGCTCATCGCCGTCTTCATTGGCCGCCTCCTTGGCCCCTGATGTTTGCCGCCTGGGGGCCAAATCGGCCCGTTCGGGGCCGTTTCCCGTTAGTCGGAACCCTCAGATGTCCGGTTCAAAGGCGGACAGGTCAGGCCGGAATGTCGAGGCGGGGCGGGGCTTTGTCGGGCAAGCCGCAATAATTGGCGGTCCAGCCGAGCCGGCAGCCCCAATCCCGCAGCGCGAGCGAGGCCTGGATAGCCGCGCCGATCGCGCCGATCACCAGGAACACCGCGACGATGCCGGCAATCATCGATTGTGCCGGTGACAGGACCAGGCTGCGGCGGACCTCGACCGGCTTGCCGTCCCAGTACAGCCGGCCGTCATCGCTGATCGCGAGTCTGCTGAGATCCGCATTCGCGAGCGGATGGACATTCTCGTTGCTCTTATCGGATGGCGCCTGATCCGTGTCGCCTGCCGGCTTCCTGGCGGCGAGACCTGAGCCTTCCGATACCGCGGACGATTTATCCTGTGGCACCAGGCTGAAGACGTTGTCTTCCAGATCGGGTGGCGGCGAATCGATCGGAGCGGATGAAGACAAATCGGGTTTGCCCGCCGCAACTGGCGAAATTTCCGTGCGCTTTCGCGCGGTGAAAAGGGCCGACAAGCGACTCATCCAGCGTCATGATGCCGGGACCGATTGCGAAGTCAAAGCACGATCGGCCGCGGTCGCGATCGACGCGAATCACCGCTGCTTGATTCGGTGCTAGGCCGGAATGTCGGTGCGCGCCGCGGGCGTTCCGCCCGGTGCCGGGCAGTTCGAGTGGATCAGGCCGGCGCGGCAGCCCCAGTCGTGCACCGCGATGAAGCCGAAGGCCGCGAGACTGAGCGTGCCGACCATCAGGCACAGCACGATGATGATCGCGCCGAGCGACTGCCAACGCGTCATCGACACGCGGATGCGGTCGGGGATCTGGATGCTCGGTGCGACATAGGTCTCGGTGATCTCCGTGCCGATGTCGCCGTGATGATGCACGGCCCGATGCTGGACGGTGCGCACCTCGTCGAGATCATGGAAATGATCGTCGCGATGGGCGACGGCATGAACCGGAGCATCGTCCGTCCGCTCGAGCTCGCCGCCTTCGGCATGCTCCGCCGGCTTCGATTCATCGAAGGTGAACGGATCGTCGAACGGGTCGGCCGCAGGCCGCGCATGAGGCGGCTCGGACGGCTTGTCGGCCACCGGCTTGGCGCCCATCGGCGGCTCGTAGTTGACGAGCTTGCCGTCCCAATAGAAGCGGCCCGCGCCGTCGATCGTCAGCCGGTCGAGCTCGGTCGCGGTCAGCGTCCGAATCTTCTTCGGCCATTCCGGCCCGCGCTGCTCGGTCTGCTGCGGGCCGACTCCCGATTCATCCACGTTGGTCTCGGGATACGGTTCCGTGCTCATTCGTCACTCCAGGCTAACGATCAAACCTGCCGACGGTCCGTTTCAATTAACTTTGACGTCCGCAGCCTTGATCACCGGCGCCCAGCGGTCGATCTCGCTGTCGATGCGCGCTCGAAACTCAGCCGGCGTGTTGCCGACCGGTTCCATGAGTTGCGTCGCCAGCTTGTCACGAACCGCAGCCGTTCCAAGTGCTTCTACCACCGCGAGCCGAATTCTCGCAACGAGGGCGTCCGGCGTGTGTGCAGGTGCGATCATCCCCATCCAGGCGTCGGCATCGACGTCGATTCCGGCCTCTTTCAGCGTCGGAATCTGCGGCAAATAAGGCGAACGCCTGGCGGTCGAGACCGCGAGAATTTTGACCGCGCCCGAGGCCTCGTGCGGAGTCACCGAGATCGCAGGCAGGCAGCCCATTTGCACGTCGCCGCGGATGATCGCGGTCATCGCCGCGGGCGATGACGGGTAGGGGACATGCACGAGCTTGGCCCCGCTTTGCAGCGCGATTGCCTCCATGGCGAGGTGCGACAGCGAGCCGTTGCCGATCGATCCGAAGTTGAAATGGCTGCCTTCGCGCCGCAACAAGGCGACCAGCTCGGCCGCGCTGTTAACCTTAACCGAAGAATTAACCACCAGCGCGCTCGGCTGGGTAATGAGCTGGGTGATCGGCGCGATGTCGGTCTTGGGGTCGTAGGGCAGCTTCGAGAACAGCAGCGTGTTGATGGCGAGCGGCCCGCCGATGCTGACGCCGATCGTGGTGCCGTCGGGCGCGGCCTTGGCCACCGCATCGGTGCCGGTGTTGCCGCTCGCGCCGGGCTTGTTCTCGATGATGAAAGTCTGGCCGAGCTTCTTCTGCAACTCGTCGGCGATCAGGCGCGCGACAACGTCAGGCGTCGAGCCCGGGCCGAACGGCACGATGACGCGGACCGGCTTGGCCGGCCAGTCCTGGGCTGCGGCCGGAACGATGACGGTGAGAAGGCTGAGAAGGGCGAAGATCAAGCGTCTCGTCATGTCGTTTCTCGTTGTTGTGATCTAGTCGACGTCGCGGCCGAGATAGGCGCCGTCTTTCTGAAGCTGCATCTGTAGCGATTCAACCGGAATCTGGTCGAGCGGAGAGTTGCCCGACAGCGCGAGATGCGCGGCGGTTCCGGTGGCCTGGCCCATCACGAAGCAGCCGCCGCTGACGCGTGCCGCGGACTGGCCTTCATGCGTCATCGAGGCGCAGCGTCCGGCGACGAGGAGATTGCGCACCTTTTGCGGCAGCAGCATCCGGTAGGGCAGGTGGTTGAAGCCGCGCGATTGCGGGATCGCGGGCCACAGCCATTCGACGTCGCCCGCGACATGCTTCTCGATCGGCCAGCCGTTGACGCCGATGGTGTCGGGAAAGCTCGCGCAGTTGAGCACGTCGTCACGGCTGAGCTGGTAGTGGCCGGCGACGCGGCGGGTCTCGCGGATGCCAAGCTGTGGCGGCGTGTCGACGATGTAGGCGTTGCCGAAGCCCGGCGCCTCGCGCTTGAGGAATTCGAAGAACGCCGCGGCCTGCCGGCGGCCTTCGATCTCGCCGGCGGTGAGCTCGTCGGCCTTGGTGCCGTCGAGCGCGCTGCCGTCGGGGCGCTTCATCTGCGTGACGTTGACGCGCCACTCGATCGGATTTTTCTGCGGCCGCACGATCGCGCCCTTGCGCGGAAATTTGACGCCGCGGCGCTCGGCCGCGTCCATCAGGTCCGGAATGGTCTTCCAGGCTTCGCCCGCCGCCGCGGGATCGACGCCGTTCAAGCGGAACATCATGCTCGGGTAGAGTGTGCTGCCCGCGCCGTCGCCGTGCTCGAACGGCGCGCCGGCCCAGGCCGCGAGATCGCCGTCGCCCGAGCAATCGATGAAGACGCGGCCGATGGCAGCCTGGCGGCCGGATTTTGTCTCCACGATCAACGCGCGAATGGTGTCGTCGCGGTCCATGATCACGCCGGCGCCGAGCGCATGAAACAGGATGTCGACGCCGTGGCCGAGCAGCAGATCGTCGGCGGCGCATTTGTATGCTGCCGTGTCGTAGGCCTGCGCCGCGATCTTGCCGAACACCAGATGCGGCTTGTTGAGACCCCCGAGCCGGTCGATGCGCGAGAGAAGCTCATCGGCGATGCCATGCACCACCTGCCTGATCTCGCCGTGCACGTTGGCATGCAGCCCGCAGAAGTTGGTGACGCCCGCGGCCGTGCCCATGCCGCCGAGAAAGCCGTAGCGCTCGACCATCAGCACGCTGCGGCCATGCATCGCGGCGGCCGTCGCCGCGGCGATGCCGGCAGGGCCGCCGCCCAGCACCACCACGTCATATTCGCCGCGCACCGGAAGGTCGCGGGCGGGCTCGCGGATCGAGGTTGCGTTCATGGTCCCCATGATATCCGCGCGGCGGGCAGGGCCAAAATCGGGCCAGTTGGCCGTTTGGCCAGGCACCCGAGCCATACCAATGACCCGCTTGCGCCGGGCGGTCTCATGGCCTAGTGGCGTTCGAGTGGTTCTGCGTACACCGGGTCAAGCCATGTCGGTTCAAGAAGAAATCAAGCGTCTCACTGCGCCGGACATTCGCGCCCGCAAGGGCGGCGAGCCGATCGTCGTTCTCACCTCGTACCACGCGCACACCGCGCGGCTGGTCGACAAATACTGCGACGTGATCCTGGTCGGCGATTCGCTCGGCATGGTGATGCACGGGCTTGAGACCACCGTGCCGGTAACGCTCGAGATGATGATCCTGCAGGGCCACGCCGTGATGCGCGGCTCCAAGCATGCGCTGGTCGTGATCGACATGCCGTTCGGCTCCTATGAGGCGTCGAAGGAGCAGGCCTTCATGAGCGCGGCGCGGGTCATGAAGGAGACCGGCTGCGGCGCGATCAAGGTGGAGGGCGGGCGCAGGCTCGCCGAGACCATCGCGTTTCTCACCGAACGCGGCGTGCCGGTGATGGGGCACATCGGGCTCACGCCGCAGTCGATCAACACCATCGGCTCGTTCCGCGCCCAGGGCCGCGACGAGAAGGATTGGGCCCGGATCGAGGACGACGCCAAGGCGGTGGCCGACGCCGGCGCCTTCTCCATTGTGATCGAGGCGGTGGCCGAGCCGCTCGCCCGCAAGATCAGCGGCGAGGTTCCGGTGCCGACCATCGGCATCGGGGCGAGCGTCGCCTGCGACGGCCAGGTTCTGGTCCTGGAGGACATGCTGGGCCTTTCGCCGCGGGTTCCGCGATTCGTCAGGCGGTATGGCGATATCGGGCCGGGCATCGAGGCCGCCGTCGCGGACTATGCCAAGGACGTGCGGACCCGCGCGTTTCCGGGCCCCGACAACGTCTACGGCATGAAAAAGAAGTAGCTGGCCTCGCAGGCCCGGGCCTGTTAACCGAGGGGCGCAAGCGGCCGGCCGGGCTTTTGCCATGCCGCTGCCACATCATTATTTTACCAGCCTGCCCATGGCCTTAGCCGGGGGACGGCAGGTCGATGGGCCAAAATCGCTTGGGCCCAAGGGGAAGGCTGCAGTGTCCGACATCTTCCATGAAGTCGACGAGGAAGTACGCCGCGAACAGCTCCGCAAGCTGTGGCAGCGCTATGGCTGGCTGATCATCACCGCCTGTGCCCTCATCGTGCTGGGCGCGGCCGGGTGGCGGACCTACGAATATTACCAGGCCAAGCAGTCCGCCGAGGCGAGCGCGAAGTTCGAAGCCGCGGTGGCGTTGGTCAACGACGGCAAGAACAAGGAGGCCGAAGAGGCCTTTGCCGACATCGCGGCGAAAGGCACGGCGAGCTATCGCATGCTCGCGCGCTTCCGCGAGGCAGGCGAGCTTGCGCGGCGCGATCCGAAGGCCGCGGCCACGATGTACGACCAAATCGCGGCCGACAGCAGCATCGGCCGCACGATGCAGGATCTCGCCACCGTGCGTGCCGCCACGCTCCTGGTCGACACCGCGCCTTACAGCGAAATCCTGAAGCGGCTCGAGCCGCTGACCGCGGCCGACCGCGCCTTCCGCCACAGCGCCCGCGCGCTGCTCGCGCTGTCGGCCTGGCGCGAGAATGACGCCGCGGCCACCCGCAAATGGAGCGAGATGATCCTCGCCGACCCCGAGACGCCGCAGGGCACGCGTGGCCAGATCCAGATGATCATGGCGCTGCTCGAACCCGACAAGAAGAGCTGAGGTGCTGATGCAAGCTCGCCGGATTGTTCTGATCGCTTCGCTGCTGGCCGCGGGCTTCGCGCTGTCGGGCTGCGAGAGCTTCGACCCGGAAAGCTGGTTCAATCCGAAGAAGCCGCTGCCCGGCGAGCGCAAGGCGATGTTTCCGGGCGGCGTGCCCGGCGTGCCGCAGGGCGTGCCGCCGGACCTGGTGAAAGGCTATCAGGCGCCGCCGGACAACCCGCCCCAGGTGGTGACGGCCGACCCGCCGCCGAAGCCCAAGCCTGCGCCGAAGCCCAAGCGCCAGGCCGCGGCGCCCAAGCCGGCTCCGGCTCCGGCGCCACCCCAGGCCCAGGCTCAGGAGCAGGCCCCGCCGCCGCAGGCCGCGCCGTGGCCGTCGCAGCCTCAGCAGCAGTCCAATTCGCCATTCCCGCCGCCGCCGGTCCAGCGCTGACCGGCGAGGCCGGTCCCTCGCGATCCAGTCCCTGGCGATGATGGCTTGTGCTGGCCCGCCAAAGCGGGGCATGCACTGTCCATGAGTTTCACCATCGCCATCATCGGCCGACCGAACGTCGGCAAGTCCACGCTTTTCAACCGGCTGGTCGGCAAGCGGCTGGCGCTGGTCGACGACCGGCCGGGCGTCACGCGCGACCGCCGCGAAGGGCAGGCGCGGCTCGGCGATCTCACCTTCACGATCATCGACACCGCCGGCCTTGAAGGCGCGGGCCCCGAAAGCCTGGCCGGCCGGATGATGCAGCAGACCAAGAAGGCCATCGAGCAGGCCGACGCGGTATTTTTCATGCTCGACGCCAAAACCGGCCCGGTGCCGGACGATCGCGCCTTTGCCGATCTGGTGCGACGCTCGGGCAAGCCGGTGATCGTCGTCGCCAACAAGGCCGAGGCCAAAGCGAGCACCGCCGGGGTTCTTGAAGCGCATGCGCTTGGGCTCGGCGACCCGGTGGCGATCTCGGCCGAGCACGGCGAGGGCCTGGTCGATCTGTTCGAGGCGTTGCGCGAGGCGTTGCCGGACGCGACCAAGAAGCCCAGGCGGGGTGACGACGAGGCAGAAGAAGCCGAGCCCGCCGCCAAGCCGATCCGCGTCGCCATCGTCGGCCGGCCGAACTCCGGCAAGTCGACCCTGGTCAACCGGCTCCTGGGCGAGGACCGCATGTTGACCGGCCCCGAGGCCGGCATCACCCGAGACACCATCGCGAGCGATCTGACCTGGAAGGGCAAATCGTTCCGCTTGCACGACACCGCGGGTCTTCGCCGCCCGCCGAAGGTCCAGGAGAAGCTGGAAAAGCTCTCGGTCGCCGACGCCATCAACGCGATCCGCTTTGCCGAGGTCGTGGTGCTGCTGATGGACTCCGAGCATCCGTTCGAGGAGCAGGACCTGCGCATCGCGGACCTTGTCGAGCGCGAAGGCCGCGCGCTGGTGATCGGCATCAGCAAGTGGGACCTCAAGGCGCGCCAGAGCGGCGCCATCAGCAAACTGCAGGAAGAGGCCGACGAGAACCTGTCGCAGGTGAAGGGCGTGCCGGTGATCGGCGTATCGGGCATGACCGGCGAGGGCATCGACCGGCTGATGGAGGCCGTGCTCGACATCCACGAGGTCTGGAACAAGCGCGTCACAACCAACGAGCTGAATCGCTGGCTCGAGGAGGTTCTCTCGGCGCATCCGCCGCCTGCGGTGTCGGGCCGGCGCATCCGGCTCAACTACATCACGCAGCCGAAAGCACGGCCGCCGAGCTTCGTGCTGTTCTGCAACCGCGCCGAGGCCGTGCCGGCGGCCTACCAGCGCTATCTCGTCAATGCGCTGCGCGACACCTTCGACATGCCGGGTACGCCGATCCGGCTGACGCTGCGCGAGAAGGCCAACCCCTTTGCCGGCAAGGGGCGCAAGCGTTCATGAACGACGCCGCGCCGCAGAGCGAGGCCGCGACCGGGCCGCGCGGCGCGGCGTTCATCTTTATTTTCACCACCGTCGTGCTCGACATGCTGTCGCTCGGCATGATCATTCCGGTGCTGCCGAAGCTCATCGAAAACTTCCTCGGCGGCGACACCGCGCGGGCCGCCGAAGTCTTTGGCCTGTTCAGCACCGCCTGGGCGCTGATGCAGTTCCTGTGCTCGCCGCTCCTTGGCGCGCTGTCCGACAGCTTTGGGCGCAGGCCGGTGGTCTTGATCTCGAATTTCGGGCTCGGCCTCGACTACGTGCTGATGGCGCTCGCGCCCAATCTCTGGTGGCTGTTCGTCGGCCGGGTGATCTCCGGCATTTCGTCGGCGACGGTACCGACGGCTTTTGCCTACATCACCGACGTCACGCCGCCCGAGCAGCGCGCCGCGAAATTCGGGATGATCGGCGCGGCCTTCGGTCTCGGCTTCGTGCTGGGGCCCGCGCTCGGCGGCGTGCTCGGCGCGATGGATCCGCGGCTGCCGTTCTGGGTTGCCGCAGGCTTGAGCCTGCTCAACGGGTGCTACGGCCTGTTCGTGCTGCCGGAATCGCTGCCGGGCGAGCAGCGTGGCGCATTCGATTGGAAGCGCGCCAATCCGGTCGGCGCGCTGAAGCTTTTGCGCTCGCATCCGGAGCTCAGCGGGCTTGCGTCTGCGGCCTTTCTCATCGATCTGGCTCACGTCGTGCTGCCGAGCATCTGGGTGCTCTATGCCGGCTACCGCTACGGCTGGGACGAAAGAACCATCGGCTTGTCGCTCGCGATCGTTGGTATCTGCTCCGTGATCGTGCAGGCCGGACTCGTCGGTCCGGTCGTGAAGGCGTTCGGCGAGCGGCGCGCGATGGTGTTTGGCTTGACTGGCGGTGTGGCAGGTTTTCTCGTCTTTGGCGTCGCCGAAACCGCCACGGTGTTCCTGATCGGCATTCCGCTCCTGGCGCTGTGGGGCATTGCCAATCCGGCGATCAACGGATTGATGACCCGGCATGTCGGGCCGTCCGAGCAGGGCCAGCTTCAGGGCGCCAACAACAGCATCCAGGGCATCGCCAACCTGGTCGGGCCGTTCATCTTCACGCTGACGTTCTCCTGGGCGATCGGCAGCGGCAAGGACTGGCATTTTCCCGGCGCGCCCTTCGTGCTGTCGGCGCTGCTGCTCATGGCGGCCGCAGTGCTTGCCTGGCACGTGACACGGCAGCGGCATTAACCGATTAACCGGTTTACCCGTTAACCCGCTATTCCGCACATCGCGCCTGCGAGCCGCTAGGTTCGCGCAAATTCTCATGTGGCTTGAGGCATCGCGATGAAGCACGCATTGGCAGGCACCGTATTGATCGCCGGATTGTTCGCCGCGGTTGCGCCCG
Source organism: uncultured Rhodoplanes sp. (assembly GCA_936924235.1). GTDB lineage: Bacteria > Pseudomonadota > Alphaproteobacteria > Rhizobiales > Xanthobacteraceae > Z2-YC6860. Next base: position 9,067 of record CAKZHN010000404.1, on the reverse strand, counting down.
CGGCCGCGCAGCTTGCGCCGGCTCCGTATGAGCCCGCTCAGTCCGAGCCAACTCAGTATGCGCCCGCCGACAAGTGCTACGACTGCCCGAAGCCGCGCGACCACTATGACACCCAGGAGACGATCCACACCACGAAGGATGTGGACCATTCGCGGGTCATCAACACCCAGAGCGAAGTGGTCGTGGGGCGCCGCGCCAGGGAAACCAATCACCTCATCATCCGCGAGAACGAGACCCACGACGTCGGCGTCGTCCAGCACAACCACACGATCTATGAGGTCGAGCCGCGTTATGTGATCCGGATCCCGAAGGTCACGGTGGTGAGTTATGTGACGCAGCGCTACCACGTCGTGGAGCAGCCCGCGACCATGACCGTGCCGGTGCCGGTCCGGCATGTCACGGTCCCGGTGAGCCGCTGCTGGCGCGGCGGCCGCTATGATCGCTATTCGCGTTACGATCGCTATCCCCGCTACCACCGCTATTCGCGCTACGACGACGGCTGCCGCCGCGTGCTGCGCGTCCGCGGCTAGGGTCCGATTCAACTTCGTTGAATCAGACCCGTCGCTCTTTTCCTTGTTCGGGCATGATCTTTTCCGAAAACTGCTGCAGACTTTTCGGGATCATGCCCTAGGTCTGGCGCGACTTCTCCAGCGTCTTCAGCGCGTTCTGCAGCAGATTCCTGACGTGCTCGGCGCGTGAGGCATCCATCATGCTCGGATCGAGATAGAAATCGAGCCCGGTCTGGTGCTCGTTGAAGATCGGGAACGTGTTGCCGGCGGTGTCGATCACGCCCGTGACCGCATAGGGCACGACCTCGCGGCCGATGCTCTTCATGACGATCGGCGGCAGCTGAGTGGCTGTGACCATATCGCGGGTCAGCGCATAGGCCTCATAGCTCATCACGATGCTGTCGGGCGCTGCGATCGCCTGCAGCCGGGCCGCGAGGTTCGCCTCGGCGCCGACGATGGTGTAGTCCATCCGGTCGACGCTGCCGAAATTGCCGACATTGCAGAAGCCGGTGCTGATGCCCATGCGCACCTGGAACGGCTGCTCGATGCCGGCGCTGCGCCATTTGACGTTGAGCGCGGCAAGCCGCTGCTGCATCTCCAGCGCCATGCGCATGCAGGCCTTGGCGTCTTCGATTTCGCCCGCGGTTTCCGGGTCGCCGAAGAAGATCAGGATCGCGTCGCCAACGAACTTGTCGATGGTGCCGCCGTGATGCAGCGCGATCTTCGACATCTCGGTGAAATACTCATTGAGCAGCTGGGTCAGCGCCTCGGGCTGCATCCGCTCGGTGGTGGCGGCGAAATCCTTGATGTCGGAGAAGAAGATCGTGAGCTTCTTCCGCTCGGTGTGGATCGTGACGTCCTTCTGCCCGCTGAAGATGCTCTTGTAGATCTGCGGCGAGAGATAGCGCGAGATCTTCGTCGACAGCGAGGCCAGGAACTCGTTGTTGGCCTCGAGCTCGGCGTTCATGCCGCGGATGGTCGCGGCCTGCCGCCGCTGCAGCCCGATGAAGGTCGCGCCGGACGCCGCCATGAAGCCGAAATAGGCGAGCAGATATTTGAAGGAAAGGATGTTGACGGCGATCGGCTGCGTGATCGTCACCTCCTGAATGCCGCGCACGTCGCCGACCTTCCAGTCGCGCTTGGGGCTTTCCGGGTGCGCGTTGTGGCAGCTCACGCAAGCCGTGCTCATGGTGACCGGCGCGATCAGGCGCACGGTGTCGGTCAACAGGCTGGAGGACTTGTCGATGATCTGCTGCTCCGGATTTTTCCGGAGCGCGGCGAGCGCGTTCGTCTCGAAGGCATCGAGCGCGTGCGGCGCGCGGTTGGCGAACGGATAGTCCGAGACGAAGCGATAGGCGATGTTGTGCTGCTGCTCGCTGACCACGCGGCCAAGCTCGAGCGACAAGGTCGCCGGGATCGGGATCGCGCCGGGGATGGCCTCGTAGTTGTGCACAGCCTGCGTCTTGACGTCGCCGGAGAGCAGCCGGCCCACGACATTGTTGGCGTAGTAGGCCCGCACGCTGCTGATCATCAGATTGAGATCGCTTGCCTGGCGGCGGAGATTGGCTTCGGCGAGATTGGTCAGGTCGGCCCAGACCGCGAGCGGCAAGCCGAGCAGGAGCAACACCACGATCGCCGCGATCGCCAGACCGCGCGGCGCAAGAGTCTTGGTTGGAGCTGGATTCAACACGCGTCTCCCGACAATTGTCCCGGCAAGGACTGCAACCACTAACGCCAGCGCGATTGCGCCGGCATTGTGGCCCGGTCACGCCGGCGGTCGGAACGACAGCAGCTTTCCGCTGGGAAAGTCGTAGAGCTTTCCGCTTTCGTTGAAGTCGGGTGAACAGAGCGGCGTGATTTTACCGGCCACTTCGTCGGGCGACGGTAACGTCATCGGGTCTTCGCCGGGCATCACGGCGGCGCGCATGCGCGTGCGGGTCGGGCCCGGGTTGAACAGGTTGACGCGGATCGGCGTCGAGAGCGTCTCGGCCGCGTAGGTGCGGGCGAGCGTCTCGAGTGCGGCCTTGCTCACCGCATAGAGCCCGCGATAGGCGCGCGGATTGGCCGCCGCGCCCGAGGTGAGAAACACCACGCGGCCGGCGTCGGAGCGCTTGAGCAGCGCATCCATCGAACGGATGAGATGCCAGTTCGCGGTAACGTTCACCGCGAGCACGTTGTCCCATTCCTTCGGCTCGAAATGATCGAGCGGCGAGTTCGAGCCGCCAAGGCCGGCGTTGCCGACCAGAATGTCGAGCTTGCCGTAGCGCTCGTGCAGCGCGGCGGCGAGGCGGAGAATGCCGTCGGTGTCGCGCAGCTCCAGGGGGACCAGGGTGGCGGGGGCGCCGCCGGCGGCGCGGATCGCGTCGTCGAGCTCTTCGAGGCCGCCCGGGGTGCGGGCGGTGGCCACGATGTGCGCGCCGAGCTTGGCGAGCGCGATCGCGGTGGCATGACCGATGCCGCGGGAGGCGCCGGTGACGAGGGCGATGCGGGAGGTGAGGGGTTTAGACATCAAGCGGTTTGGATCAGAGCTTTCTCAGCCGCCTCTTGTAATGGCGCGGGCGGCGGGCACAAGCCGGGTCAGCGCTTGCGCTGGTTCGGATAGTAGGTGCCCCGGGGCGTGACGATCGGCCTCGTATAGGGGGACGTGGCGGCCGGCGGCACGTAGTTGGGAGAGGTGGGGTTGAGCGAGTTGGAGGTATTGCCTCGCTGGGTCTGTACAGCCCTGCCGCCCTGGCCGATCTGCTCGACCGCGGCCGCAGCGGTGGCAGCGGCCGTAACGACCGCTAGCGCCAGGATGGAAGCTCTCATCAGCATCGATTCCATATAGTGACCAAATGCGGCGGCGCACGGGTGGTTCCGACCGGCCTTCAATCCGCACGTGCGGCAAAGGGTTACCTATTCGGGCCGGCCATAGACCGGCCCGGGCAGCGGAAACGGCAGGCCCTTGCTGCCCGATGACGTCGACAGCGACAGCCCGACATAGGACGAATCGTTCTGTGTATTGGCGGTGAGGCCCGGCACATCGCGGCCGTCGTGGAAGCGGCCGGATCGCGTCGAATCTCCCGAGGCGAAGCCGATCGAGCTGCCGGGCGCGTCGCGGAGCTTCACGCGGTCGAGCGGCGTGTTTTCGCTGGGGTTGGCCGAACGGGTGTGCTCGCCGGCGGCAGGCTTCGGGGCGACGGTCGTCTTGGCGGCCTGCTGCGGCTTGCCGCCGCCGGACGCGTATTGCGAGCCGGTCGACGAGTTGACGCTCCAGTAGTCGGCCTGCTCGGCGCCGTTGACGGGAGCTACGACCCGAGTCGGTGCGACCTGGGTCGGCGCGGGCTTGGCGGCAGGCTTGCGGGCCGGCTGGCCCGACGGCTGCGACAGCGTGGAGTAAGTGGCAGCGCCCTGCGCCAGCGCGAGCCGCGGCGCGATCGAAAGCAATCCGGCAATCAAAGCCGCGCCGAAAACCGGCGCTGACGCAACCCCTCGCAACGTCATCGCAGTGCCCCGAACACCCGGCGGCAGGCGGGCCACCGGTAACCCTTCGAAATACAGTCTAGCCCGCTTCGGCGAGCAGCGACAGCTGCCGCGGCGTGGCCTGAGCGCCGGTCTGGTCGGTCAGCCCGGTCGGATATTCGCCGGTAAAGCAATGATCGGTGAACTGCGGCCGGGCCGGATCGCGGCCCTCGTAGCCCATCGCCTTGTAGATGCCCTCGACCGACAGGAAGGCGAGCGAGTCCGCGCCGATGAACTGGCGCATGCCCTCGAGATCGTGGGTGGCGGCGAGCAGCTTGTCGCGCTCCGGCGTGTCGATGCCGTAGTAGTCCGGGTGCGTGATCGGCGGCGACGAGATGCGGAAGTGCACCTCCTTGGCGCCCGCGTCGCGCATCATCTGCACGATCTTGGTCGAGGTGGTGCCGCGCACGATGGAGTCGTCGACCAGCACGATGCGCTTGCCGTTGACCACGGCGCGATTGGCGCTGTGCTTCAGCCGCACGCCGAGCTGGCGGATCTGCTGGGTCGGCTCGATGAAGGTGCGGCCCACATAGTGATTGCGGATGATGCCGAGATCGAAGGGGATGCCGGAGGCCTGGGCGAAGCCGAGCGCGGCGGGAACGCCCGAGTCCGGCACCGGCACCACGACGTCGGCGCTGACCATGGATTCCTTGGCGAGCTGCGCGCCCATCGACTTGCGGACGTCGTAGATCGAGCGGCCGCCGAACACCGAGTCCGGCCGGGCGAAGTAGATGTATTCGAAGATGCAGGGCCGCGGCGGCATCGGCGGGAACGGCTTGTGCGAGTGCACGCCTTCCTCGTCGAACACGATGACCTCGCCGTTCTCGACCTCGCGCACGAAGGTCGCGCCGATCATGTCGAGCGCGCAGCTCTCCGAAGCGAGCACCGGGCACCCGTCGAGCTTGCCCAGCACCAGCGGCCGGATGCCGAGCGGGTCGCGGGCGCCGATCAGCTTCTTGTTGGTCATGGCGACGAACGCATAGGCGCCTTCGAGCTGGCGCAGCCCCTCGATGAAGCGGTCGACGAAGCGATTGCGGCGGGCGCGGGCCACGAGATGCAGGATCACCTCGGTGTCGGTGGTCGACTGCATCATGGCGCCTTCGGCGACGAGGGCGCGGCGCAGCGTCAAGCCGTTGGTCAGGTTGCCGTTATGGCCGATGGCGAAGCCGCCGCCTTCGAGCTCGGCGAACAGCGGCTGGACGTTGCGCAGGATGGTTTCGCCGGTGGTCGAATAGCGCACATGGCCGACCGCGGTGGTGCCGGGCAGGCGGTCGATCACCTCGCGGCGGGAGAAGTTGTCGCCGACGAGGCCCATGCGGCGCTCGGAGTGGAAGCGCTTGCCGTCGAACGAGACGATGCCGGCGGCCTCCTGGCCGCGGTGCTGCAGGGCGTGCAGGCCGAGCGCCGTGATGGCGGCGGCATCGGGGTGGCCGAAGATGCCGAACACGCCGCACTCCTCGCGGAGCCGGTCGGCATCCGGGTCGAACGGCTCTATCGCGGGGGCGATGGCGGTGCTCTGGGTCATGGCCAACATCCTTGCTCTGTCGCACATGCCCCGAAAAACGCCATCCGAGGAATGCTCACCGTGTCGTCGCGTCGATCAACTGCCGCATATCGTTGCGGTCGGCACGCTGGTAACCCGCCCGATCGCCCACCGAGCCCGTGACTTCGGGGGAGGGGCTGCCCAGACCGGAACGCTGGCCTGGCGCCGGGGCTTCGGGCGGCGGTTCCTGGTCGTCGCCCTTCTTCTTCTTCAACAACTGGGACAGATAGTTATCCATGTCCTGCGGCAGAAGAGCTTGCAACCATTCGCCGGTGTTTTCCAACACAACTCTGGACTTAGCGTTACGGACACCTTCCGGCTGCTTCCCCGGCGGCACCAGCCAGGCGAAGAACACGAAGGCCACGACCACGATGATCAGGCCGCGGCCGAGCCCGAACAGGAAGCCCAGCGTCCGGTCGAGCGCGCCGATCCGGCTGTCCAGGATCATGTCGGAGATGCGCACCGTGATGATCGAGACCACCAGGAGCGTGATCAGGAACACGCCGCCGATCACCGCGCCGGTGGCGACGATGTCGGACGAGATGTTGGCTTTGGCGATCGGCAGGAGCTTGCTGTAGAGCAGCGCGGTCGCAAGCGCGGCGGCGCCCCAGGCGGCGATCGACAGCACCTCGCGCATGAAGCCGCGGATCATCGCCAGGATGCCGGAAATCAGCATGACGCTGAGCAACAGGATGTCGAGCCACGTGATCGGCATGGGGCGCTCAGCTCTAACGGACTTCAGGACGGCAGGCGGCGGAAATTAAGCGAATCGGCGCCGGTCTCAAGCCAAATTCCCTTGATCGGACCGGGTCGGGCAAGGGCCTCGGATACTCGGCCCAATGGTTTAATTTTGTGTCGTTTTTGGGCTGGAACCGGACCTGCATGCGCGCTGTGTATACCGGCCCCATCGCCCGGCGTCATCCGTCTTGTGACGGGGCTTTTCGGCCGTTTCCACCGCGTTTCTCGCCCTTTGCGGCGATCTCGGCGATCAGGCTGACCAGGGAGCCCACGGTCTCGAGCGCGAGCCCCGGATCGGACGCCTCGGAACGCACCGCCTCGGGCACCACGGCACGGGCAAAGCCGAGCTTCTGCGCCTCCTTGAGGCGGGCGGCGGCCTGGGCCACCGGCCGCACCGCGCCCGACAGCGACACCTCGCCGAAATAGACCGCGTCGGCCGGCAGCGGCGAATTGGCCAGCGATGAGACCAGCGCCGCCGCCGCCGCGAGGTCGGCGGCCGGCTCGTTGATGCGCAGCCCGCCGGCCACGTTCAGATAGACGTCGTGGCCGCCGAGATTGATGCCGCAATGGGCCTGCAGCACCGCGAGCACCATGGACAGGCGGCTTCCCTCCCAGCCGACCACCGCGCGGCGCGGCGTGCCGAGCGTCGACGGCGCGACCAGGGCCTGGATCTCGACCAGCACCGGCCGCGTGCCTTCGATGCCGGCGAACACCGCGGTGCCCGGGGAGCCGAGATCGCGCTCGGACAAAAACAGCTCGGACGGATTGAGCACCTCGCGAAGGCCGAGCCCCGTCATCTCGAACACGCCGATCTCGTCGGTCGGGCCGAAGCGGTTCTTGACCGCGCGCAGGATGCGGAACTGGTGCGAGCCTTCGCCCTCGAACGACATCACGGCGTCGACCATGTGCTCGACCACGCGGGGGCCCGCGATCTGGCCGTCCTTGGTGACGTGGCCGACGAGGATGACCGCGGCGCCGGAGCGCTTGGCAAAGCGAATGAGCGCCTGGGCCGAGCCGCGCACCTGCGTCACCGTGCCGGGCGCGGCCTCGACCGCGTCGGTCCACATGGTCTGGATCGAATCGATGATGACGAGCTTCGGCGTCGGGCCTTCCGACAGGGTCGCGATGATGTCCTCGACCGAGGTCTCGGCGGCGAGCTCGACCGGCGCCTTGGCGAGACCCAATCGCTCGGCGCGAAGCCGCACCTGCGCGACCGCCTCTTCGCCCGAGATGTAGACGGAGCGGTGACCGAGCTTGCCGAGCGCGGAGGCGGCCTGGATCAGCAGCGTCGACTTGCCGATGCCGGGATCGCCGCCGAGCAGCAGCACCGAGCCGCGGACGAAGCCGCCGCCGGTGACGCGGTCGAGCTCGGACATCCCGGACGGCAGGCGAGGGGCGTCATTGGATTCGCCGGTCAGCGCCTCCAGCGCGAACTTGCGTCCCTTGCGCGGCGCGCGGCCCGGCATCTTGCCGGCGATGCCGGTGCCGTCGCCTTCCTCGACGAGGGTGTTCCACTCGCCGCAGGCCTCGCACTTGCCGACCCAGCGCGCCGAGGCCGCGCCGCAGTTCTGGCAGACGAAGGTGAGATTGCGCTTGGACATGCGTCGAGGCTCTAGGGTTTGATCGCAGCGAAACGTGGCGGGTGGGGGTCCGCGTAGGGGACCTCAGACCCCCACCCCGACGATCCTCCGTTCTGGAGGAGGGCGCGCACAATTTAAGCGGCTTCGACGAGCTGGATGTTGCCGCGGGCGTTGAACTCCTCGGTGCCCAGCTCCTGCTGGATCGCGGCCAGCGCCCAGATGTGGCCGAACGGATCGATGATGGTGGCGACGCGGTCGCCCCAGCCGGCGTCCTGCGGCTCGGTGCGCAGGATCGCGCCGGCCTCGACCGCGCGTGCGGCCGTGGCGTCGACGTCGTCGACACAGAGCTGGAGGATGGCGCTGCCCCGGCCCATGGCCGTCGGCGTGCAGGGGCCGGGCAGGCCCGGGTCGGCGTCGCGCCTGGGATTGGCGGCGCTGACCGTGAAGGTGGCGCTGCCGATCGAGATATCGATGCCGGTGACCTCGCCGGTGCGGGGATTGATCCAGTGCCGGGGGGAGGTGGCGCCGAACACCGCCCGGTAGAACGCCGCGGCTTCGTCCTGACGGCCGGGCGCCACAAACAGCGTCAAACCGATCCCGTCCCGTGCATTGAGGCCCTCGATCGCCATGTCCAACCCTCCGTTTTGGGAGAATCGAAGCTACAGGAACGATGAGAACATTTCAAGAACATTCGTTGGCCAGGCGGAACAGAATACCGATTTGTGGACTTGTAACTTTTCCCACCGTTCCACCGGAACGATTTGGCCCACCCATCATTAGTGGATGAGTCTGTGTCTTTCGACATGAGTGCAAGGGTCGCCGATGGCCGCGGGGGACGACTACCGGATCAAGGCTGCCGACGTGAACGCCAAGGCAAGAAGCGAGACGAGTCCGCAAACGCGGTTGGAGCTCAAGAAGCTCGTCCTCTCCTATTTGAGGCTTGCGGATCAGGCCGACCGCAACGCCGACATGGTGCCCCTACCGGATCAAGCGCCGCGCCCAGTTCAGCAGCAACAACAACAGCAGCCACAGTCGAAAATACGAACCACCGGCGACGACACCGAATAAGGTGCGAGCCTTCCGGAGCGCGCGCATCGCATTGGCATTCGTTCAGACGTGACTCATCGGCCCCTGAAAATGGCAAGGCGCGGGGCTGCGCCTTCATTTCTTTTCCCTCACATGCGTGAGATCGGAAG
>CAKZHN010000403.1 GCA_936924235.1 uncultured Rhodoplanes sp. | reverse complement strand
ACACCTTGCTCCGCCAACATGACGCCTCATGACAGCGCCCTCAGTTGAGCAAGGCGGCGCCGACCCTACGCAATGCAACGAAGCCGTCAAATTCGACCACCCTGTTTGCAAGGTCCGTCAACAGTGGCCCGGTTCCAACGCGTTCCCAGACTCTGCTGCGCGTTCCGGTAGAAATTCACGTCTGTGACTGGAACCTGACAAATCCAAGGACGGTTTGCTTTTCGGGACGAAAGGGGACACCGAAGCCGTCAACCGCGCCATCGCACGGGAGGTCAGTCATGCCGTATTGCGCGCAGCAAACATCAGGTCAAAAGTTTTTTCCTGCTCTCACAAAAGGTTGCCTGCTCAGCGCCAGCGTTGCGGCGCTGCTGATCGGCACATGTCTTTCGACACCATCATGGGCGCGGGGCCGCGGCATCTCGATCGGCATCGGCGCCATCTCGGGCGGCGGCGTGGGCGGCGCGGTCGGTGGAGTCGGCGGGGCGGTCGGCGGCATCGGCGGGTCGGTCGGGAGCATCAGCTCCGGCAGCCTCGGCAGCGTCGGCGTCAACGTCGGGCGCGGCGGGGTCGGCGGCGGTTCATCGTCGGGCTTCACCGGCGAGAACTTCTTCTCCGGCGCCGCCAACTTCGGCAACAACGCCACGAGCAGATTCTCGAACGGCGTCCGCGCGGTTGGACAGTCCCGGACGCGCGCCGTCAACCGCGGCTCCTCGATCGCGGCAGGCGCCATCCGGCATAAGAGCAACAAGGTCGTCGAGGGCGCGGGCCAGACTGGCCTGAAGACGCAGGCCGCGGCCAAGAAGGCCGTGCCGGCGCTCGCCCGGTCGAAGACCATCAACGTCGGCGGCCAGAACGGCGTGACCGCGACCTACACGCCCGATCCGACCATGACCGGCTCGGTCCGGGTCGGCCCCGCCGCCAATCCGGCGGCGAATGCCGTGACCACCACGGGCGACGGCAAGACCGCGCCGATCGTGTCGACCAACGCCAAGGTGCTCGACGCGCCCGGCGCCAATGTGGGCGACAGCCAGCCGAGCGGCGGCGTGGCGTCGACCAATGCGAGCGTCCTCAACGCGGCCGGGACCAACACCGGCAACACGTCGAGCGACAACGGCCTCGTCTCCACCAACGCCAGCGCGCTGAACGCGCCGGGCACCAACACCGGCAACACCGGATCGGGCAGCAACGGCCTCGCCTCGACCAATGCCAGCGCGTTGAACGCCAGCAACACCGGTAACACCGGCAGCGGCAACACCGGTGTGGCCTCCACCAACGCCGGCGCGTTGAACCTCAACAGCGGCACCGGCAATGCCGGCAGCGGCAACCAGCTCGCCAACACCAATGCGGGCGTCGGCAATCTCAACAGCCCGACCGGCAACAGCGGCAGCAGCGACCAGGTGGCGACCACCAACGCCGGTATTCTCAACCGCGACAGTCCGACCGGGACGCGCGGCAGCGGTGATGCGCTCGCCGGGGCGAACGCAGGCATCCTCAACCGCAGCAGTCCGACGGGGACGACAGGCTCGGGACGGAGCGGCGCGGCGGACGCAAATGCCGGCGTGCTCAATCGCAACAGCCCGACCGGCAACACCGGCAGCGGCAACCAGCTCGGCGCCGCCAATGCCGGCATCCTGAACAACGGCAGCCCGACCGGAAACACCGGCTCCGGCAACCAGATCGTCGCCGGCAACGGCGCGGTGCTCAACCACAACAGCCCGACCGGCAACAGCGGTCCGGCCGACAACGGCCTGGGCGCAGCGAATGCCGCGGCGCTCAACGACGGCAGTGTGACCGGCCACAGCGGCACGGGCGACAGCAACCTCGGCACCGCGAACGCGGCGGTGCTGAACCACAACAGCCCGACCGGCGACACCGGCTCCGGCCGCAACGCGCTGTCCGGCAACGCCGCGGCGCTCAACGACGGCAGCCTGACCGGCGACCGCGGCAGCGGCGACAAGCTCGGCTCGGGCAACGTCGCGGTGCTGAACAAGGCGAGTCCGACCGGTGACAACACACCGGCCGGCAAGCTCGCCGGCGGCAATGTCGCGGCGTTGAACTCCGCCAGCCCGACGGGCGACGGCGGAACGGGCGATAAGGGCGCGACCGGAAACGTCGCGGTGCTCAACAGCGCGAGCCCGACCGGCGACACCGGCACGGGCAGCAAGCTCGGCTCCGGCAACGTCACGGCGCTGAACGCAGGAAGCCCGACCGGCGACGGCGGCACCGGCGACAAGGGCGCGACCGGCAACGTCGCAGCGCTCAACAGCGCCAGCCCGACCGGCGACACCGGCTCGGGCAGCGCGCTTGGAAGCGGCAATGTCACGGCGCTGAACGCCGGCAGCCCGACGGGCACCGGCGGCACCGGCAACAAAGGCGCGACCGGCAATGTCGCGGCACTCAATAGCGTAAGTCCGACCGGCGACACCGGCTCGGGCAGTGCGCTTGGAAGCGGCAACGTCACAGCGCTGAACGCCGGCAGCCCGACCGGCAATGGCGGCACGGGTGACAAGGGCGCGACCGGCAATGTCGCGGCGCTCAACAGCGCAAGCCCAACCGGTGACACCGGCACAGGCGGCGCTATCGGCAGCGGCAACGTCACGGCGCTGAACGCCGGCAGCCCGACCGGCACCGGCGGCACCGGCAACAAAGGCGTCACCGGCAATGTCGCGGCGCTCAACGCTCTGAGTCCGACCGGGGACACCGGCACGGGCAATCGAGGCGTCGCGAGCAATGTCACCGCCTTGAACCAGGGCAGCCCGACCGGCGATGCCGGCACGGGCAACAAGGGCGCCACCAGCAACGTCGCGGCGCTCAACACCCTGAGCCCGACCGGCGACACCGGCAGCGGGAATCAGACCGGCTCGGCCAACGTCACCGCGCTCAACACCCGCAGCCTGACCGGCGACAGCACCACCGGCGACAAGGGCGCGACCGGCAACGCGTCGCTGCTCAACACCGACAGCCCGACCGGGAACACCGGCACCGGCAACACCGGCGGCGCGGCCAACGTGGCGGCGCTCAACACCAGCAGCCTGACCGGCAACAACACCACCGGCGATCAGGCGGCGACCGGCAACACCGGCTTGCTGAACAGCGGCAGCACGACGGGCAACACCGGCACCGCACCGGGCACCTCGGGCAATGTCGGCGTGGGAGACACCGGCGCCACCACCGGCTCGGGCAGCAGCACGCCGACCGACGGGTCGGTCGCTGTCAGCGCGCTGGACGGCACGGTGCCGAGCGTGACGACGCCGACCACGCCGACACTGCCCACAGCGCCGACGCTTCCGACCCTGCCCACGACCGGCGATCTCGGCAGCACCGCCGGCCAGACGGTGAGCACCGTCGGCGACACCGTCGACAAGACAGTCAGCACCACCGGCGACACGGTCAGCAGCCTCACCACCAACGCGGGCGACACCGCCAGCAGCGTGACCAACAACGCTGGCGACACGGCGAGCACCGTCACCAACAACGCCGGTGATACCGCGAGCACCGTCACCAACAATGCGGGCGACACGATCACCCGCAGCATCACCGACATCCTCAACACGGCGGGCGACACGGTCGGCGACACCACGGGCAGCACGACGACCACCACCACGACCAACAACTCCAGCACCACGGTCAACAATGAGCCGACGACCGACGGCAGTGGCGGCGATGGCGGTGGTGGCGGCGGCGTTGCGATCGGCGGCTTCAGCGCGGTAGGCGGCGGCGACGGCGTCGGCGGGTTGGGCGCGGCGGACCTCAACCGGCTCGGCGCGCGCTGCCTGTGGATCCTCAAGCATCCGGAGCGCTACAAGAAGCGCTTCGTCGACACCTGCTGGTATGTGGCCCGGCGCGTTCCCAAGCTGGCGCAGGCCGTGGGCAAGAAGCCGCCGAACTAGGACGAACCAGACCGTCAGACAGAAACGGGCCCGCAGCAGCGGGCCCGTTTTGCATTTCGGCCGAAGCTGTCGCGGCTACATCCGCGCCGTGGCCGACAGCAGGAAGACGTTGCGGTAGTAGCCCGGCACGCCGAGCAACCCGTCGGAATCGAAGTTCAGGTAGCGGTAGTCGAAGCCCACCGTGAGATGACGATTCGGGAAATACTTGATCGAAGCCAGCGGGCTCCAGGACCGGTCGGTGCGATCGACGCGAAGGTAGTCATCCTCGAGATAGGCGAGCCCGCCGCCGATGACGAGATTGGGCCAGACCGCCCAGTCGAGGCGGCCCGCCACCACGGTCTCGACGATGCTCGCGCCGTCGCCCGGGCCGAGGAACTGGCCGGCGCTCAGCGAGGTCTCGCGCGCATCGCGCCGCGACTCCACGGTCGCGGTCAGGTTCGGCATCAACAGGAACGCCATGGCGCTGCCGACTGTCCAGGTGGACACCGTCTGGAAATCGGCGCCGGTGTAGCTCTGGTTCATGTAGCCGCCGAAGAACTCGCCCTTGACGCGCGCGCCGGGCCCCGGCTCGAACAGCATGCCGCCGACCACGCGATAGCCTTTCGAATCGAAAGTGTCGACGCGGAAATCGCGGCGGTTGCCCGCCACCTCGACGAACACGCTGGTCAGCGGCGCCACGACATAGCCGAGACGGAACGGCACGCGGCCGATCACGCCGTTGCGATAGTCCTGCGAGATCGAGGTGCCGGCGATGTCGCCGGGCGCGAAGCGGATGAAGGCCGCAGCCGCGCCGACCGAGGTCCACACCCGGCCGTAGCGCTGGTTGATGGCGCCGGCGGCCTCGAACTGGTCGTACTGCAGCGGCCGCGTGAAGGTGTTGTTGATCGAGTCGCTGGTGCCGCGATCCTCATGCCCGTGCAGATACTCCAGGCGCGTGACCAGCTGGGTGTTCTCGCCCGGGCGCACCGTGCCGCCGACGGCGGCGCCGGCGTTGAACTGATCCTCGCTGTGAAACCTGTCGTACCAGCGCTGCTCGACGAAGGCCGCGCCCGCGGCCTCCATCGCGGCCCAGTTGTTGGTGCGCCAGCCGAGCTCGGGACGCACGAAGCCCGCCCAGTCGCTCTGCCGGTTGGTGTTGCGCGCGAACACGTTGTCGTCGAAGAACACGCCGCCGGTGATCGCCGGATACCAGATCAGATCGTTCGAAGCGACGCCGACGGGCTGATACGGCGTGTTCGGGTCGGTCGGCTGCACCGGGAGATTACTGGTCGGCTGCGTGACCGTGGCGTACGGCGCCCGCGGATAGATGGTGGAATAGACATCGATACCCGGCTGGCCGGCGCGCGCGATCGCCGCCGGCGTCATCGCGCTCTGCGCCAGCGCGGCGGACGCCGGAAGCACGAGACTCACGCCCAACAACGCGATCACGCCTCGCATGCCTGCTCCCCCGTCCCGCAGCCAAACGATCGAAGCCGGACTGACAAGGTCCGCCCGATCGAATGACGAGATTCATCACCGGAGGTACGATCAAACGGTCGCTGAAAGCGAACAACTGCTGCGGGTATGCAAAGGTGTGAATTGGAACCGGGAATGAAATTTGACGCAGTGAGGGTGCGTTACGCGCGCTGCTGTCAGCGATCGTTTTGAGCGAGCGAACGATTTCGGCCTGACGCTGGACATCGCGCCTGTGGATTGCCTGGGGATAACGGCGCCGCTCTGTGCCGTGCCCTACGCAAATGCTGTGGATTTCTCGCCGCGGCGGTCGCAGTCACCAGCTGCCGGTGTCGCATTCACGCCCGCGCATCCCCATGAAGGTGATGGTCCTGCAACGGGCGCCGGAGCCGGGGATCTCAGGGTTGTCGCAGTCGTGCGTGCACACCCGCAGCCCGTTCTCGGTGTGCCATCCGACGTTCGGGTCTTTCGAGTCCTTGTCATAGACCGTGACGCCGTCGTTGGACGATCGCGTATGATGCTTGCTGTGGCTCTTGGCAGCAGCTGCTTCGGCACTCAACGAGGCGGCAAGAACAATCACAGCGGCAATGAGCAGGCGTTTCATGGGTCTCTCCTCGGCCTTCCGATCGTTTGTTTCGGAGGCGGGAGATCGCGTTCAACGTCTTCGGGTTACAAATTGTTCAGGCGGAAAGGGTCAAGCCACGCGCCGCTGCAGGCGGCCGCGATCGTGCGGCCGCGAGTAATCGATCGCCGGGCCGATCGGGACGATGCCGTTGGAGCCGACCGGGCCGGCCTTGCTGAACACGCCGCGCTTCATGCCGGCGATGTCGCAGACCTCGGCGATGCCCGGCGTCTGGTAGAGATCGCGCAGATAATTCGACAGGTTCGGATACTCGTCGAGCCGGCGCAGGTTGCACTTGTAGCCGACGTAATAGCAGGGATCGAAGCGAACCAGACTCGGGAACAGCCGCCAGTCCGCCTCGGTCTGCGCGTCGCCGATGAGATAGCGCTGCTGCGACAACTTTTCCTCGAGCCCGTCGAGCGTGTCGAACAGCAGCTTGATCGAGCCGTCGTAGGCCTCCTGCGAGATCGAATAGCCGCAGCCGTTGACCGCGTTGTTGACGCCCTTCAGCACCAGCGCGTTGGAGGCGTCGATCTCGGAGCGCAGCGCGTCGGGATAGTAGTCGGGCGTCGGCGCGGCAAGGCCCGTGAAGGCCGTGTTGAAGATGCGGATGATCTCGGAGGACTCGTTGTTGACGATGCTGCGGGTTCTGGCGTCCCACAACGTCGGCACGGTGACGCGCGTTGTGCACGCCGGATCGGCGATCGAGTAGAGTTCGTGCAGCCAGCGCACGCGCCGGTCGGTGCCGGGCACGATGTGGCCCGCCTCGCCGAACGACCAGCCCTGCCCGCCCGGCTCCTGGAAGGTGTTGGTCAGCGTCACGAACGGCTCGAGCCGCTTCAGCGTCCGCATCAAGGTGGCGCGATGCGCCCACGGACAGGCCACGGCGCAGTAGAGGTGATAGCGGCCGGGCTCGGCCGGAAATTTGGCCCCCGCCTCGCCGCTGATGCGGTCGCGAAAGACGGAGTCGCGCTTGAAGTACAGCCCGGTCTTGTCGTGCTGCACGAGGACGTTCTCGGCCGTCCATTTGCCGTCGATCAGCTGACCCATTCGTCCTCGCCCAGGCTACCGGCTATCGTTACGGTACGTGCGGCAGCTTGCCCCAGTTTCCGATCTCGTCAAGACAGGCGGGGCTATCCTTGCGGTCGAACGGGATGAGATAGCGACCATGGGTCGAAATCCAGTCACGGATATTGCTGGCACGATGCCGCAGATGATAGCGGCGCGGCTCTATTTGGAGGACTACGAAGCTCTCGCGGTCTTGCCGGATGGCACGCTGACCGTCGATCTTCTGGAGCGACAGGCAGTTCATGCGAGCGGCCCTACCTTGAGCCTGCGCGTCATGGCGGACCTTATCGACTGGCTTGCGAAGCGCCTGACAAAAGAACAGATCATGCTCTCCGATCTGACCAAAGCAGAACTTTCGATCGTCATACGGACCGATCGTATTCCGGCCGACAAAACCCGAATTGTCCCATTTGATTTCCTGTGCTCCGGCACATTCACGATCAAAGACCGTACTCGCACGTCAAAGCCGATATCGGTGACGCGATGGTACACGCGCGGCGTCGGCGTATCGGATTGATGTTCAAACCGGCATCGCAATAACGAAGCGTATCGCGCCATACGCGCCTGGCTGGCATGACGAGCGCAAGCGCCGCATATCGCCCGAGCGATCTCGCTCTCTCACCGATCGGCTGATGGCCCGCCAACTCGGATCTACGAGCCCGCCCGCAATTGCAGGTTCGATACGCCGCCGGTGGCGCTGAGGCCGGTGAGACCCTCGACGGACCACGGCTGCAACGCGATCGAGTTCTGCGAGCCGCCGAGCAGGAAGTTCTCGCCGAGGCCGACGCCAACGGTGGCGCTCGCGCTGAGCCCGCCATACGACCCGGCCAGCGCGCCAGGAACCATGCGCTCGGTCGGAGCATAGACGCCCCAGGTCAGACCGCCGCCCGCCGTATAGCCGACTGCGGCGCCGACCGTGGTGAAGGTCCCGGCGTATGTTTCAGGATACCCGCCACGCTCCGGGGTGAACCGGCATGACAGGTTCTGGATTCCAACGACGAGAAAGCCCACCGACGGCGCGATCCGGCACTCCAGGACGCCGACCTTGGTGCCCGGCGCGCCGCCGATCATAGGCGGTGGCGCATTGCGCGTCGGCAGATCGCCGGCGATGGCGGTTGCCGCAGAAGCCAGCAAGGTTGCGGTCAGGGCCGAAAGAAATCCGTGTCGCATCGGGAGCCCCCGTTGGTTGCAGACAATCAACTTCGAATATCCAGTCACGAGCCGCTTCGATCCGCGTCAAAACGGACAATCAGCGTGGCCATGCAACCCAGCGGCGCCCGGCAGGCCAGCAGCAAACCGAATTTTAAACGGACGGACTACGCTTCGCCAGCCCGCCTCGGAGCATGGCGGAGAAAGCGTGTCAGGATTATCCCGCGGTCACGCGCGCGCGCACCGCGTCGTCCTTCAGGAGCCCTTCGAAATATTCGATGGTGCGCTTGAGCCCGTCCTTCAGCGCCACGCGCGGCGACCAGCCGAGCACATCCTGGGCCTTGGAGATGTCGGGGCGGCGCTGCTTGGGATCGTCCTGCGGCAGCGGGCGGTGCACGATCTTGGAGCGCGAGCCGACGCCGTCGAGCACCAGCTGGGCAAGCTCCAGCATGGTGAACTCGCCGGGATTGCCCAGGTTGATCGGGCCGGTGATGCTGTCGGGCGTCGCCATCAGCTTGATGAAGCCCTCGATCAGGTCGTCGGCGTAGCAGAACGAGCGGGTCTGCTTGCCGTCGCCGTAGATCGTGATGTCGCGGCCGAGCAGCGCCTGGATGATGAAGTTCGACACCACGCGGCCGTCGTTGGGGTGCATACGCGGGCCGTAGGTGTTGAAGATGCGCGCCACCTTGATGCTCATGTTGTGCTGGCGGCGATAGTCGAAGAACAGCGTCTCGGCGCAGCGCTTGCCCTCGTCGTAGCAGGACCGCGGGCCGATCGGGTTGACGTTACCCCAGTACTCCTCGGGCTGCGGGTGCACGCTCGGGTCGCCGTAGATCTCCGAGGTCGACGCCTGCATGATCTTGGCGCGCAGCCGCTTGGCGAGGCCGAGCATGTTGATCGCGCCGTGCACGCTGGTCTTGGTGGTCTGCACCGGATCGCGCTGATAGTGGATCGGCGAGGCCGGACAGGCGAGGTTGTAGATCTCGTCGACCTCGATGTAGAGCGGGAAGGTCACGTCGTGGCGCATCAGCTCGAAGCGCTTGTGGCCGAGCAGATGCTCGATGTTGCTGCGCGTGCCGCTGAAGAAGTTGTCGACGCAGATGACGTTGGCGCCCTCGGCCAGGAGCCGCTCGCACAGATGCGAGCCCAGGAAGCCGGAGCCGCCGGTCACCAGAATGCGCTTTTCGAGATGCATTGCGTTCCCTTGCGCCCGAATCGGGACGGTTTGGGCATCCTTTTAGCCCATCGCCCGGGCCCCTGGCCATGACGGGGTCCCCTGCCCCCGGACGCCTTGTCCCGGAAGCATTGCCACAATTGGCTCAGCGCAAATGCCGCAAAAATGCAGACCGCGCCGGTTTGCAGCGGCGCGGTCCACTTCAGCCTGCGTGGGAGGAACGGTACGCGGCTATGCTGATCGTGCGACGGGCTTCACCGACGACCAGAATTTCGGATTGGCGCCCGACTGGATGCGGACCCACTGATAGGGCGTCTGGGCCCAGGGCCGGATCGTCGAGGCCATGTTGTCGAGAACGAAGTCACCCTGCTTGGTGCGCACCACCACGACCAGATGATGCTCGCCCCCCGGTATCACGACTTCCGCGAGCAGCAAGGTCCGCGACGGCCAGCCGCGCTCGAGCAGCGCATGCCGCTTGGTCACCGCATAGTCGTTGCAGTCGCCCGCGGTCGGCGAAATCAGCCACTTCTCGCCGGCGAGCCCGAGCGTGTTGCGCTCCGGCCGGATGTCGCGATTGACCTTGTGGTTGACCGCGGTGAGCTCGGCCATCCGCGCCTCGGTCAGATCGAGCTTGGTGCCGCGGAACGCGATCCTGTGGACCTCGCAATCGCGCGGATACTTCATGCAGAACATCGTGTGCGCCATCGGCGCGAGCGCCGGCGAGTCTTGCGGCACGCGATCGAGCTGGCCCTTCAGCGATTTCGGCAGGCCGAACATGGCGACCTTTTCGGGCTGCGGATCGGCCTGAAGCGGGCTTTGCGGAAACGCCTTCGGCATTGCCACGTTGGGCAGGCGCTGGCAGGCCGTCAGATGCTGGACGCAGTAGAAGCTCCTGGCCGACGGCCCCCAGATCTGCAGGCTCATCTCGACGCCGGCGAACGGCGACGTCTTCAGCGATTTTGGCATGCTGAACAGTGTGGCACCGGCCTGCTGGCTGAGCGCGCCCATGCTCATCAGCACCAGCAACAGGGCCCCTGTGATTTTCTTGGACACTAATCGCCTCCCGAATGTCTCGGCAGACGACACGTTTAAAGACGAATATCTGAGATCGCGTTCGATCGCGTGGGCAAATCCGATTCAAAACTGAGCCCACACGTTGTGAATGCATTAACCGCAACCGGTGCGGCACAAACCGTTTTCACAGCAACAATCGGGGAAATCGTGTTGTGCGTAAAGGCAACGCTGGCTGCTGCAATCTGGATCATGGATCAACCTCCCTCCAGCAAGCAGATGCGGCCACAGTCGTCGCTGTTGCGCGACGCGACGATTCAGGATCAATTTACCACTGTAACCTCGACAACATCGGATAGGTCTATGACCCCCGGATGAATCGCGCGTCATGCGAACGCACGTTTCACAGAGAAAAAATCAATCCGCGATGAAGCAAACCGTCATATCCGTCGTTCATCAGAAAGGCGGCGTTGGAAAGACGACGATTTCGGTTTGCCTGGCCGGAGAGCTCGCAGAGCGGGGCATCGAATTGTCGCTGATCGACGCCGACAAGACCGGCTCGGCGCGAAGCTGGGCCGATCCCGGCAAGCTGCAATATCCGGTGATCTATCAGCCGGTCTCTGAAGGCGGCGGGCGCAGCTGGGCCGAGGCGGTCAACCGGATGCGCGACCGTTTACTGATCATTGACTGCGCGCCGAACGATTACTCGATCGGCGCCGCAACCGCATTGTCCGACGTCGCGATCGTGCCGTGCGGCCCATCGGGGCTCGACATCGAAGGCACCACGCAGGCGCTGCGCATCATCAACGCGGTGCGCAACCAGCGCGCCAAGCCGCTGCCGGTCGTCATCGTGCCGACGCGGATCGATTTCCGCACGCTGGAAGGCCGGCAGATCGTCGAAGAGCTGCAGGAGTTCGGCGAGAAGGTGTCGCGGCCGCTGCGCTATCGCATGGACTATGTCCGCGCCTTTTCCGAGGGCGAGTCGGTCAACACCTATTCGCCGGACGGGATGGCGGCGCTCGAGGTCCGGGCGCTGGCCGACATCGTGCTGCAAAGCCTGCGCGAACAGCAGCAGCAACAACAGCCGCGCGCCAGCGCGGCGTTGTGATCGGCGCTAGATCGGCGACTTGCCGGTCAGGCGCTGTGCCAGTGAGCTGAGATACATCGCTGTCGGCCGCAGGATGAACAGGTCGGCGACCAGCGCCGACAGCATCGCGAAGGCCGACAGCCAGCCGAACAGGCGCAGCGACGGCAGATCCGAGAGCACCATCACGGCAAGTCCGCAGGCCAGCACCACCGAGGTCAGGATCAAGGCCGGGCCGACCAGGATGGTGGCGCGCTCGACCGCGAGCGCTTCATCGATCCCAGGCCCTCCCTCGAGCCGCAGGCGGTTGAGGAAGTGGATGGTGGCGGAAAGCCCCAATCCGAACGACACCGTGAGCGCGACGACGCTCGCGAACTGCAGGCCCTCGCCCATCGCCCACAGAATGGTGCCGGCCATCACCACCGGGAAGATGCCCGGCAGGATCGACATCAGCATCACGGCGAAGGAGCGGAAGGCGAGCCCGATGAAGGCTGCGACAAACACGATCTCGATGGTGAGCCCGCGATTGAGCTTGCCGATCATGCCGGCGCTGTTGCGCGCCGCGATCGCGGCGAGGCCTGTGACGGCGATCTCGTAGCCCGGATGCGCGGTGCGGACGCTCTCAAGCGCCTTGTCGAGTTTCTCGACCACCGGCAGGAGTTGGCTTGAGTCGACGTCGGGAATTCGACCCGACACCACCACCGCATCCTTGTCGGCGGAGATGAAGCGGCGGGTCAGATACTCCGGCAGCACGTCGACGTAGGACTTGACGGTCTCGACGTCGGCCCTGCCTGTCTTCTCGGCGAGCCACCGGCGGAGCGAGTCGAGCGACCAGACGTTGCCGACTCCGGCCTGCTTCTCGACGATGGTGTGAACGGCCGCGATGGTCTGCAGCGTCGCGTCGTCGTAGAGGCCCGCGCCCTTCGGGAACTGGATCAGCACATCGATCGGATTGGCGCCAGTGAGCTTGGCGTCGAGCCGGCTCGACGCCTCCACCGCCTGCCGCTTGTCCGGCACCTGATCGGCCAAGCGATAGCGCGGCTCGAGCGTGGCGTAGATGAAGGAGAGGCCTGCCACCACCAGAAGGCCGAGCAGGCTGTAAAGACCCGGATGGCTGACCATGCGCCGCGCGATGAAGCTGCAGAAGTTCCGCAGCGTCTGCACGCCGATGTCGGCGCCCTTGGTCGCCACCGCAAAATTGGATTCCTTGCGGATCAGCAGCACGCCAAGCACAGGCACGAGCGACAGCACGCCCATCAGCGCGAGCACGGTCGCGAGCAGGCCTGCTTCGCCGAAGGTGCGGATCAGGTCGGAGTTGGAGAACTGCAGCGCGATGAACGAAATACCGGCGGTGCCATGCGTCAGCACGCAGGCCGGGCCGACCACCAGCACGGCCTCGCGGAACGCCGTGTACTTGTCCTTGCCGGCGATCAGCCGGTCGCGCGCCGCGAAGGTGAGCTGCATGCTGTCAGCGAAGCTGATCACCATGATCAGCGGCGTCATCACGTTGAGGAACATGTTGAGGCTGAAGTTCAGCCAACCGAAGGCACCGAGCGACAGCAGGATCGCGATCAGCGGCGGCGCCGCCGCGATGATCATGAACGAGATGCGGCGGAAGAAAAGGATGGCGATCAGTGCCCCCATCGCAAAGCCGATGCCGTTGTAAAGGATGCTGTCGCGCTCGACCGCGTTGCGGATCTCGAGCTGCATCACCGGCACGCCGGAGAGCTGGGCGGTGAGGCCCGTGCTGCCAAGATCGTCCGTCATGGTCTTGCGGATTTCGCCGATCGTGGTGTTCAGCCCCTTGCCGCCGACGATCTTGGGATCGAGCGACAGCACGACCAGCGCCAGCGTGCCGTCCTCCGACAGAAGCTTGCCGCGGATGATCTCGTTGGTGAGCACGCGCTGCTTCAGCGCCTCATAAGCCTGCCCGGTCGGCAGTTCCTCGGGGAACAGCGGCGGCGGCAGCTTGCCGGGCTCCGGCGCCTGCCGCGCCGAGAACAGCGAGATCAGGCCGCGCACGCTGTCGA
The DNA here is from genome assembly GCA_936924235.1 of uncultured Rhodoplanes sp. GTDB lineage: Bacteria > Pseudomonadota > Alphaproteobacteria > Rhizobiales > Xanthobacteraceae > Z2-YC6860. The sequence continues at coordinate 16,508 of CAKZHN010000403.1, read as the reverse complement.
TGAGTTGCAGATCGGTGACAAGGTCGCGGATTTTCTCGATCGACCCGCGATCCATCAAATTCTTGCCCTCGATGACGACGAGAACGTCGTACTCGCTCGAGGGAAAGCGCTTGGTCACCTCTTCGTATTGGCGGAATTCCTTTGTCTCAGAGCGGAACAGCTGGCTGAGCGAGTCGTCGACCTTGAGGCGGTCGACGCCGAAGGCGGCAGCGACGCAGAGCAAGGCCAGAACGATGGCGGAGATCACCGGCGCACGGAGCGGGATCAGTCCGATGCGTTCGAGGCCGTATGCGAGATTGTGCAGCTTGCGCGGCGCAGAAGTTCCACCCGTTGCCACATTTGGCGGGGAATCTTTTGTGGACACAGAGCTTCCTTCCGTAACGTCGTGCATTGAGGCGATATGACGCTGATAAGATGGGACCGAGATAGACCAAATCAGGGGGATCGGCAGCAGCTACCGTGTTGTACACTGAATGGTGACGACTGGAACCGGGGGGGCGGTCGGGTCGTTGACAACTTTAGGCAACCATATGGCTGCGCCGTGGAATTCAGCAGTCGGAGGCGGGTCATGCGTCGCGGAATGATGGCGGTTTTGGGCTTGCTGGCGGCCACAACGGCGCTGACGGCGGTGCCTGAGCCGGCCTCGGCCCAGTTGCCGAGCCCATTCGGCGTGCTGCGCGCGATCACCCGCCCGCTCGACGGGATTCTGCAAGGCCCCCGCGCCAGCCGGCGCCATTATTATGCGCGTAAGGCCGCCCGGAATCGGGCGCCTGCAACTGCCCAGACACAGGCTCCGGCCGCCGCGACCGGCGCCGCCGTGGCAGGCGCTGCGGCGGCCGGGACTGCTGCCGGCGTCGCAGCGACCGGCGACACCGCGGCAGAAGCCAAGCCCGCCGCCAACGACACGCAGACCCAGAAGGCCACCCCGCCCGCACCACAACCCATGGAAGCTCAGGCCCCTGCCCCCGCGGCGGCGCCTGAAAAGCCTGCGGCCACGGCCGAAGCCAACAAGCCTACGCCGAGCGTCCAGGATTCAACGGCCAAGGATTCGTTTGCCGCCGTGAGCAAGCCGGTCCCGTTGCCGCCGCCGGCCCAGCCGGCGCCGCAGGCCACGGCCGTTCCGGCAGTGGCGGTGGCCCAGCCGGCCCAAGCGCCCGCTGCAGCCCCTGCGGCTCCGGTAGCCCCCGCGGCAGCGCCCGCACCGACCGCCGCCGCCGCCGCGGCTCCGCCGGAAGCAACACCTCCGGTTGCGACCCGCGCCGCCACCCATCAGCGCAACGCCGCACTGGCGCGCTCGGCCGAGGCGCCGCAGGGCGACGCGCCGCCGACCACCGCGACCACGAACCAGCCGCAGCAACCGCGTTCGCAGAACCGCCTCGGCTTCGCCGGCCCGCTGGCCTGGCCGACCGCGTTCGAAGACGCCATCGGCTTCACGCTGTGGCCGGGTGAGTATGGCGACCGGCTGCGCGGCCACGGCATCGGCGACGTGATGAGCACCGTGATGGTGTCGTCGCGGGATCTGCTGGCGCGGGTCCGCGGCAATGTCGCGATGACGCAAAGCTCGTCCAAGGACGACGCCAATGCCGGCGGCGTGTGCAGCATCGATCCCGCAGCCGAGCAATGGCCGGCCTCGCAGATCGAGCAGTCGCTGCAACTCAACGACAAGCAGCGCGACGCGCTCAAGAGCCTCAAGCAGGCGTTCCGCGACGCCGCGGCCAGCATCAAGTCGTCGTGCCGCGACGAGGCGTCGATCGCGCCGGTGGACCGGCTGCGCGCCATGCAGGGCACGTTGTGGTCGATCCACGACGCGCTGCAGGGCCTGCGCGCGCCGCTCGCCCGGTTCTACGACTCGCTCAGCGACGAGCAGCGCCAGAAGTTCGCGGCGCCCGCATCGGCGCAGACCGATCCGCGCTCGATGAGTCCGGGACAGATCGCGCGGCTGTGCGGCGCGCCACCCGCAACGGGGCGCCAGGCGAAGCAGGCCGAGGAGCAGCTCAACCTCGACAGGACGCAGCGCACGAGCCTCGACTTGTTCCAGAAGAAGGCGGCCGAGATGGGCCAGTTCCTGATGGCGTCGTGCCTCAAGCCCGTGGCCTCGACGCCGGTGGAGCGCATCGACAGCGCGGCAGACCGGCTCACCGCCGTGATCTTCGCGGCGTCGTCGATCAATCTGGCGCTGAACGATTTCTACAATCAGCTCAACGACGAGCAGAAGTCGAAGTTCAACTCGGCGATCCGCTGAACGCCTTTCCGACGTTGCACCAATCACCGCTGTCATGCCCGGCCTTGTGCCGGGCATCCACGCCTTACTTTGCAGCCAAGGCGTGGATGCCCGCGACAAGCGCGGGCATGACGGCTGAAATTGACGGACGACATCGCCTCAATGCGGCGACCGTCTCACATCCCGAACTGCACGGTGCGATCATTGCGCGCCGTGAGGTTGCGGTAGCGCGCCATGGCCCAGAGCGGGAAGTAGCGGCGGTAGCCGTGATAGCGCAGATAAAACACCCGCGGGAAACCGGTCGCGGTGTAGCGGTCCTCGTTCCAGAAGCCGTCGGCGCCCTGGTTCTTCATCAGGTATTCGACGCCGCGCGCCACCGCGGGCTCGTCGGTGTCGCCTGACGCCATCAGCGCGAGCAGCGCCCAGGCGGTCTGCGACGCGGTCGAGGGCGCCGGCTCGTAGCCCTTGTAGTCGAGCTTGTAGGACGAGCCGTCCTCGCCCCAGCCGCCGTCGGCGTTCTGGATCTTGATCAGCCAGGCCGCGGCCTTGCGCATCTCCGGCGCCGCATGGTCCATGCCCGCAGCGTTGAGCGCACACAGCACCGACCAGGTGCCGTAGATGTAGTTCATGCCCCAGCGGCCGTACCAGCTGCCCTCGTCCATCTGCGTGCGGCTGAGATAGTCGACGCCCGCGCGCACCACCGGCGAGTTCTTCAGGGTCTGGCCGAACTGCGCCAGCATCGAGACGCAGCGCGCGGTGACATCTTCGGTGGGCGGATCGAGCAGCGCGCCGTGATCGGCGAACGGGATGTTGTTGAGATAGTAGAACTCGTTGTCGGCATCGAAGGCGCCCCAGGCGCCATTCTTACTCTGCAGGCCGATGATCCACTCCTCGGCGCGCGCGAGCGCGGCACGATGATCGACCTTGGCGTCGAGCTGCTGGGTGCGCTCCATGGCCATCGCCACGACCGCGGTGTCGTCGACGTCGGGATAATGCGGATTGGCATACTGGAACGCCCAGCCGCCGGGTCGCACGTCGGGCCGCCGCACGGCCCAGTCGCCCTTCACGTCGAGCACCTGCATCGGCTCGAGCCATTTCAGCGCCTGCGTGACGCGCTTCTGCGCCTCGGCGTCGCCGGTTTCGAGCAGCGCGTGCGCAGCCAGGCCAGTGTCCCAGATCGGCGACACGCAGGGCTGGCAATAGGCCTCGTGGTCATGCACGACCAGGAGCTTCTCGACCGAGCGGCGCGCGGTGGCGCGCAGCGGGTAGTCCTCCGGGAAGCCCAGCGCGTCGAACATCATCACGCTGTTGGCCATCGCCGGATAGATCGCGCCGAGGCCGTCCTCGCCGTTCAGCCGCTCGGTGACCCAGGCCACCGCCTGGTCGATGGCGCGCTTGCGCGGACCCTTCGGGAAGAACGGCTCGGTCGCACGCAGCACGTTGTCGACGATGTGGAAGAACCAGAACCACGTCGCCTTCTGCTGCGGCGCCTTCGGCGCCGGCTTCAGCGTCGCCGGCGGTTCGACGAACAGCTCGTCGATGCGGACGTTCTTCGGATTGCGCGCCTTGGGCTTCAACGTCATCAGCACCAGGAGCGGCACGATGACGGTGCGGCTCCAGTACGAGATCTTGTCGAGGTGGAACGGAAACCACTTCGGCAGCAGCATGATCTCGATCGGCATCACGGGCACGGCTTTCCACGGAATGAAACCGTAGAGCGCCAGCAAGAGCTTGGTGAACACGTTCGATTGCGCCGCACCGCCACGCGACAACATCGCCTCGCGGGCGCGCTTCATGTGCGGCGCGTCGATGTCGTCGCCGATCATCTTCAGCGCGAAGTACGCCTTCACGCTGGCGCTCATGTTGAATTCGCCTTCGTGGAACAGCGGCCAGCCGCCATGCTGGCCCTGGATGCGGCGGAGATAAATGGCGATCTTGCGCTCGAGCTCGGCCGCGACCGGCTCGGCGAGATAATGCCGCAGCAGCACGTATTCGGCCGGGATGGTGGCGTCGGCTTCGAGCTCGAAGCACCAGTGGCCGTCGGGCTTCTGCGCGTCGAGCAGCGCCTTGGTCGAGGACGCGATGTGCTGCTCGAGCGCGGCGCGTTCCACCATCGTCATGCGGCCTCCAGCACGAACGCGGCCGCGCGGTTGCCCGAGCGCGTCGCCCCTTCGAGCGTCGCGGGCAGCCCGGTGGCGGTCCAGTCTCCGGCCAGGAACAAGTTTTCCCACTCCGTGCGCGCGCCGGGACGCTTGGCGTTCTCGGCGGGGGTGGCGGCAAAGGTCGCGCGCCGTTCGCGGACGATTTGCCACGGCGGCAGCGGCGCGGCAATTCCCGTCACCTTGGCGACCTCGTTCCAGATGGTCTGGGCGAGTTCCTCGCGCGGCACGTTCATCAGCCGGTCGGCCGCGCTGATGGTCACCGAGAGGCGGCCGTCGAAGGCGAACAGCCATTCGGTGGTGGCGTTGATCAGGCCCTGCATCGGCGGCACGCCCGGCGGGACGTCGATCTTGAAATGGGCGTTGGCGATGGCGCGGTAGCCCTGCGGCACCGTGAGGCCGGGCACCAGCGATGCGGCAGCATGCGTCGGCACCGCGAGGATCACGGCGTCGCCGGGCGCGAGATCGACGGTGTCGGCGCCGAAGTCGAGTTGCGACACGCGGCCATCGGTAAAGCGCAGCGCGCGCAATTCATGCTCCAGCCGGACCTCGACGCCCTTGCCCTTCAGATGCGTCAGCGCCGGCTCGATGAAGGCGTGGCTCAGGCCCTCGCGCGCGATCAGCGGCCGGCAGGCCGCGCCGCCCAGCGCGAGCGTCTCGCGCATCACCGCGGAGGCGAGCGTCGCTGCGCCGTCCTTCGGATCGATGTTGAGCGCAGCAAGTAGCACCGGACCGAGCAGCCGCTCATAGAGCATGCCGGAGCAGCTGATCACATCGCCGACGGTGGCGTCGTCCCGTACGCGCAGGAGCTTCGCGACTCCGAGATAGTCGAGCGGTCCCGTACCCGGCACGCGGCGGCTCTTGTCGAAAATCCACCACGGCACCAAGCCGTCGCTGACGCGCAGCGTCCAGCGCTCGCCCGACTGCAGATCAGCAAAGATAAAATCGGCGCTCTTGGGTCCGACCAGCGCGCTGTCGCTGCCGATGCTTTTTGCGAACTCGCGCACCTCGTGGTTGCCCGACAGCACCAGGTGGTTGCCGTTGTCGATGGTCATGCCGATGGCGCGATCAAAGTACGAGCGGCAGCGCCCGCCCGGATAGGCGGTGGCCTCGTGCACGACGACTTTGGCGCGGCTCGGCGCCAACTTCACCGCTGCGGCAAGTCCGGCAAGACCTGCCCCGACAATGTGGACTGTGCGGGCCATCAGATGATCGCGTACTGCACGGCGATCCAGGACAGACGCAGCGGGCTGATGGAGACCCGCGTGCGCGGCGGCGACCAGCCGCGCGACGTCATGCCGTTGAGCATGACGCGGTAGACCTCTTCCATGATCTTCGGCGCCTTCACGACCTTGCGCGGATTGCGCGCCATGATGCGGTCGGCTTCCTTGAAATGCTCGAGCGCCCTCGCCGCCACCGCCTCGCAGGGCTGCCAGAGACTCGGACTTTCCAGCACGGTCTTGGGATCGGTGCTGGTGATGCCGGCCTTCTGCAGCTCTTCCGACGGCAGATAAAGCCGGCCGATATCGGCGTCCTCGTCGATGTCGCGCAGGATGTTGGTGAGCTGCAGGGCGCGGCCGAGATGATGTGCCAGCGCGAGCCCATCGTTCTCGCGCATGCCGAACACCCGCACCGACAGCCGTCCGACCGCGCTCGCCACGCGGTCGCAATAGAGATCGAGCTTCGTCCAATTCGGCGCGCGGATGTCCTCCGCCGCGTCCATATCCATGCCGTCGATCACGGCGAGGAAGTCTTCCTTCTGCAGGTTGAAGTCGGCCACCGCCTTGGCGAGGCCCTGCAAGTCGGACGGCGGCTGGCCCGCATAGATGCCTTCGATGCGGTTGCGCCATTCAGTCAACAGCGGCCGGCGCTCGGCATGCGGCGCCGTGGAGTCGGCGACGTCGTCGACCAGGCGGCAGAACGAATAGATCTCGAACATCGCCTCGCGCTGCGCGCGCGGCAGGATGCGCATCGCGGTGTAGAACGAGCTGCCCGAGGCGCGGCTGGGAGCGCCGGAGCCGTCGTTGTCGATGGGTGTGCTGGCTTCGTTCATCGGATGGCGATCAATTGATGGTGGCCGGCGCCTGCGCCGAATGGCCGGACACAATGCGATTGAGCAGGCCTTTGGCGACGCCCATGAGGCCCACGCCGGCGACGCCGAACTTGCCGAGACGGACGTTCTCGGACAGCGGATCGCGGGTGCGCAGAAGCCGCACGAAATGACGGGCGAGCGTGACGATCGCGGCGATCTCGAGCGACAGCCGCAGGTCCTTGATCTGGCCTGGAAGGTGGCTGCCCTCCTCCAGCGTGACGCCGGTGCGCTCGGCGAGGCCTTGCAGACAGGCGAGCAGCTGCGGCGTCGAGCGCGGCGCGTCGAGCGCCTCGACATTGGAGCCGGCGGCATTGAGCGCATCGAGCGGGACATAGACCCGGTCTAGATTGCGGTAATCCTTCACGCAATCCTGCAAATGGTTGATGATCTGCAGCACCGCCGTGACCTTGTCCGACGCGGCCCAGGTGGCGCGGCTCTCGCCGTGCACATCGAGCACGTAGCGGCCGACCGGCATCGCCGAGTACCGGCAATAGTCGATGAGATCGTCCCAGTCCTTGTAGCGGAGCTTGGTGACGTCCTGGCGGAACGCGCGCAGGAGGTCCTGGGCGTGCTGCGGCGACAGATTGCGCTCGGCGAGCGCGTCGCGCAGCGTCACGCCGGCGGGGTTGTCACCGTTGTGACCCAGCAGACTTCCCTCCAGGCTATCGAGATGCGCGAGCTTGTCGGCGGGCTTCATCTGCGCGTGGTCGGAGATATCGTCGGCGATGCGGACGAACTCGTAGAACGACAGGATCGGCCGGCGGTGCGGCGGCGCAACCACCCACGAGGCCACGGGGAAATTCTCGTCCCCCGAGCCCTTGCCCGATCGATGCTGCGCAGCGTCCAGACTCATGATCCCGACACGTTCGCTTGAACCCGTCCCTTCCAGCTTCCGCCCTGCCCCCGCACGTAGCGGTAGGCGGAATCCAGCGTGTATAGCATGTAGGCCACCGCAATCGCAGGCAAACCCAGCCCCCAAAGTGGGGACATGCGGTAGAACCGCAACATCGGCTGGAACGAAACCGCCATCAGGACGAAGGTTAAAAGCCCGAGAATGCGGGCTGTTCCATCTCCGAACAGCATGAGCAGCGGGCTCGCCAGGAAGGTCAGCGCCATGCCGAGGGTGACACCCGCAAGCAACAAGGGCGAATATTTCAACTGCGCGTAGGCCGAGCGCGAAATCATCTTCCGCACCTCGTCGAAATCGTCGTAGCGGCGGATGCTCACGACCCGGTTGGTCAGGCCGAGCCAGATCGGCCCCACCGCCTTCATCTTGGCGGCAAGCGAGCAATCATCAATGAGCGCGTCGCGGATGCTCTCGATGCCGCCGGCTTTCTTCAGCGCGTCGGCCCGCACCAGCATGCAGCCGCCGGCCGCGCCCGCCGTGGCGTTTTTCGCTTCGTTCACCCAGGCGAACGGATAGAGCATCTGGAAGAAGTAGACGAAGGCCGGCACGTGGCTCCGCTCCCAGCCGCTCACGCAGCGCAGCCGCGCCATCAGCGAGGTGAGCACGTATTGGCCGTGCCCGGCGCGGGTGACCAGCGCACGGACCGAGTCCGGCGTGTGGGTGATGTCGGCGTCGGTGAGCAGCAGATAGTCCGGCGGCTCCGCGACGCTGTTCGCCGCCTCGACACCTTGGCGCACCGCCGAGAGCTTGCCGGTCCAGCCCGGCGCCAAGCCGCGGCTCGATATCAAGGTGAAAGTCCGATCGGGTCCGAGGCCGGCGGCGGCGCGGTGCGCAAGCTCAGCGGTCGCGTCCTCGCTGTCGTCGTCGACCAGCACGATCGAGAACGGCCCGGGGTAGTCCTGGCGCGCCAGCGAGCCGATGGCGTCAGCGATGCCCTCGGCCTCGTTGCGCGCCGGGATCACGGCGGTGACCCGCGGCCACTGCGACGGCGGCCACGGCAGCACGTCGTCGCGCTGCCGACACAGCCAGAAGCCGCCGCGGGCGCAAGTCAGATAGAGCCAGATGGCCAGGGCCAATGCTGCGATCGCGGTCGAAACCATGCCGTACAGGAACCAGAACTCCTCACTGGGGGTTCTGGTAGCACAGATAGGCCGGAAATTAAGCCTCAACCGTGCCAAATCGGGCCGCAAACGAGCCCTGAAACCGACGCGGAATCAACCGGTTCGCCCGCTTTTGGCGCAGCCCTACCCAGCCTAGCATTGCCTTGTGCGCGGGCTCCCGGCTGTGCAAATTGCCGCCCGGGCGGTATCGCGGTCGGACTTCGGCGTAACGGGGAAGAGAACAGAGGACATGGCGGGTCATTCGCCCTCCGAGGGGTGGATCGGCGCGAGCCTTTTGCGAAAAGAGGACGCCCGCCATCTGCTCGGCCACGGCATGTTCATTGCCGACGTGCGCATGCCCGGCATGCAGGACGTGGCCTTCGTCCGCAGCCAGATGGCGCATGCCATCGTGCGGCAGGTGACCAAGCCCGAAGGGGAAGCGGCCAACGTCTTTACGCTCGCTGATCTCGGCCCGCTCAACATCCTCGAAGCCGGCCCTGAGCTCGCGGCGCATCGCCACAGCCCCTACCCGGCGCTGGCCGACGACCGCGTGCGCTATGCCGGCCAGCCGATCGCGGCCTGCCTCAAGCCGACGCGGGCCGAGGCCGAAGACCTTGCCGACAAGGTCGGCGTCGAGCTCGAAGAGCTGCCGGCGGTGGTCGATTGCGTCGAGGCGATGAAGTACGGCAGCCCGCGGCTGTTCGAGACCTGGGCCGACAACGCCTACATCGCCAGCACGGTGACCGCGGGCGACCCGGTGTTCATCGCCGGCGCGCCGATCCGGCTGCGCCGCAAGTTCCGGATGAACCGGCAGGCCACCGTGTCGCTGGAATGCCGCGGCTGCCTCGCCTACTGGGACCACCGCAACGACGAGCTCGTCGTGCATCTGTCGACCCAGGGCGGCCACGTCATCCGGCTCGGCCTGTCGCAGGCGCTGGGCCTGCCCGAGAACAAGCTTCGCGTCATCGCGCCCGACGTCGGCGGCGGCTTCGGCGGCAAGAACCGGCTGATGCCGGAGGACATCGCGGTTGCGGCCATCGCGCTCAAGGTCGGCCATCCGGTGCGCTGGATCGAGGACCGCCGCGAGCACCTGCTCGCCTCGGTGCATTGTCGCGATCACTTCTACGATCTCACGATCTCGGCGGACCGCGACGGCACGCTGCTTGGCGTCGAAGGCGACGTCTATATCGACGCCGGCGCCTATTCGCTGTGGCCGACCGGCTCGTTCATGGAAGCCAGCATGGCGTCGCGGAACCTGACCGGGCCGTACCGCATCCGCCATCTCAACCTGAAGACCTACACGGTCGCGACCAACAAGGCGCCTATGGGCCCCTATCGCGGCGTGGCGCGGCCGGGGGCCTGCTTCGCCATCGAACGGCTGGTCGACGAGGTGGCGCGCGAGCTCGGCCGCGAGCCGTTCGACCTGCGCCGCCAGAACATCGTCACGTCGGCTGAGCTTCCCTACCAGACCGCGGCCGGCATGCGGCTCGACACCGGCGATTACATCACCGCGCTCGACACCGCCCGCGAGATGATCGGCATGGAGGCCATTCGGGAACGCCAGCAGCGCGGCGAGCCGGACGGCCGCGCCATTGGCCTCGGCTTTGCCTTCTACACCGAGCAGAGCGGCCACGGTCAGGTCGAATGGGTGAAGCGCAAGTCGCGCGTTGTGCCGGGCTACGAGTCCGCCAATGTGCGCATGCTACCCGACGGCTCGGTGATGCTGCATGTCGGCGTGCAGAACCACGGTCAGGGCCACGAGACCACGCTGTCGCAGATCGCCGCGCATGAGCTGGGGCTCGATCCGTCGCAAATCTCGGTGCGCTACGGCGACACCGCGACGGCGCCGTTCGGGTTCGGCACCTTTGCGTCGCGCTCCATCGTGTTCGCCGGCGGCGCCGTGGCGCGGACCTGCCGGATTCTCGCCGAGAAGATCCAGCGCATCGGCGCGCACCTGCTGCAGACCGATATCAGCAACACCCGCATCGAAGGCGGCCAGGTGCATGGCCCGCACGGCAGCGTCGACTTCTCCGAGATCGCCTATGCGGCGAATGTGCGCCAGGAGCATCTGCCGGCCGGCATGGACCCGCTGCTCGATGCGACCTCGACCTACGAGCCGACCGAGACTGGCGGCGTGTTCGCCTACGGCACCCACGCCGTGGTTGTCGCCGTCGAGCCCGACACCGGCGTGATCGAGATTCTCGACTACGCGGTCTCGGAAGACTGCGGCACCATGATCAATCCGCTGATCGTCGACGGCCAGGTGCAGGGCGGCATCGCGCAGGGCATCGGCACCGCGCTCTACGAGGAAATCCCCTACGACGAGCAGGGCCAGCCGCTCGCCACCACGTTCGGCGACTACATGGTGCCGTGCGCACCGGAGATTCCCACCGTGCGCGTCGCCCACATGGTGACGCCGGCGCTGGCCACCGAATACGGCGTGAAGGGTCTCGGCGAAGGCGGCGCGATCGCGCCGCCGGCAGCGCTCGCCAATGCCGTGGCCGACGCGTTCCGCAACATCGGCGCAAGCTTCAACGAGACGCCGCTGACGCCGCGCCGCGTGTCGGACGCCGTCGAGCGCGCCCGCCGCGACAACGATCCGCTGAACATGGGCGGCCGGTCATGAAGCCCGCGCCCTTCGACTATGTGCGGCCGAAGACCGTCGCCGAGGCGAGCGTCGCGCTCGGCCGCCGCGGCGCGACCACCGCAGCCATTGCCGGCGGCCAGTCGCTGATGCCGATGCTGGCGCTGCGCGTGGCGCTGCCCGATCTTCTGGTCGACCTCAGCCGGCTCGATGACCTCAAGATCGTGACGCGCACGCCGGACAGCGTCTGGCTCGGCGCACTGACGACGCACGCCGCGATCGAGGACGGCGAGACGCCGGACGTGTTCAACGGCCTGATGCGCGCGATCGCCGGTCAGATCTCCTACCGCGCGGTGCGCAATCACGGCACCATCGGCGGCAGCGTGGCGCTGGCCGATCCTGCGGCCGACTGGCCTGTCTTCCTTTCGACATTCGGCGCAACGCTGCGCATCGTCGGTCGCAACGGCGTACGGGTGCAGAGCATCGACGACTTCATCCAGGGCCCCTATGAGACGACGCTGAGCACCGGCGACATCATCATGGGCTTCGATATTCCGGCACCGCCGGCGTCGTTCCGCTGGGGGTTTTCGAAGGTGGCGCGCAAGAGCGGCGCCTTCGCCCAGTCGCTCGCGGTCGTCGTCGCGGCGGGCAAAGGCGGCCCGGTGAAGGCGGTGCTCGGCGCCGCGGGACCGAAGCCGCGCGCGCTGGTCGCGACCGCGGCACAGCTGGAAATTCCCGACAGCAGCGAGCAGGACATCCGCGTAGCGATCAGGGCGGACCTCAACGCGTATTTCGGCGAACTCGACGACTATCAGAAGCGCATGCACACCGCGAACGTGCTGCATGCCGCACGGAACATGCGGGCGCAATGACGGCGGTCACCATCGAGCTCAATGGCGTGAAGATCGCCGACGACGTCGAGCCGCGGCAGTCGTTGGCCGACTTTCTGCGCGACCGCTGCGGGCTGACCGCGACGCATCTCGGCTGCGAGCACGGCGCCTGCGGCGCCTGCACCGTCGTCATGGACGGCAAGGCCACCCGCTCCTGCCTGTCGCTCGCCGTGATGTGCGACGGCCGCGCCGTGCAGACGCTGGAAGGATTGCGCAGCGACCCGGTGATGGAACTGCTGCGCCGGCACTTCCACGAAAGCCACGCGCTGCAATGCGGTTTCTGCACGCCCGGCATGCTGATCATGGCCCGCGACATTCTGCGCAGACATTCGAGGCCCGATGTGGCTACCGTGCGGCACGAACTGAGCGGACAGATCTGCCGCTGCACCGGCTACGCCAACATCATCAAGGCGATCGTCGCGGCGGGCCAGGAGATCGCCCAGGTCGCCACGTCGGAGGAATGAGCCCGCGCCGCGCTGGCACGGATACTGCACGATACCGGACATCGAACATCTGACTGCAAGGTTGCTCCGCTGTGCGCGGGCAACCGTGGCGTCTCACAGGAGTTGAGCCATGGCATTCTCGAAAACCGCGCTGACCCGGCGCTCGCTGCTCAAATCGGGTGCGGGCGCCGCCGCGGGATTGATCGCCATGCCCGCGGTCGTGAGCGCGCAAGCCGCCGACGCCGTCAAGCTCAGCCTCGAATTCCGTATCTATGGCGGCAACGCGCCGATGTTCCTCGCCGCCGAGAACGGCATCTTCCGCGATCTGCGGCTCGACGTGACGTCCGACGGCTCGGCGGGCTCGGGCGATACGCTCACGCGCGTCGCCAACGGCAGCTATCAGTTCGGCCTCGCGGACGCGAGCGCGGTCGCCGAATTCGCCGGGCGTAATCCGGAGGCCGCACCGAAGATCATCATGACGATCTTCGACGTGTTTCCGGCCGTGATCATGAGTTGGAAGAAGAAGCCGGTGAAATCGCTGAAGGACCTTGCCGGCATCAAGCTCGGCACCAGCGCGTCCGACGCCGGCTCCAAGATCCTGCCGGCGCTTCTGGCGCGCAACAACGTCGATCCGGCGTCCTTCACCCGCATGAACCTCGACGTGAAACTCCGCGAGGCCATGCTGATGAAGGGCGATGTCGACGCCACCATCGCGTTCGACTACACGGCGCTGTTCAATCTGGTCGACAACGGCGTCAAGATCGAAGACATCAACCTGCTCTACTTCAAGGACTTCGGCTTCAACTTCCCGGGCAACTCGCTGATCGCGAGCCGCGAGATGATCGAGAAGAACCCGGACTTGGTGAAGCGCATGGCGCTCGGCTGCGCGCGGGCCTGGGTCGCGGCCGACCGCGATCGCAAGGCCGCGATCGCCGCGGTGGTGAAGCGCGACAAGCTCCTGCGCCCCGAGGTCGAGGTGCCGCGCATCTCCTGGGTGCTCGACCGCCTGATCAAGACGCCCGAAGTGAAGCAGAACGGCATCGGCTTCATCGACGAGAAGCGGCTCACCGACGGCCTCGTGGTGCTGGCCGACGGGCTGAAGTTCTCAAAGAACATCACGGTCGCCGATATCTATGATGGCCGCTTCCTGCCGCCCGCGGCGGACCGCAAGTTCGCCGGATGATTTCGCGGGGCAGCTTGTTACGATAACCGGAACATGACTCCGAACCGCCGCCGCCTCGAATTCGCGATGCCCTGGCTGGTGATCGGCGGGCTGCTGATCGTCTGGCAACTGGCCGTCGTCGCCTTCGGCATCCGGCCGTTCATCCTGCCCTCACCGGTCGCGATCTACGAGGCGTTCCTGCAATACCGCGGTCCGATCATGGACCACGCGCTGTTCACGTTGATGAACACCATGATCGGGTTCGCACTCGGCATCGTGATCGGCGGGCTGCTCGGCATCATCATCGGCTCGTTCCGGCTGGCCTATGCGGGGCTCTATCCGCTGCTGGTCGGCATCAACTCGATTCCGAAGGCTGCCGTGGTGCCGATCCTGGTGGTGTGGATGGGCATCGGCCAGCCGCCGGCCATCACCACCGCGTTCCTGCTCTCGTTCTTTCCGATCGCCGTGAACGTCGCCACTGGGCTCGCCACCGTCGAGCCGGAGATGGAGGACGTGCTGCGCTCGCTCGGCGCGACGCCGCTCGACATCCTGCGCAAAGTCGGCCTGCCGCGCACCATGCCGTACTTCTTCGCCTCGCTGAAGGTCGCGATCACGCTGGCCTTCGTCGGCTCGGTGATCTCGGAGACCATCGCATCGAATGACGGCATCGGCTACCTGATGATCCAGTCGGCCTCGCAGTTCCGCGTGCCGCTGATGTTCGCCGGCGTGTTCGTGATCGCCGCGATGGGGATCGCCACCTACGTGATCTTCGCGCTACTCGAACGGCGCTTCACCCACTGGGCGACGCGCCGCGACCAGCAGCAATTCGGCGGCGGATAGTCACACGCCCCGACCCTCATCTGTGTTCCTTGATCACCGCAAGGAACGCGTCCCCATATCGCGCGAGCTTGGCATCGCCGACGCCGGAGATATCGGCGAGCTCGACTGCGGACCGCGGCGTGCGCGCAGCCATTTCCATCAGCGTCTTGTCATGAAAAATGACATAGGGCGGCACGTTCGCGGCCTTGGCGAGCTCCAGACGCCGGGCCCGCAACTTCTCGAACAGGAGACGATCGTCAAGCGATAGCGCCTCCTTGGCCTCGCGGCGCGAGGCCTTCCCCTTCGGCTTGGCCTTCTTCACGACGCGCAGGCTGATGAACGGCTTCTCGCGCAGGAACTCGCGGCCTTTGGCCGAGATCGACAAGCCGCCGTGGCCCGCCACGTCCACGTCGATCAGTCCATGCGCCACGAGCTGGCGGATGATCGAGCGCCAGGCGTCGCGGCCGTGCGCCGTGCCGATGCCGAACGTGGACAGCTTGTCGTGGCCCAGGCGCTCGATGCGTTCGTCGGTCTCGCCGAGCAGAACCGAGATGACGTGCGCCTGCCCGAAGCGCTCGCCGGTGCGGTAGATGCAGGACAGAAGCTTCTGGGCGTCGACGGTGCCGTCAAATGTCTCCGGCGGGTCGAGGCAGACGTCGCAATTGCCGCAAGGCTCGCAATTGTCGCCGAAATAGCGCAACAGCACCTGCCGGCGGCACTGGCAGGACTCGGCAAAGCCCAGCAGCGCGTCGAGCTTGCGATGCTCCATCCGCTTGCGCGCATCGGGGGCCTCGGTCTCGTCGATGAAACGGCGGCGCAGCGCCATGTCGCCTGCGCCATAGAGCATGAGCACTTCGGAGGCCAGACCGTCGCGGCCCGCGCGCCCGGTCTCCTGGTAGTAGGCTTCGATGCTGCTGGGCAGATCGACATGCAGCACAAAGCGCACATCGGGCTTGTCGATGCCCATGCCGAACGCGATAGTGGCCACCATGATCAGGCCTTGCTCGAGCTGGAAGCGGCGCTGGTTGGTTTGCCGCGCCCTCATTTCCATGCCGGCGTGGTAGGGCAGCGCAGTGTGGCCGTGCTCGTTGAGGGTGGCAGCGACCTCCTCGGTCTTTCGCTTGGACAGACAATAGACGATGCCGCTCTCGCCCTTGCGGGACTCGAGGAAGCGAAGCATCTGCTGCGTCGTGCCCGTCTTTTCGGCGACGCCGTAGCGGATGTTGGGACGGTCGAAACCGGCGACAAAACTGTTTTCAGCGCCGATCTTCAGATGTTCGACGATCTCCGCCCTGGTCGGCGTGTCTGCTGTCGCGGTTAGCGCAATGCGCGGCACATCGGGAAAGATGCCCGCGAGGCAGTCGAGCGCGCGGTACTCGGGCCGGAAATCATGACCCCATTGCGAAACGCAGTGGGCCTCGTCGATGGCGATGAGAGAGAGCGGCGCCGACTTCAGCCGGTCGAGACTCTTGAGCAGCGTTTCCGGGGCCATGTAGAGGAGGTCCAGCTCGCCGCGCTCGATGTCGCGCCAGAGCAGATCCTTTTCCGCGCCCCAGAGCTGCGAATTGAGCGCCGAAGCCTTCACGCCGGCCTGTCTCAGCGCGGCCACCTGATCTTCCATCAGCGCGATCAGAGGCGACACGACAAGGCCAATGCCCGGGCGGACCAGCGCCGGGATCTGGTAGCAGAGCGACTTGCCCCCGCCAGTCGGCATCAGGACGAAGGCGTTGTGTCCCGAGATCACATGCTCGATGATCTCCCGTTGCTGCCCGCGGAAGGCGTCATAGCCGTAAATCGTCTTCAAAATGGAGAGCGGGTCAGCCGGCACGGGAACGATCAAATCCTGGGTGGATGTCGCCTGATGAATAGCGAAGTTCTGCTGCCGAAGCAGCATCGGGTGCGCTTTCGTGCAAGTTATGCGGGTCTATTTTATGGTGTGACAGGCAAGGCCGCCTGACAAGCAAAGGAACAGACCGATGGGACGTGTGCGGTGTGTCACCGAGATGGGCATGGGGGTCGATGTTCACGGACGCGACGCCACCAAGGCCGCCAAGCGCGCGGTCTCCGACGCGATCCGCCATTCCAGCCTTGGCTTTGTCAGGATAGATCGGAAGCGCACACGTCTGAACTC